>PUOC01000149.1 GCA_003551965.1 Clostridiales bacterium | reverse complement strand
TTCCCGCTGCCCACGCAGCGAGCTTCCTCCGTGGACACTGGATTGTTTTCTGACGCGGTCGCCAACTTCGAGTGTAAATTGGATTCGCAGCTGGTCACCGGGGATCACATGCTGTTTGTGGGCCGGGTAATGAAATCCCATGTTAACCAAGATGCCGATGAGAAGCGGTTATACACCTTAAAACCGGGTTTTGTCTTGGGACGGGCCGAGGCTGTCCCCCTAGACGAATAGTGTCAAAGGCGCCGCTCGCATTGGCCAGGAGATGTAATCCCTGACCCTGAGTTTTCTTTCTGGCCCGTCTCGTTGCACCGCTGGCCCGCCCCAAATCGCAGGCGTTAACAGGGGCCAAACGGCGATGGAGTCGGGATGTCTCTGCACTCGACCATAACCCATCGCCAAGGGCTATCATCCGTAGAGATTAACTGCAAAGACCAGTGAGTCGAGAACCTAATGAAGGGTATGGCGGACATGGAAGACCTAGGAAAGCTTGAGAGACAACTAGCCAAATGCGGTTATTCGGTCCGGATTTTTGAAAACAGCACCCAAGTGGTCAGAGAAGTTTCCAGGATCACCAAGGCGAAGAAGGTTGGTTTCGGGAGTTCGCAGACTGTTGCGGAGATAGGTTTAATAGATGAGATCCGACCTTCAGCCGCGGCTCTTTTTCTGCATGAGCCAGGGCAAGCAGGAGAAATCGAGCGCAACGCATTGGCGTCGGACATGTACATTACATCCGCCAATGCGCTGTCAATGAATGGCGAGATCGTGAACATTGATGGAACGGGCAATAGAGTAGGGGCCACCTGCTTCGGGCCAAGGGAAGTGATCTACATAATCGGAGAAAATAAAATCGTGGATAACCTTGATAGCGCCCTTCACCGGGCAAAGGAGACAGCTATCAAGTTGGCAGCAAAACATAAGAGAAACACGCCCTGTGTTAGAACAGGCAGATGCAGCCATTGCTACTCAGCAGAATGTGTTTGTTCGATAACAACCATTCATCGCAAGCAGCCCTTCGGCGTAAAGGTCAGAGTCTTTGTCGTCAAAGAACATCTGGGTCTCTAGCCGGGTGCAGATTATCTCTATCATAACAGTGAAACCGCCTGCGGCAGTATTCCTGGCCATTTTTCGCCAGAATGCCAGAAACGTTCCCGGGAACCCGCCTGGCGATTGTGACATCGAACTTGTTGCGCGCCGGACAGGGAAGGAATAAATCTCTCTGATCCGCGTGGGCGAAACTAGGGCCAACATGGCGAAACACCCATGGGGTATAACAAAAACGCCCAAGACCATTTGGCCAAGAGCGTTTCCCATGGGAATTGTTTCGGTATAAAAACTGGTGCCGAAGGAGGGAGTCGAACCCTCACGGGGAAATCCCACACGATTTTGAGTCGTGCGTGTCTGCCAATTCCACCACTTCGGCCAGTCTTTGACAGTAATTATCGTATCACGTAACCGGGTGCTTTTCAACCCCCTTTTTCGCCCCGTTCAACGGTAGCTGTGCTGGCTACTGCTGCCTATTCTTGTTAAATAACCATCAAATTTGCTTGACAATCCAAGCTTTGGCTCGTATACTGGACATAGTGATAATTCTTTTCAATAACCTTTAGAAGGGGAGGATTTCGTGACCGCCAAGAAGGGGTTCATCCGCAGGACCAAACAGAGGGAAGTCATTTTGGATGTCCTGCGCAGTACGCGCAGCCACCCCACAGCCGACTGGGTGTACCAAGAAGTCCGCAAGGAAATGCCCAATGTCAGTTTGGGCACCATCTACCGCAATCTGAAGACCTTGACGGAAATGGGCCAGGCTTTGGAATTGTCTTATGGAAGCACCTACAGCCGTTTTGACGGCAATCCGGAGAATCATTATCATTTTGTATGCGAAGAATGTGGTCAGGTGACCGATCTGGATCTCCCGGTGCAGAAGCAACTCGAAGAAGACGTGTCTGATATGATTGATGGCCAAGTCAGCTATCACCGGCTGGAGTTCTATGGGGTGTGCAGAGACTGCTTGTCCTTGGCAGAAGCCACAGACCATGAAGCCGAGTAGACATGTGGTCCGCTTTCCGCCCCTGCAGTGGGGCGTTTTTCTTGAACGGACGAATCGATTTGCGGCGGTGATCCAGGTGGATGACGAAGAGCTCGCTGTACACGTTCCCAGTTCTGGACGGATGGGCGAGCTCCTGCGCGCCGGAGCATCGGTGGCCTGGGAACCGGCGGCCGATTCCAACGGCCGCCGAACGAAGGGAAAACTGGTTCTGGCCGACGCCGGAGGAACACTGGTCTGTGTCGATGCCATGATGCCGAATCGCCTGATTTGGTCGCTCTGGCAGAGAGGCGATTTGGCGGAACTGCAGTTCTATCCACGGCTTCGCAGGGAATTCACCCATGGACGGAGCCGTTTCGATTTTGCCGATCCAAGCGGATTTCTGCTAGTGGAAACAAAATCAGTCACCTTAGTGAACAAGGGGCTCGCTTTGTTTCCGGACTCACCGACTACCCGCGGAACGAAGCATCTGCTGGAACTGGCCGAAGCCGCACGGGCCGGATGGCGGGCCATGGTATATTTCATTGTTCAGCGCAGGGATGCGCAGGTCTTTACTGCCAATGCAGCAAAGGACCCTCCCTTTGCAGAAGCGCTGGCCCAAGCAGTGGCAAGCGGTGTAGAAATCCGGGTTCGAAAAAGCATTTTCGACGAATCCGGAATCTACCACCTCGAACCTGTTCCCCTCCGATCCGCCTAACTGCTGTCGCGAACGACAGCGGTTTTTTATGCGGTCGGCAGGAATTGGGAAACAAGATATAGTATTTCTAAACAATATACCAAGCATATTTTGTGGAGAGGGGCGAGTGTATGCAGGTCTCCGACAACGCTCGTACAGTTTTAGAACGACGCTATTTGAAGAAGCAAGACGGCCAAGTTGTTGAAACTCCAGAGGAAATGATCCAGCGGGTATCCGCCAATTTGGCCGCGGTGGAAAAATCGTATGTTCCGGAGAAGGAAGAAGAGGTGCGGGCCCAATTCGAGAAGATCATGCAGAATCTGGAGTTTGTACCCAATAGTCCAACGCTGATGAACGCAGGGCGGGATCTCCAACAGTTGGCAGCATGTTTTGTCCTTCCTGTTGAAGACTCCATGGAGAGTATTTTCCAGACTTTAAAGGACACCGCCTTGATTCAGAAGTCCGGAGGCGGAACAGGGTTCAGTTTTTCCCGCCTGCGCCCCAACAGCGACCGAGTGCGCTCCACAGGCGGGGTCGCGAGCGGCCCTGTATCGTTCCTGAAGTGCTATAATGCCGCCACGGAGGCTGTCAAACAAGGGGGCACACGGCGGGGTGCCAACATGGGCATACTGCGTGTCGATCATCCGGACATTCTTGAATTTATCCAGTGTAAAGCAGACAATACCGAGATAACCAATTTCAATATCTCCGTAGCCATCACCGAAGAGTTCATGCAAGCCGCGGAGGCCGACGAAACCTATCCTCTGGTGAATCCCCGCTCCGGTGAAACCGTAGAAGTGCTATCCGCCCGGGAAGTGTTTGGAAAGATCGTCGAAATGGCCTGGAAAAACGGCGAGCCCGGCATCGTCTTTTTGGACCGTATTAACAAAGCCAATCCAACGCCCCACATAGGCGAGATTGAGGCCACGAACCCCTGCGGTGAGCAGCCTCTGCTGCCTAATGAAAGCTGCAATCTCGGGTCTTTGAATTTGGCCCGATTTACCGTTAGAGATGGAAACCAATGGGATCTGGATTGGGATCACCTAGCAGAGGTCATTGACATCAGTGTACGCTTTTTGGACAACGTAGTCGACGCCAATAGTTACCCCGTCAAAGCCATTGAGACCATGACAAAGGGCAACCGCAAGATCGGTCTGGGTGTAATGGGATTCGCCGATCTACTCATTCGGCTGGGACTGGCCTACAACAGCGATGAAGGCGTGGATTTCGGCCGTCAAGTCATGGAATTCATCCATAGTCGAGCCGTTGCGGCTTCCCAGAAATTGGCTGAAGAACGGGGCCCATTCCCCCATCATCCCGGCAGCAGCTGGGACAAGAGGGGCATAGCCATCCGAAACGCCACGGTCACGACAATTGCGCCGACCGGAACGATTTCCATTATAGCGGGAGCTTCTAGCGGTGTTGAACCCCTTTTTGCGCTGGCCTTTACCCGCAACGTCATGGACGACGACAAGCTGCTGGATGTCAATCCGCTGTTCGAAGAGATCATGCGAGAGCGCGGCCTGTATTCGCAGGAACTGATGGAGCGGGTAGCCGAGCGGGGGTCCATTCAGGGTATGGATGATATCCCCGAAGACCTCCAGAAACTGTTCGTTACAGCCCATGATATTTCGCCCGAATGGCATATAAGGATGCAGGCAGCATTTCAGCAGTTCACTGACAACGCCGTGTCCAAAACGGTGAACTTCCCGGCCAAGGCGACCCAAGACGACATTCGCACCGTCTATGAACTGGCCTATCGGCTCGGGTGCAAGGGTGTAACCGTGTACCGCTCGGGATCGCGAGAAGGCGAGGTCCTGACTGTAGGCACGAAAAAGAAGGGACAGAAAGCAGGCAGTCAACCCGACCATACTGTCAAGCATAGTCCCCGCAAGCGTCCCCGGGTAACCAGAGGGCAGACGGAACGGGTTAAAACCGGATGCGGAACCCTATACGTCACAATCAATGAAGATGACAAAGGCATCTGCGAGATCTTCACAACCATCGGCAAGGCCGGCGGGTGCGCAGCGGCATTTTCGGAGGCAACCGCGAGACTCATGTCTTTATCCCTTCGTTCCGGTGTGGAACCAGCCCAGATCAGCCGTCAGATGCGCGGTATCCGCTGCCCCCACCCCATGTGGCAGGACGGCAAGCTGACCTTGTCTTGTCCCGACGCCATTGCCAACGTCATCGACCGTTATATTGCCGAGCGCAGTGCCCAGCCGCCCCTTCCCTTTGAAAACGGAACAGCGCCATCAAACCCCGGCCCATCGCCGGAAACCATCGAAGCGGCGCCGGCTTCTGAGGGCTGGATGGGGAATACCGCCTGCCCGGACTGCGGAGGCAGCCGTATTAAACATGAAGACGGTTGTGATGTTTGTCTGGACTGCGGGTTCAGCCGCTGCGGTTAATAGAGCCAATGCTGGTCCCTGCTTCGGCAGGGGCCTTTCATCGTCGTGTTTCACTGACCTCTGCAGTTTGCAGGGTTTTCGCAGACTACGTGGAATAACAGTGAAAGAAATGGGGGACAAGCATGACGAAACGCGTATTCCTAATCGACGGACACAGCCTTCTTCACCGCGCCTTCTGGGCCCTGCCTTCTTTGACAACAGCGGAAGGTGAACACACCAACGCCGTGTACGGCTTTACGCGGATGCTGTTTCGTCTCATGGATCAGTATAATCCCGACAGCATTTTTGTCGCCTTTGATGTCTCGGCTCCCACGTTCCGCCACCGCGAATACGAAGAATACAAGGCGACCCGAAAAGAAATGCCCGAAGAACTGAGACCCCAGGTAACACTTCTCAAAGAAGTGCTCGATGCCTTTGGCATAACCCGTCTCGAACTGGAAGGATATGAGGCGGACGATGTCATCGGCACAGCAGCTAGACTGGCCGAACAGGAGGGGGTTTGCGCTTGGATTGTGACCGGGGACCGGGATTCGCTGCAGCTGGTATCCGATAAGACGTGCGTGCTGCTGACAAAAAAAGGAATCCAGGAAACCGAAAAGGTCGATTTAGAGCACTTAAAGCAGGAGTACAAGCTCAACCCCGAACAGATCCCTGAGTTAAAGGCATTGATGGGTGACAGCAGCGACAACATCCCGGGTGTTCCCGGGATTGGTGAAAAGACTGCCATGAAGCTGCTGCAAGAACATCCGTCGCTAGATGCGATCTATGAAAATATCGACAAACAGAAGGGGAAACTCAAGGAACGGCTCGCAGAGAACAAGGACCAAGCCTATCTCAGCCGCAGCTTGGCACAGATCGACTGCAGCGTTCCCCTGGACATCGACATCCAAAGCGGTATGGCAATGGATCTGCAGCAGTTGAAACAGTTGTTTACTCGCCTCGAATTTCGAACGCTGCTGGCCAAGCTTGAAACGCTGTCTTCCCACGACAGCGCGGATGAAACCCCAGACCAGGCTCCCATCACAGACCTGTGCAGCGTTGATGACGGGGCGGTGAAGGCATTGCAGTCGTTTTTGGCTGCGGACCACTGCTTCTCCGCCACCGTCCGCTCCGACGGCGAAGGCCCCGACCGCATCTGCACCGATCTGCTGCTTTCCGCGTCTGAGAAGGCCTACCATCTTACCACCGACAGCCCTAAACAGGCATGGGATGCCGTGCGGTCGCGGCTTGATTCGGATGCTGCCGTCACAGCTGTGGATGCAAAACAGCTCTTTCGTGCTTTGATGCCGCAGGGAATCCGGCCAACGATACAAGTGGACACGGTCTTGGCAGGATACGTCCTAGATCCCGCAGGCGATCTCAGCCTCGACGGTATTTCGCAGCGATACGGCGATCTGCCGCCGCTGTCGGAGGTGGTTTCGCTAGAAAACAGGCTCGCCGCCGAAGCCGCCCGAGCCCATGCGCTGGCACCAGTTTTAGAGCAAACCCTGAAAACCAGTGATATGTGGGAACTGTACCATGACATGGAAATACCCTTGGCAGCCATCCTGACCGATATGGAATATTATGGAATCCTTGTCGACCCCGATCACTTGGAAACGCTTTCCCACAACATGGAGAAGAAGCTTCAGGAGCTCACCGATACCATCTACGACATGGCGGGCGAGGAGTTCAACATCAATTCCACCAAGCAGCTGGGAAGAATCCTCTTCGAGAAGCTTGAGCTTCCTGTTATCAAGCGAACCAAGACGGGACCGTCCACCGATGCCGAAGTTCTCGAACAGCTGTCCGATCATCCCATTGTAGCGCATATACTGGCATACCGGCAGCAGTCAAAGTTGAAATCTACCTATGCCGATGCATTAGGTGAACTGATTCACCCTAAGACTGGACGCATACACACCACCTTCAACCAGACAATAACAGCCACGGGACGATTAAGCAGCACCAACCCCAATCTGCAGAATATACCGATACGGACAGAGGCCGGCCGCAGCATCCGGAAAGCCTTTGTAGCACCGGAAGGTTTTGTCTTGATGGCAGCAGACTATTCCCAGATTGAGCTGCGGGTATTGGCGCACATGGCCGGCGACGAAAAAATGCTCGATGCATTCAAGCAGGGGCTCGATATCCACACGCAGACGGCGGCTGAAGTCATGGGCATCAATCGGTCGGAAGTGACAAAGGAACAGCGCAGTGCAGCCAAGGCTGTCAACTTTGGTATCGTCTACGGCATTTCCGCTTTCGGATTGGCGCGCAATACCAACATGCCGCAGGAAAAGGCCCAGCAGTATATTGACCAATACTTTTCCCGCTACCCTAAGGTCAAGGAGTATATGGACTGGGCGGTGGCCCACGCTCGTGAGCAAGGCTATGTCACAACGCTGTTCCATCGGCGACGCTATGTTCCGGACATCAAGGCACGCAACTTTGCCCGACGCAGCTTCGCCGAGCGCACGGCCATGAACACCCCCGTACAGGGAAGTGCTGCAGACATTATCAAACTGGCCATGATCCGGGTGCAGAATGCACTGGACAGCGAAGGCCTAGAGAGTAGACTGCTCCTGCAGGTCCACGATGAACTGGTGCTGGAGGTGCCGTCATCGGAAACGGAACAGTGCGTCGCACTGCTGCGCAGAGAAATGGAAAACGCCGTGAAACTCTCTGTACCACTGAACGTGGACATACAAACCGGTCCGAACTGGAAGGACATGGAACCACACAAAGAATAGGGAAGTGCATAGTATGCCGGAACTGCCTGAAGTTGAATCGGTTCGCCGCTGCCTGGAACCCCGGGTTCGCGGCGCGCTGATCACTGAAGCACAATTCCTCGACCCGCGATCCCTTCCGGGGAACTGCCCCGCAAAAGCCAGAGCTTGGGTCACGGGAAAGACCATTGAGGGCCTGAATAGACTGGGTAAATACCTGGTCTTCCACTTAGCCGGCGGACACTATATGGTCGTACACCTGCGGATGACGGGCCGTCTCTATACCATGGATACCGCTGAATCCGCCGGCTTAGTGAAGCTGGCCGCGGTATTTAGGCTGGATAATGGCACAACTCTCTGCTTTCAAGATACCCGCCGCTTTGGTACCATATATCTAGGCTCTGACGAGTTGTTTCACTCCATTGGCGGCCTGCAGCGACTTGGTCCCGATCCGACCGCCTCCGATTGGGATCACAGGGCATGGGCAGCGCAGCTGCAGAAGCGCCGGGCACCTGTAAAGTCCCTGTTGCTGAACCAACAGCTCTTGGCTGGCCTGGGCAACATTTATGCTGATGAAAGTTTGTTCTGTGCCGGCATTCATCCAAGACGGCCGGGTTCGTCGCTGACGGATGCTGACTTGCGGCGATTGGCCTCCTGCATTCGTTCCATTTTGTTGGATGCCATCGAACACGAAGGAACGACCATCAGAGATTTCCGCAACGGTTACAACCAAACAGGCAGTTTTCAGGGACGGCTACAGGTCTACAAAAGAACGGATCAGCCGTGCCGGCACTGTGGCAAGCCGGTGGAGAAGTTGAAATTGGCAGGCCGCAGCAGTCATTTCTGCCCTGCTTGCCAGAAGGAGCTGCCGCCATGGTAGGATTAACCGGCGGAGTAGCCTCAGGAAAGAGCACTGTTAGTTCTTATTTAGAGCGGTTGGGCGCCGTTGTTCTCGACGCCGATGTTTTGGCCCGTCAAGCCATCGCTCCGGGCACCGAGGGCCACAAGCTTACAGTGCAGGCCTTTCCGGAGGCAGTCCGAGACAACAACACCATCGATCGCAAGCAGTTGGGTCGCATTGTTTTCGCTAATGAAGAGAAGCGCCGCATCTTAGAAGGGATTATCCATCCCCAGGTGATAAGCGAAATCAAAGAGCAAGGCCGGCAGTGGGAAACCAGTGGATATACAGTGGTAGCAGACATCCCGCTGCTGTTTGAAACGGGATGTGACCAGTTCTTGTCTCCCATCTGGGTTGTCTATGTGGATGAGCAGACACAGCAGAAAAGAATTATGGAGCGTGATGACATTGATGCTGCCCAAGCCCGGCAACGCATGGAAAGCCAGATGCCGTTGCATGAGAAGGCGGCCAAAGCCGATGCTGTGATTGACAACAGCGGTTCAGTGCAGCAGACATATGCACAGGTGGAGGCGCTTTGGAGGGAACTGCATGAAGATTGCCCTGATTGCCCATGACAAGAAGAAAGACGAAATGGTGGCCTTTGTCCAACAACACAAAGAACGTTTGGCTGTCTTCCACATAGTGGCCACGGGCAGCACAGGAAGAAGGATTGCCGACGCCACCGGCCTCGACATCGAGAGCACTCTCTCCGGCCCCTATGGAGGTGATCAGATGATCGGTTCCCAGGTGGCCAACGGCCAAGTGGCAGCAGTCATTTTTCTGCGGGATCCCCTCACAGCCCAGCCCCATGAACCGGATATCACGGCACTGCTCCGGGTATGCGATGTGCACAACGTACCAGCCGCCACCAATCTCGCGTCCGCTGCCATGATCCTAACACAGCTCAATCCTGCTCCATAGCGCTAGAGGAGGGCACAGTCGATGCACACAAGACCAATTCTACTGTGCTTTGCTGCAGCGCTTACTGCCTTAGCCGCATTGGGATGTACAATGGATCCCTGGCTGCAGCGGGCTTTTCCCATACACTAC
>PUOC01000098.1 GCA_003551965.1 Clostridiales bacterium | reverse complement strand
CACTCTTCACGCCGAATACGAATGCGCGGATGGGCTCCCAACATATCGCTGATCCGGCGCGAGAAGCGCTTTCGATCCACGGCCAGTGCTCCTCCGGCGGGTACAGCCGATGCCTGGGCACAGCGGAGAATGAATGAACCGAGCGTATCCAGTTCAGCTTTAAGAAGCCCACCTGCAGCGGTCAGCAGGCGGGAACCCAGGGAGTTAGAGCATACCAATTCGGCCAGTTCGCCCGTGTGATGGGCGGGAGTCATCCTATGGGGGCGCATCTCCCATAGCTGCACATACACGCCTTTTTGAGCCAGCTGCCAGGCAGCTTCCGAACCGGCTAATCCGGCCCCAATAACATGAGCTATCACGATCTGTTACCTCCCGGACACCCCTTGGTCGCACAGGTGGGTGTCTGACCTTGCCGCTTGATAACCAGAAGTTCGCCGCAGTGTTTGCAGGCTTCGTCCACCGGCTTGTTCCAGGACACGAAATCACAGTCAGGATAATTGGAACACCCATAGAATGTTCGCCCTTTCCTGGATTTGCGCTGGACAATCTGGCCATCGGTGCATTTAGGGCAGGGCACGCCAATTTCTTCCAAAATCGGTTTCGTGTTCTTGCATTCGGGATAAGCGGGGCAGGCCAGGAACTTCCCGTAGCGGCCCCACTTAATGACCATCATGCGTCCGCATTGTTCGCAGGGAACGTCCGATTCTTCGTCTTCAATTTCGATTTTCTCCAAGTGCTCATGGGCCTTTTCCAGGTCTTTGGCAAAGGAACTGTAGAATTCTCTTATCACGCCTTTCCAAGACGCCTGGCCTTCCTCGACCTGGTCAAGTTTTCGTTCCAGCTCCGCTGTAAATCCAACATCCATCAGCTGGCTGAAGTGTTCCTTGAGCAGATCGACCACGATGATGCCCAGCTCCGTGGGCATAAAGCGCTTCTCTTCCAAAACCACATAACCCCGCCGCAGTATCGTGTCAATAATGGGGGCATAGGTGCTGGGCCTTCCAATACCCTTTTCTTCAAGGGTCCGCACAAGCATTGCCTCGCTGTAGCGCGGCGGAGGTTGGGTGAAATGCTGTTTAGGCTCGACCTTGCGGCGCGTCAGCCGTTCACCTTCGGCTAACTCGGGAAGTATGCCCTCCTGTTCCTTGACGTCGTCCTGTCCTTCCTCATACAGCTTCAGGAATCCAGGAAACCGTATGCTTGAGCCGGTAGCGCGGAACAGGTAGTCGCCGACTTTGATGTCCACGGATACGCTGTCCATAATCGCAGCAGCCATTTGGCTGGCCACAAACCGTTCCCAGATCAAACGGTACAACCGCAGCTGGTCCCGGGACAGGTGAGGTTTCATCCCGGATGGGGTGCGCAGCGCCGACGTGGGGCGAACTGCTTCATGGGCTTCCTGGGCACCGCTCTTCGATTGGTACTGGCGGGGTTTTGATGGCAGGTAATCTTGGCCAAAGGCGTCTGCAATCTGCCGGCGGGCTTCGTCAATGGCCGTTGGACTGACCCGGGTGGCATCGGTGCGCATGTACGTAATCAGTCCGGTGGTACCTTCCTCGCCCACATCCAGGCCTTCATAGAGTTGTTGGGCGACGCGCATGGTTTTTTTGGCCGTGAAGTTCAATTTCCGGGCCGCTTCCTGCTGCAGGGTACTGGTGGTAAAAGGCGGAGCCGGGTTGCGGCGGCGCTGCTTCTTCCGCACAGCATCCACATGCCAGGGTTTGCCCTTTAAATCCGCCAATATGGCGTCTGTCTGCTCCTTATCCTTAAGCTCGACTTTCTTGTTTTTGTAGTGCAGCAGCTTTGCTTCAAATTTTTCTTTTGCGGTATTGGCCAGATGGGCTGTGATCGTCCAATACTCTTCCGGTACGAATGCGTCGATCTCCTCCTGCCGCTCACAGATGATGCGCACGGCCACCGACTGCACACGCCCGGCGCTTAGGCCGCGCTTGACCTTCGCCCACAAAAGCGGCGACAGATTGTACCCCACGAGACGGTCCAATATACGGCGCGCCTGCTGCGCTGCCACTAGGTTGTCCGAGATTTCTTTGGGCTGTTTGACTGAGTCCTTAACGGCATCCTTGGTTACTTCGCGGAATTCGATGCGGCAGTTGTCGTTGTTGATCTTCAATGCTTCAGCCAGATGCCAGGCAATGGCTTCGCCTTCGCGGTCGGGGTCGGTGGCTAGAAGAATCCGGTTGGCCTTCTTTGCTGCGTCTCGCAGTTCCTTCAGCACGGGGCCCTTACCCCGAATGGTGATATACTTTGGTTCAAAACCGTTGTTGACATCAACACCGAACTGGCTTCGGGGAAGGTCGCGCACGTGTCCCATGCTGGCCTTGACAGTATAATTGCGCCCCAAAAACTTGCTGATGGTTTTTGCTTTGGCGGGAGACTCTACGATGACAAGTGATTTTGGCAAAGTGCCACCTCCATGTTAACGGGACAAGGGAGGACGCTTGGCCCTCCCTTCTGGATTCCATGCATGATAAACTAGTGCCGCAGCAATCCCGGGGTCAGAAGAGCTGTGGTGTATGGATCGGATGCCGCGTTGCCGAAGGCTTCCATGACCTGGATATCGTCAATGGAGCCGTCACTTTCCTGCAGGAGCTTCCAAATGGTCCATTCCACTTCCTCGGGTGTGAACCACCCCGAATCTGCCAGTGTAAGCAAGGTGTTCTGTACTTCCGGCGAGAAGTGGTAGCGTTCCTCAACAGAAAACACCCGGCGCTGGTAGAGGGGAACTTCGTCCTCGTATACCCAGTCAATGGTGTCGGCGATATCTTGCAGTTTGAATCCTTGGTCGAGCAGTTGGTCGATTAAGCTGTCTGCCGTTGTCGACGATACACCTTCAACTAGGCCGCCGAGAGCACGATATACGGCTGGATTGCGCATGTAAGGTTGGCGAGGGCCTCGTACTGAAGACAGTAAGGAGGGTTCGCCGCTCCTCCCTTCTACGATTAGGTTGGGCTCGATAGGCACAGGATATTCGACCCCCGCCCGCGGATGCTGACAGTATCTTGTTCTGTATACAGCCTCTGGACGCACAGGCGTTGTCCATGAATGGCAATTTCATCGTACCGAGGAGACATCGGCAACATTGAAAACGCAACCGGCGGCGGTTGGCGCCGAACCGGCAGCGGCATGGGAATACAGGCTGCTGTGCCCGGAGACCACCCCAGAACTGGCAGAACGGCTGGCCGGGCTGTTCGCCTTGAGCATGCGGTTTCTGATTCTATCATGGGATGCCGTTGGGGTCAAGTCAACGGCGGTTGCTCAAACAGGGCGCACTGGGCGCACTGTTACAACGGCAGCGACTTGTTGGTACTGCCTTTTATTATAAATGCTTTGTGAGGCTAATGCAACGATGCGCTTTCATGGATCTCTAAGCTGCAGTTGGCTTATCCTCCGCAGGACCTTTTGGGGCGGAAGTCCAGTACGTTGGATGATCTGTCCTGCTGTCAGTCCGGCTCGTACCAGTGCTTCCAGACAGTCATCGGAGTCCTCTTGAATACTCGCAGGACGGAGGCCGAGCAGTTCAGTGACGTCCGAAGGCGTTTCCACGAGTGCCGCTCCTTCTTGGATGAGCTGGTGGTTGCCCCTGCGTTTGGAGTTGCGGATGCTGCCGGGAATGGCAAAGACATCCAGATTCATATGGGCCGCCCAAGTGGCCGTGTTTAGCGCACCAGAAGGAAGCCCCGCTTCCACCACCAATACCCCTCGGCTCAATCCTGCAATGATCCGATTCCGCCGGGGGAAACTGCCCCTGCGAACCACACTGCCCAGCGGCATTTCCGTTAACAGACAGCCGTTCTCGCCCACCTGTTCTGCCAATTGCCTGTGACACCGGGGATAGATGTCGTTAAGGGGTGTGGCCAATACTGCGGCTGTAGTTCCGCCGGCCGCCACTGCGCTGTGGTGAGCGCACCCGTCAATTCCTCTTGCCAACCCGCTGACGACTGTAATGCCTTCCCGGCCAAAGGCAGCGGCAAAGGCAGCTGCTTCTTCTCGGCCTTGTCTTGATGGATTGCGTGTTCCCACCACGGCTATGGCTGGCTGTGTGGGCAGGGCGCCCCGATAATATAGGGCCAGTGGAACTTGATCGCCGAGGTTGCTCTTTAAAACGGCGGGGAACTGTCGGTCTAAGACAGTGACCGCCGAGATGCCCTGGTCGATCAGTTCCTGCCGGCAGCGTTCTATCCTCGAGCCTTTCCTGGCCGACGCAATCTGCAGCGAGGTTTCCGGGCCAATCCCCCGCACATGTTCCAGTTCCCGCCGGGCGGCACCCCAAATAGCGGCATTGGACCCGAAATGGTCATAGAGCACTTTCCATTTTGCATACCCCAGTCCAGGGATACGGTGCAGCGCCAGAAGTAGAAGCCGTTCCAGATCTGTGTTCTTGTCCATTCTGTTCCCTCCATCGCGTGGGTGTCGGCTTTCATTATAGCCCATGGAAGGAAATAAATAAATACCGAAGAAGGAATTCACTGAGAATTATAGAAAACAGTATTCACAAACAGGAGGTGGGTTACGGTGATTACAGTGCAAAGCGGTGGTGTGTGGGGCGTGGAAGGCTATCTTTTGGATATCCAAATTGACATACGTCGCGGCCTGCCTAACTTCGAAATAATTGGACTGCCCGGGCAATCGCTTCGCGAGAGCCGTTCACGCGTCAGGACCGCCCTAGCCCGCAGCGGCTATGCGTTTCCGATGCAGCGGGTCACTGTCAACCTGGCGCCAGCGGCCAGGCCGAAGGATGGCGCCGCCTATGATTTGGCCATCGCCTTAGGAATTCTCTGTGCCTCAGGTGTCGTTCCCTTGCAAAATCTGGCGCCCCTGCTGATCGGCGGTGAGCTTTCTTTGGACGGGACCGTGAAGCCCATCCAGCAGGGCATCATTCTAGCAGAGCTTTCCAAACGTCTTGGGCGGCCTCTGATGCTTCCCGCGGGGCAGGAAGACCCGATTGGAGCCGCCGGTGTTCCCTGCCACTTCGTCCGGAATCTTGCAGAGGCTGTTCAGGTTCTGCAGCAGGGTCTGCAGCCTTCCGTGCCTGCGGTTTCCCAGCTGCACCCCGAGAAAAACGAAGAAAAACCCATCACTGCTGTTCTGGGCCAAACGGCGGCGAAAAGAGCTCTGCAGCTAAGCGGTGCAGGACGCCATCATGTACTGCTGCTGGGCCCCCCGGGTGTGGGAAAGTCGATGCTCGCTTCGGAGCTGGTGCAGTATCTGCCGCCGATGTCTTTAGACGAATCTCTGGAAGTTACAAGGATCCACACGGCCGCCGGCATTCATCCGTTGTCGAAACCCATGCGCCATCGGCCCGTGCGCACTCCGCACCATTCGGTCTCCTGTGCCGGTATACTAGGCGGTAGGCAGACAGCAGTGCCCGGTGAAGCGGTATTGGCCCACCAGGGAGTGCTGGTTCTCGACGAGCTTGGCCGCTTTTCCCATTCGGTCCTGCGAGGGCTGAGCCGTCCCATGGAAACGGGAAAGATCTGGGTGCAGAGAAGCGAATACCGCATCTGCTATCCGGCGAAATTCGTCATGGCAGCTACGGCCAACCCCTGTCCTTGCGGATTTCTAGGGGATCCCCATCATAACTGCCGCTGCACGCCGGGGGAAATCCGCCGCTATCACCAGCGCTTTACCGGTCCTTTGTTGGATCGCTTTGATCTGTGCGTATTCCTCTACCCACTGGAAGAGGATGACTTCTGCAGTACGGCCGCTGCCTTCGAACGCTGCAGCAGTAACCGCAGCAACGGCTGGCTCTCCCCGAAGGCTACGAAAGGCTTGGCCCTGGAACACGACGGGGAAGCATTTCTCAGGCACGCCGTCTCCAAATGGGGTTTGAGTGCCCGCGGCCGCGACAAGACCCTGCGGGTCGCACGCACGATTGCCGACATCGAAGGCAGCTGTTCCATTGGCGCCGATCATCTGGCTGAGGCACTGCAGTACCGTTTTGAGGCGTTACAGCTTTTCTAAATGAACGGGGCTCCAAGCGAAGTTCTGCTTGGCAACCTTTAAGACCAGGGATGTCCCCGTATTGAGTATGCCCGGTATTTCTCCGAGATCATGGATAAGGAAATTGAGGAGCTCGTCATTGCCGGGCACAACGATTTCAATTATCAAGTCATAATTGCCTGTGGACAGGGCGACGTAGCGCACTTCAGACATGTCACTGAGGGCGTTGGTGATGGACTCAATATGTCCTCTTTCCACTTTCATGCCCACAATGGCTACGGTGTTCATACCGACCTTAAATGGATCGGTTACACCCACAATTTGCAGAACTTTGTCTTCAATAAGGCGCCCGACGCGACGGCGTACAGTGCCCTCAGCCAAACCCAGTTCATTGGCAATGGTTAGGAAAGGCATGCGCCCATCCTTCTGCAGCAGGCGGATAATCTTCTTATCGGTTTCATCGAGATGATGTGGCATAGATGGGATATTCCTCCTCTAATCCAATGTGCATTTTTGCTGGCGATCAGGAATACTTCCGGGCGCGAAACGGCATCCAATCATGGATCTGCTTGTGGATCTGCAGAACTATGGAAGTTTCGGTACTGATGATTCCTGGGATCGTTGCCAGCTCTTCGTTTAAGAGACGAATCAGATGTTCCCGATCCGGTAGAACGACCATGGCTACGAGATCGTACGAGCCGGTGGTAACAACTAAGTACCGCACTGATTCCAGCCGTTTCATTTCTTGCATGACGGTTTCCAGTTGGCTCCGGTGGACTTCTAGCCAGATGAAGGCCACGGTGTCCAAACCGACACGAAACGGATCGGTTATGCCGACGGTCTGGAACACCCCTTCCTTTTCCAGCCTGCGCACTCTCTTTCTTATCGTGCCCTCGGAAACACCAAGCTCTGCCGCAAGGGTCACATAGCTAACGCGGCCATCTTCCTGCAGTCTTGCAAGAATACGCCGATCGAGGTCGTCTAGTACCATCGCATGCCCTCCTCTATTGCGTATCTGCCAGTGGAAAAATTACTGAATTCACCACTTCTCAGGAAGATATTCTACGATTGTCGCAACATCCCTCTAAAACTAGACAAAAAAAGAATGTCTATAACGATCAAAGAGACTCTCTGAGAGTCTCTTCATCAATCACTGGAACACATGGAAGAGGCGTCGTACCAGCAATGCGGCCGAGTCGACGGCCATGCGAAACAGTCCTCCCCGCTCCACATCGTGGGCGGCCGTCAAAGGAACATTGCGCAGGGGCTCTCCATCGTGACGCAGGATAAGATGGCCGACGGTATCACCCTGCTTCAGCGGCGCTTCCAGGATATCCATCTCCAGTTCGGCTTGGAGTGATTCGCGCGTCCCCCGAGGAATGGAAACCCGCCTGGTTTCGGCAGCCAGAGAGACTGTCTGCTCACCCTTATAGACTTTCTTCGGCTCGTTCGGCAGCAGGCTGGCGATTTCGACGACCTCAAAGCTGCGAAAACCGTAGTTGAGTAAATTTACGGCAACATTTTCCCGATGGCGCTCATTGTCGGCACCCAAAACCACGGCGATCAGACGACGTCCATTCTGCTTCGCGGTGGCAACCAAGTTGTAGCCGGCAGAGCGCAGATAACCGGTCTTAAGGCCATCGGTGCCTTCATAGCGCTCTAGGAGTCCATTTCTATTGTTCTGCACAATCGGAGTGGTTCGTGACCGCGGTTGGTAACCATAACTGCGCTTTTGATGATAATGGAGAGCTTGGGGGTGTTCGTTGATGTAGTGATAAGCCAGCCAGGCCATGTCCTCACCGGTGATGCGGTTTTCCCGGGATAGACCGCTGACATCGTCAAAGTGCAGATCGAGACCTAGGGAATCGGCCTTGTCATTCATCCAGCGCACATACAGGTCTTCGGTTCCTGCGAGGGCTTCGGCGACGGCCACTGTTGCATCATTGCCGGAAACTACAGAGATACCATATAAGAGCTCCTGCAAAGTTACCTGTTCGCCGATCTCCAGAAACATCTGCGATCCGCCCATCCGCCATGCTTTTTCACTGACTGTGGATGTATCGGCCAGTTCTGCTTTCCCCGCTGCGACCTGGTCAAAGGCTACATATAAGGTCATGACCTTGACCAAACTGGCAGGAATCCAGTCATCGGTTCCGTTTTGGCTGAACAAAATTTGACCCGAATCGGCGTCCAGTAACACTCCCACTTCGGCATCCACCGAGAACGTAGGAGATGTCAGGGCACCGGCAGCCCCGCTCAACGTCAGTATCGTCAAAATAAGTAAAACAGCCGCAACCCGTGTTTTCATTGAAATACTCCCTTCACCCAGTGAATTTTTCCCGACTGCATAGCAACGACATCGAATCGAAAACCAGTTGCCACAGGTTTCGTCTCGTAGATATAATGGCTGGCGGTTTTACGCATTTTGCGGAGTTTTGCTGCGGTTACCGCCTCCAGTGCTGAACCCAGTCCGCCGCTGGAACGATATTTCACTTCCACGAATACCAAACAGCTGCCATCGCGCATGATCAAATCCAATTCGCCGTATCGGCAGTGCCAGTTATAGGCTACTGGTGTAAGGCCCTGCCGTATAAGATAATCTGCCGCCCGCTGCTCCCATACCTTTCCTGCGTTCACGCGTCGTCCATAACCTCCTTGATTGTATAGAGTGGTTCGTCTGCCAGATCCATTTCAAACGGCCGATCGAGGGCCCGACCTTCTTTTCCATAGAGGATGCGGACAACGGGCTGCTGTCGGTCATGGCTGTTTAGGCCCACGACCATTCCCACACGGCCGTCGTTGAGACGCACAAGACATCCCACCGGATAGGGGGCGACACACTGGATGAAATCATCTACCAAAGCACTGTCGAATTGGATATCGCGAAGCTCTTGTATCTGAGAGAGAGCTTGGTAGGGCATCATACCAGAGCGATATACTCTCTGACTGGTCATCGCGTCGTAGGCATCGGCTATGCCGCAGATCTTCGAGTACAAGGATATCTCGTCCTTCTTCAGTCCTCTGGGATAGCCTTGGCCATTGGGTTTTTCGTGGTGCTGGTAAGCAATGTGGGCGCTGGTTAAAGACAGCTCCGGATGCTGCCGCAGAACCTGCCACCCATACAGAGAGTGGTTTTTCATTTCTTCCATCTCTTCATCGGTCAGCGGACCTGGCTTTTTTAGAATCGATTCCGGGACAGCGATTTTCCCCACATCGTGCAGGATGGCGCCTAGTGCTAGTTGGCGCAGGTCCAGTTCATGGAGTCCGCATTTGGACCCAAGCAGGACAGCCAGCACGCAGACATTGACCGAATGGGCGAAGGTGTAGCCGTCATACGTGCGTACGTCGGTCAGATTGACCAGAACATTGGGATTGTGGGCAATATCTTCTAGGATGGAGTTAACACTGGCATGAACAGAATCCATGGAGAAGGTGCGCCCAATGCGTATTTCCTCAAAAACGCTTCTAATGGAAGCGACCGCGGCCTGCCGGGTCGACTGTGAAATGGCCTCCGGTATATCCACATCCTCGATTCCTTCCCGGGTGACGTAGACGCCGGGTACTCCTATGGCGGCCAGTTTGCGTGCATAGTTATTCTGCAGTTTCACCCCGCTGTTGAGCAGGATCCTGCCGTCCGATGTGTAGACAGGCCGGGCCAAGACCATCGATTCATGGATTCGGTCGATTGTGACGAATTTCACGGACAGGAGACACTCCTTCCACTCCTATGAAGCTGCGGCGGTGAATGCAGCATGCGCCCCAAGCTTCCAAGGCTCTGCGGTGTTGTTTGGTGGGATAACCCTTATGCTGGGCAAAACCATACTGCGGAAAGTGCTGGTCCCATGCGATCATTTCCCGATCCCTGGTGACCTTAGCGATAATGGAGGCGGCCGCAATGTTGGAACACAGCTGATCTCCCTT
>PUOC01000278.1 GCA_003551965.1 Clostridiales bacterium | reverse complement strand
GACCCATACGAGGAAGAGTACGGCTATGAGGTGGTTTGGCTCTCCCTGCCGGAGGCCGTTTCGAGAAATCGGCTCGTCAAGGATTTCGACGCTTGCCCATGGGTGATTCGGGAAGTGCGAGTGATGGAAAAACTGCAGCTGCAGCCATAGACTGACCCCGACGGAGGTGTTCTCCATGATTTCCGAATGCTTTCTAGTCCATGGCAGGGCAGTGTTCCTATAATGAGTTTTCGTCTGCTGCAGCCAGGAGGGACGCCACCGAATCCGGTAAATCAACCGTCGGCTAGGGTTCTTGGTAGCCTGCGACACAGCACGGAACATGCTGTCGGCGGGAGGAAAGAGCGAAACACTGAATCCGTGGTCTCGCATAGAGAGCCGGCGGATCAACGCACAAAAAGCGGTTCAGACTCCACGCGCGGCCAGTTATGTTACCGACGATACGGCATTGTGTTGATACCGTTCCGAAGAGAGCGGGGACGATGAGAAAGAACGAAAACCGTCGTTCACGCAACCGACCGAGCATGGCGGAGAAAGAATGAGAATCATTCTCAAAATAGGGCGGAGTTGCGCCTAGAACGGCTTCACTGCTGTTAGGGGCCTTTGCACAACAGCGAGTTTCGCGGTATGATTTGCATAGATACAATATATTTGTAGACATACAAGAGGAGGTAGCGGCATGAGAGTGTCTATGATAGCGCTCTTAATCGTCATATTGTTGGCTGCAGCATCAACTGCATCGAATGCAGAGGAAAGACTTGTTGTTGTCTCTAGTTTCACCATCATCCATGATCTCGTTGACCAGGTAGCAGAGGACAGAATCGACCATCGGGTGATCGTCCCTGTCAATGCAGAAGTGCATGAGTGGGAGTTAGTTCCGCAGAACTTCGTTGATTTGGAAGAAGCGGATCTCTTATTCTACAACGGTCTAGAGCTTGAAGAGTGGCTGCCCCAAGCCACGGCCGTGTTAAGCCCTGACAGTCGCAAAGTATCTTTGGCAGAAGCAATTGAGGCAGAGTATCGGCCGATCGAAATTGGCGAGCAGAAGGGGGATATTGATCCTCACTTGTGGATGGATCCTCAGAATGTAGCGGGTTACGTCGGCGTGGTTGCGGATGTTTTGGCTGCTGCTGACCCCGACAATGCGGAGTTATATCGAGAAAACGCAGCTCGTTATCAAGAAGAACTAAGGATCTTGGACGAAGATCTGCAGAAGCAACTAGCGGAGGTCCCCGAGCAGCGGAGAATTCTCATAACCAGCGAAGCAGCCTTTTTATACTTAGCCGATGCCTATGGTCTGCAGCACGACGGAATCTGGGGTACCAACGCTGAGGAAGAAGGCACGCCGCAGCAGATGGTGCGGATTCTCCGGGTCATCTCCGAGAACGAACCCGCCGCACTGTTCTGGGAGAGCACTATCTCCGACCGCTACGTTCAAGCGGTGGCTGATGACACGGGGCTTCCAGTTAAAGGACCCCTGTATGTAGATTCCTTGGGCGAGCCGGGGACGGAAGCCGATTCGTATCTCAAGCTTATGCGCTACAATGCGGAGTTGATTTTGGAGGCTTTAGGCCAATGACCGAAAGGGAGGCAATTCCATGGAACTAACACAGAGACTCGTGTCGTCGGAAGCGCCGACCTGGAACATTAGCCCAGCGCAGGATGGGAATCCTGTGCTGGCGGCCGATAGCGTCAGCGCCTATTATCCATTGAGTAAGGAGCGGGCATTAGACAATGTGACATTTCAACTGCTGCCCGGGGAGTTGGTGGCCTTGATCGGCCCTAACGGCGCCGGCAAGTCAACGCTGTTCAATATTCTTTCGGGAGTGATTCGTAAGTTTTCCGGGACGCTGACCATAGGTGGCACTTCCCTGCTGCAGCAGCGAAAATCCAATTTCATTGCCTATGTTCCCCAGGAGGGACAGATTGATTGGGACTATCCCATCCTTGTGAGGGACGTGGTGACGCTTGGGTTGTACGGGCAAGTGCGCGGCGAACGATGGCAGCGGTTGTTTGGCCTTTCCGATTACAGCAAGGATCACAGACACTTGGCAGAGAAAGCACTGCAAGCTGTAGATATGGAGTCTTTGGCAGACAGAGACATTAAGGCGTTATCGGGCGGACAGAAGAAGCGAGTCTTTCTGGCTCGAGCTTTAGCCCAAAACCCACGATTACTGCTCTTAGACGAACCTCTGGCTGGGGTTGACCAGCGTTCGGAGGATTTGATAATGAATGTTCTAACGAAGATGACCGCCGCAGGGGTCACTGTCTTTATGGCTTCCCATGATATAGCGGGTGCGAAACACTACGCCAACCGGGTTTTGTTGTTGAATAAACGCATTGTTAAGATGGGTTCTCCCCAGGAAGTGATCACCAAGGACGCCTTGGGCCGAGTCTTTGGACGCTCGCTTCACTTTTTCTAGAAACACTCAGGTGAGCTAGCTGTTGCGGTGACAACCGGGAGACGGACAACGCCTGCGGCATGGACTGCTCGGACCACGGCCGGCGCCAGTTTGAGACCGGAATCGAGATAGTCTAAGGGTTCCTAGCAGGCCTGCGTCCTGCAGACGCAGCCGTAGTTCACTTGTGGGCAGAAAACGCCATGCAACGAGCCTCTGCCGGGCTCGGCGGTTCAACTTTTTTGGTAAGACAAGTCCGTGCAACAGGTTTGCTCGCAAGGGAAGGGCGGTGAACAGATTGCTGTGGGTGTATGAAATGTTAGAAAGTTTTTTGGTCTTTGTATATCAAGCGTTAGGTCGGGCATTGGCCGCGCTGCCAGCCGGGTTTGGTGACCCCTTTCAGTATGCTTTCATGCAGCGAGCCCTGCTTACAGCGCTGCTCGTGGGTGTGGTGTGCGGCGTGCTGTCCTGCTTTGTAGTGCTGTTGAAGTGGTCTCTGTTGGGAGACGCCATAAGCCACGCGGTACTCCCGGGAGTGGCCCTTTCCTATCTTTTTAATCTCCCCTTTGCATTGGGAGCGTTTGTATTCGGGTCTTTGGCCGCTTTCAGCATGGCTTTGGTGGAACAGAAAACCAAGATAAAACAGGACTCTGCCATGGGAATCATGCTGACCGCGTATTTCGCATTGGGAGTGGTGCTGATCAGTCGCTTGGCCAGTTCCACCCATCTTATGCACATTCTATTCGGAAATGTGCTTGGGGTGCGAATGCCGACCTTGGTGTTGACGTTCGTAATCAGTGGAGCAGCGCTTGCATTTATCAGAGTGTTCTACAGGGAGTGGCTGCTCTATTCCTTTGACCCCGTTCATGCCAAGGCATTGGGTATTCCCTGTGAATGGCTGCATTACGGACTTATGCTGGTGGTTACCGCTACGATCGTGGCCAGCTTGGAGACAGTGGGGATCATTCTCGTTGTGGCGATGCTCATTACCCCAGGTGCAACGGCGTACATGCTCTGCCGGCGTCTTACGTCTATGCTGTTTGTGTCCTCATTCTGCGGAGCAGTATCCGGTGCGTTAGGCTTGTACCTTTCCTTTGTCTACAACGTATCTTCCGGCGGCGCCATTGTCCTCGTAACGACGGCTCTTTTTGTACTTTCCATTGCAGTGAATCACATCCGGGAGGCGCTGGCTGTACCGTCGGAGCCGTCGGCTGAAGGGGGTAGTACGCCGTGAATGCAAAGGTAAGTATTGCCGCTGAGGACTATCTAGAAGCCATCTATGAGCTGATGCTAGACAAGGGCTTCGCCACAACAGGTATGGTAGCGGAGAGGATAGGCGTGCACCCTTCCACAGCTACACGGATGCTGAAGAAATTGGACGAGCAGGGTTTGGCCCGTTTCTATCCCTATAGCAACGTTATATTGACCAGCAAGGGTGAACAGGTGGGGCGGCGGATCCAGGAACGGCACAGGGTGCTTGATGACTTCCTGCGATTACTCGGTATAGACGACAGCGAAACACGGCGGGAGGATATCGAAGGACTGGAACACCACCTCAGTGAGGAAACTTTGCGGGCGTTGGAAGAACTAACGGCGTATCTGCGGAAGCATCGCCCCAATAAGCGGTAGAGCAGGACCGTTCGGCAGTGGGAACATGCTTTGGTCCTCACGCGGCCTATTCAACCCTGGGAACAGGTTCGCCGGTTGGTTGCAGCTAGGCACTGCCTGGCCGACACGGTCTGCCATCGAACGTTGGTCAAGGTGCAGCACCGTCTTGATAGGGCCTGCGCCGGTATGATAACGTTGGCACAGTGCAGAGGCTCCTGTGTAGAGCAACTCGAGGTGTTCACATAGCCGGCACATTGACAATGATTTGGACGCCGCCGCCGAGTGGTTGAATCATGCTGTGGCAGTCCGTGATACCGTAAGCCGCGGCTTTGGAAGCCCGGGTCAGCCGTGGCTCCTGTGTCTTCTTACCATGGCCTTGACAGTACTTGGTGTTCGGCGGATCTTCACTACTATTCTTGGTCTGTTTCCATGACCGTGCAGAATTGGTGCTCTCTGTTGTTTAAGGCAGATGATGATGTGACAGTGTCCCGTGATGTCACGAGCGGCCGGGGCAGACCGCGGCCATGTCTAAACAGCGACATTCTTCCACTGCGGCCCGGTCTCCGCAGCTGCCGACGTTCTTGGAACTCCAGCACCGTGTTACGCAGGACAGAAAATATCAGAAATTTGCGTCGCATTTGTCCGATGGCGTTAGTTTCCAGAAGGGTCCGATCTTTGACGTCGGCTGTAATATCATGCTTGACTAGCTCTTGCACACCAGGAAGGTGTTGGCTCAGTGAATTTCCCGCACAAGAGTCCGGATGCAACCTATCGCACTCGGCCAGCTTGGGATCGGGATCGAGATAATCAGCACGTTCGCTTCATGGAGAGCTGCGGCGCCCCTTTCTGTGCGCTGCACAGCCACCCGATGCTTAGAAATGTTCTCGAACGCTAACGAGCGTTCAGTTTACATTCGCCAATGGTATACGGTATAATATGATAATAGTAGTTATAATTTAGAGCCAAGGAGGTCTTTTCGTGGACGAGCAAGGACAATGTCCGGTAACGGGATCAAAGAGGAAAAGTATCGGTATGGGGACGACGGTTAAGGATTGGTGGCCTGACAGGCTCAATCTTAAGATGCTCCATCAAAACCCTCCCATGAGAAACCCTTTGGGTGACAAGTTTAACTATGCCGATGAATTCAAGAAGTTGGACCTGGATGCTGTGAAGAAGGATCTTTTTGCTCTGATGACCGACTCGCAGGAATGGTGGCCTGCCGACTACGGGCATTACGGCCCGTTGTTCATCCGCATGGCATGGCACAGCGCCGGTACCTATCGCATCGGCGATGGGCGAGGTGGTGGCGGAAATGGCAACCAACGTTTTCCACCCCTTAACAGCTGGCCGGATAATGCCAATCTCGATAAAGCCCGTCGATTGCTTTGGCCCGTAAAGAAGAAATACGGCAAGAAGATTTCTTGGGCTGACCTCATAATTTTGGCGGGAAACTGCGCTTTAGAATCGATGGGATTTGAGACCTTTGGTTTTGGCGGCGGTCGCGAGGACATTTGGGAACCGGAAGAGGATGTCTATTGGGGCACCGAAACCGAATGGCTTGACGATGAACGCTATTCCGGTGATCGTGAACTGGAGAACCCACTCGCCGCCGTACAGATGGGTCTGATCTACGTTAACCCAGAAGGGCCCGATGGTGAACCAAGGGCACTGGGCTCAGCGCAAGATATTCGAGACACATTTGCCCGCATGGCCATGAATGACGAAGAGACGGTGGCGCTGATCGCAGGAGGGCATACATTTGGCAAATGCCATGGTGCCGGCAATGCCGAGCATGTTGGCCCCGAACCTGAAGGCGCAAACATGGAAGAACAGGGACTGGGATGGAAAAACAGCATGGGCAGCGGCAAAGGTTCAGATACCATTACAAGCGGCATTGAGGGCGCTTGGACACCGACTCCCATCGAATGGGATAATGCCTACTTGGATACGCTCTTTAAGTACGATTGGGATCTGGTCAAGAGTCCCGCAGGGGCATGGCAGTGGACGCCTACGGACCCAGAAGCCGCAGACACCGTTCCAGATGCGCATGATCCTTCCAAGGCGCATGCACCCATGATGTTGACGTCTGACATCGCGCTCAAAGCAGATCCCATCTATCGGCCCATCGCAAAGCGTTTCCATGAGAATCCCCAAGAGCTGGCCGATGCCTTTGCCCGCGCTTGGTTCAAACTAACGCACCGCGACATGGGTCCTCTGCCGCGCTATCTCGGCCCAGAGGTTCCTAATGAGGAGTTGATCTGGCAGGACCCAGTACCTGCAGTGGATCATGAATTGATTAACGAAAAGGATATTGAAAAGCTTAAGGCTGAGATAATCAACTCGGGTGTGCGAATTCCTGAACTGGTCTCTACAGCGTGGGCGTCGGCATCAACCTTCCGCGGCTCCGATAAACGCGGCGGGGCCAATGGGGCTCGCGTTCGTCTGACACCGATGAAGGATTGGGAAGTAAACGAACCGGAACAGCTGCAGAGGGTCCTTACGGCATTGGAGGAAGTCCAGGATGCGTTCAACAGCTCGCAGTCAGGCCAGAAAAAAGTTTCCCTAGCCGATCTGATTGTGTTGGCCGGTTGTGCCGGTGTTGAAGAGGCCGCAAAGCGCGCCGGCTTCGATCTCTCGGTTCCTTTTTCACCCGGTCGAACCGACGCATCGCAGGAGCAAACCGATGTGCATGCCTTTTCCATGCTGGAACCGAAAGCGGATGGATTCCGCAACTACACAAAGGCTAAGTATGCTGTTCCGACGGAAGAACTGCTCGTCGACCGTGCACAGCTGCTCGGCCTGACCGCTCCTGAAATGACGGTTCTCATCGGTGGTATGCGGGCATTGAACGCCAACTTCCTGCAATCGCAGCACGGCGTATTAACCGAGAAACCAGAAACACTAACCAATGACTTTTTCGTCAACCTCTTGGACATGGACACGGAATGGACACCCACTTCGGAGGACCGGGAAATCTTTGAAGGCAAGGACAGACAAACCGGTGAACGCATGTGGACTGCGACTCGAGTCGACTTGATCTTCGGATCCAATTCGGAACTTCGCGCCATCGCCGAGGTGTATGCCAGTGACGATGCACAGCAGAAGTTCGTGGACGATTTTGCGGCGGCGTGGAACAAGGTCATGAACGCAGACCGATTTGATCTGGCATAGCTGGCGCTAGGCCCTGTAACGGCCTGGGTTTTGGGCAGAGCGGGCATGGGGCCAGAAATGGCAGTCCTATATGGCCAAGCCAAGCGCCCTATGGACAATACTGTGCTCTTTGTTGCCAAGGCACCAACCACATGGTTGGTGCCTTGGCTGACTCCGGGCGAATGCAATGCACCCAGGACAGACTTTCAATGAAAGCATTGATCGAAGGAACGACTGTGAAGACGGTCAGTTTATAATGCCTGGGCGCGTGTCCAGAGCCAGGGCCCAGGTTCGTTTGTTGACCGTCTGCAGCGGCGGTCTAGACTCCGTGGATGCCGGACTGCGTCATCGAGATTTCTTCCTCTTCTGAGGGCTGGACAGCAGGGTCTGTGCGAGACATAGCGAACATCTTTCTTTAACCACACATCCACCAAAGACGCGCGATCACACAGTGAACGATGGGGTGCAAGCCGGCTTCAGAGCTTCCAGAGATATAGCAACGTGGAGGGATGGGTATGATAAAGGCAAAATACGAGGAATTGCTGCCTGATGAGTTCTTGGCCGCCGTGGAACGGCTGCCGGTATTTATGATTCCGGCTGGGCTTTTGGAATGGCATGCTGACCACCTGCCTTTGGGCCAGGATGCCTTAAAGCCTATGGGATCTGTTTGCAACTGGCAGAGCGCCTGGATGGCGGTATTGTTCTTCCGCCCTTCTATGTGGGCCGTCCAGGATTTTCGTCTTTCGCGGGAACCCTGACCTATTCGGAGGCCTGCGTCAACCTCATGCTGCATGAAACCATGTATCAGCTAAAGAAGGTCGGTGCTAAGGTGATCGTGCTGATCACCGGCCATTACGGGCCGCTGCAGGTTGATTGCGTTAAGAGGGCGGCTGACAACTTTGGGCGGGAAAATCCCGAAATCGCCGTGATTGCGCAGCCCGAATACGAGGGAGTGACGGTGGATGGAGTCGTCCCCGCCGACCATGCAGGTCTATGGGAAACGTCCATTTTCTGGTCTTTGTATCCGCAGCTGGTGCACATGGATAAGTTCCGCCTGGAGCCTAGCAGGAAGAAGATCTATCCGAATCCTCCCCATGACTACTATAAGGAACAAGAGCATTGGACTTGGAACAATGATGTGGAAGCATCGTCTCCGGAACTGGGGGAGAGAGTGGTAAAGGCGATTGTCGATCATCTGGCCGCTCTGGTCCGTGCAAAGTTGGAAAAAGCTTCGGCCGAGCAGCAGGACGGTGCGAAGTGATGAGGCTGGGCCTTCACTGCAGAACGACCGGGCCGAGCCACTGGAGTCGATCGGTGGCCCTATGGCCGTTCTAACCATTGTATGCAGGTGTGCGTGGCCTTCGGCCCATTGCCGATACGTCCGCAAAAATAGAGCTGTTGGAGGAGGCTGTTGGATGAAGATCACCGAAACCATCACATCACTGGAGTCCAACGGGTACAAGGTATCCTATTTCGAAGGTGAAGAGGAAGCGGCAGAACACATCGACCAGGCAGTGACGGGAAAAACAGTGGGCTTTGGCGATTCGATGTCCCTCTGGGACATGGGTTTGTATGAACGGCTGGCTGCCCGCAATGAAGTGTTCGATCCGCAACACTGTCCGGCCGGGCTGGGCTTTCTCGATATCGCACGGCGCTGCTTAACCACAGAGATCTTTCTGACTTCGGTCAATGCCGCAGCGGAAACCGGCGAGCTCGTCAACGTGGACGGAACGGGAAATCGAGTGGCCGGGTCGCTGTTCGGCCATGAGAAAGTATATTTCGTTGTGGGAACAAATAAGTTGGTCCCAACCCTTGAGGATGCTGTGTGGCGAGCCCGCAATGTGGCAGCCCCGAAAAACGCCAAGCGACTGGGGCTGCAGACACCGTGTGCTGTCCGGGGAGATCGCTGCTATGACTGCTCTAGTCCGCAGCGGATCTGCAACAGCATGGTGATTCATCTCAAAAAGATGAATGACATCGCAATGGAAATCGTTTTGGTTAACCAATCTCTGGGACTGTGAAAGATTGCAACGCATGGCGGGGGCTGGTGGATGGCCAAGTATTCGCTGAGCAGACAACATGGGAGCTGATGCAAAGGCAGTGGAACACCTTTGGCTTCGCCTTCAGCCCCATTGCACCCGGCTGGCCGATCCAGTATGGACTCGGTATGATGCGCTTCCAGATGCCTCGTGTGTTCACACCGCTTCATGCCATGCCTGAGGTGATTGGGCATACCGGTGCTGTCGGTTCGTGGCTCTTTTACTGTCCGTCGCTGGATTTGATTCTCACCGGTACCGTGAGCCAAGTGACAGCCGCGGCTGCACCGTTTCGGATTTTGCCAAAAATGCTTCGCATACTGGAGCGGATCAGGGGTTAAACGCATATGCGAGCTGTAGCCTGTCTGACTGACCCGATGCCTGGGCCGGAAGAACGTCTGCTGCTGGAGGCAGAAGTCATCCTGCCGAGACAGCAAGGCGCCGCTGCGGGCGAGGCTTGCAGCCATGGGAGCTGCAGATATGGGAAGCACCGACATGGAAGATAGGGCGGGGAAGCAGTAAAATTCCCTAGACAGCCGGCAGTCTGAACAGCCGGCAGTCTGAACAGCCGGCACTCCGGTTGGGCGGAGACATTGAATCTGGCAGCTGGATCGTGGAGAGAAGGTGATTGCATGTGGATTGAAGGGAGATGGAAAAAGTCCCTGCCCTATCTCATCACCAGGATCAGAGAGATGAAGAAGGCCGAGGCCCTAGGCGAGCCAGAGCTGAAGCAG
>PUOC01000058.1 GCA_003551965.1 Clostridiales bacterium | reverse complement strand
CCGCGAGAAATATGGTGGGCTTAGAAGCCAGATCGACGCCACGTAACGCATTCCGCTTGGCGGACACCTGGCAGAAAGGCAAAGTCTGCCATGGGCCTTTTGCTTTTGCGCCCAAGTCATTTGAAGTGGAGAGTTCAGGACGAGTTGTCGCCATCATGGGTGCATCGATAGTGATGGCAGGCTTGCCAATCCGTGCATCACCACCTAAGACTTCTCCACAGATCGTTCTTGGGGCTGGCGTCAGAGTGGAACAGTCTTGAAAAGCTTAATTCAGTATCATCACTGAACAGCCTCCGGCCGACGACTCATCTACCGAACATATGGCAGGCAGTTTTTGATGGCCACGAACGGGACTAGAGACCGGTTGCATGGGTTTGTGCCCGCGAAACGAGCTGGTCTGCCGAGCCGGGGCAACGCTTTTCGCGCAATGTCTCGCACCGCAGCCCGAAACACCGGTGTGCGTGGGCGAGCCTGGTCATCTAGAAGGGTGTTGATGTACCCCTTCTCGTGCCCATACGGATAGCGCTAGGCCGGCGTAACCCTTTTAAGGACATTTCGCCAGTCTTGGAATGACGCTGCCACGGCCGTTTTTTCGACACTCCCGAGAGAGCCTGCGAAAGATTCTGCACATGACGTCACATGCAGTGCCAAGGCAGAGTGTGCCATGTGAACTAGGCCGACGCCCGTTGCATCTGGCTCAAGATAACAGAAAAAATTGAAATTCGGTTGAGTTTGAGATTTCGTACATATATAATAAAAATGAGAAGAAAGTGGAGGATTTGATTTTCGGCTGCAAGAAGCTTGTCAATGCCCAACTACGGGAGAGGAGGTCAGAATGGACCATAGGGAGTGGCTTGTATCGCTGTCTGCGGGACCGGCTGCGTTAGGGCGTCAGGTCGGAGGTAGGCCCACAGGTTGGTGGACCGCTGCAGAGCAGTGGCTGTGGCTCTTGGTCGGAGCCCCTAGGCTACTGTGGCATACGGGTCAATGGAGTTGTATGAGGTATCGTTAAGAAGCCTGTTGGGAGGACCCTGTTAACTCTGGTTCATCTGCAAACAGGGAGGGCTATCTATGGTGAAACTACGGACACTTTCCTATCTGGTTTTAGCTGTTTTGGCCTTGACGTCAATTGGATGTCCCTTATTAAACGGCGATGGCGGTGCAACCTATACTCTGACGATGGAAGAACCGACGGGGCACGGAACGGTGACGCCGAGCCCAGGTGCCCATCCTTACAGTGCCGCTGCCAGCGCGACGTTAACTGCAGAACCCGCACCCGGATGGTATTTCAGGCATTGGGAGGGTAACGTCGAAGAAAAAGACGAAGCACAAACCGAGATATACATTGACGGAAATGAAACCGTCAGGGCGGTCTTTGTTTCCTCATCAACCGTCGTTCTGCGTCCTGCTTTGGATACGGCCATTGCCAAGTCCGAACAATATGAACCCCATGAGTTTTTCTGGGTGGAGTACTGGGGTGAAGACGCCGATTGGAAGACCAATGGTTATCTCCATTTCGATGTGCATTATCACCTGCCAGAACTGGCTGCTGACATTGTGGTGCACTCTGCAAAGCTGCGGTTACTCATTCATACTACTGAGATAGCCACCGGCTCTGTAGGTGTATTTCAAGTGCTCGAACCGTGGGATGAGGATACTACGTGGGACCAAAGACCTGTCGTATTCGCCAACCCCAGTGACTCCTTGGAGTTTGAGGAGTTCTTTGCAGAGGACGAATGGCTGGAATGGGACGTAACCGACATTGTTCATCAATGGATGAACCAAGAAGCAGAGGACTACGGTGTTCGAGTGGGGCATGTTTTTCCAGATGACTTTTTCGGCTTTGAGTTCTGGAGCTCTCGTTCACCCGACGCTGCCCAGCACCCACAGCTTGTGATCCGCTACTCGGAAATACCGTAGCCTGCACCGGATCAGAATCGGGAGCACTTCATCGAAGAGCCCACTGTCTCGGCTAGTGTTCGTTCGCGAATCAGGGGAGCATACGGACAAAACAAGCCCGCCCCATTGCCTAGGGGAGGGCTTGTTTGTTCCAGCACCGCGCACTATACGGCAGTGATGCTGAAAAAGCGTCATCGGTGGTGGTGATTGGCTGCGAGGAGAGTAACATGCCAAGATGGACGGATCGTTTGGTGTTACGATGGTGAAGTAAAGAACCGGGCAAAACTTTGGAGAAAGACGTATCGCAGTGAACGCACGCACACATACAGTTTCCCTGCGATCGGATGCATGGAATTTGGTTTCCGCGATGGAATTTGGCCCCAATATGCCGCTTACTCTTCCGCTGGTGTCAGGGATGGCGTGCAACGGTGTTCCCCGTTGCCCTCAATGAACATCGATTCCTAATCGTCCTGGAAGGGTGTCCCACTCGTGGCATGAATTAGCCATTGGCCCTGGACTTTTCGCAGTGTCATTTGCAAGTCGTCCAACCACCTCCATTCCCGTATTTGTTGGATGTATACGACAATTCCACAATTGGAAGGAATAACCTTCAATAAAATTCCACAATTAGTAAACAGTTTTGCTGATCTATGTTGGCAACGAACTTATTCCATGCCGCGCTTTGTGTTCCGGCAAAGCACCCGCAGCGAGCGATCTATCACAAAGAAGGTACACAACCGGGTGCCGGATGGCGTATGTGAGCAAAGGCTGCACAGGGCAGTGGCATTTGTTCCTAAAACAGAGGTGGCCGCATTGCTTCAGCAATCCGGTCTGTTCCAGCGTTGACTATCACTTGAGCTTCTTTCGAGCGAACCACACGCATGGAGCTCTGTGTAGCTTATGGACGGGGCATTCGCTCGCCCTAGACGACGAACCATCTGTGAATGGCCTTACAGGCTGTGATCGAGGAATGAGTTCTCTGAGGGAGGGGTATTTTATCGGAAAGTACTCTGTCATGGTTGGCTGATCAGACCGGTCAGCCTGTCCAATCGATGGGTTTATCGCTGATCCGGCTTCGTCACTTGGGTCATCGCCTCTGTCCACAGGGCATGGATTTCGCCGCAGGTGTACTGGGGAAACAGCGATTCATCCCAATGCAGGATTAACCCCTGCCGGCCTTGATTGCTGGCCTGCCGCATTCGCTGTACATACTCTCGGCAAGTTTCGCCTTCGAGAGCCGGCCACAGGCCGAAGTAGCATTTCTGCTGCTGGACAACCTGGTGCATCGTTTTCGAAAAATCGTGCATCTCTGGGTTTCCTAAATTGACGGCACGCACACAGTCCATCTGCAGGTAGGCGTCCATGAGATGCTCGTTTTTTCCGCAGTAGTGAACGAACCCGCCGCCGAACTCTTCCAAGGCCGCTTTGTCGTAGGGTAGCACGAACTCATCGATGTGCTCCGGCTTCAGCAGCGTAGCGCTGTCTTCAGAGATACGCGCCCCGCCGTTTTCCATCACAATGCCGCGAGCCAGGGCATGGCCGTGGAAGCATTGATGCAGAGGCTCATTGAGGGCCTGTTTTATCTCCTTCGTCACCGCAATGTAGGCTTGCGTAACGATTTCCAACACATGGTGGACAAAGGCCGGGTCATCGTACAGCTCCAGGAACAGCTGGTCGCCCAAGAGCAGATGGGCCAAATCAAAGGGACCTTGGGTATCGGGCATGTAGACATGTATCCACTCCGGCAGTATTTGGCGAAAATAGGCAATGTACTCTCGACAGCGTTCCATCATTGCGGAAGAGCTGACCATGTTTGGATCCACAGCGAGTATTTGCTTTTTCGTGAAGTGACTTGTCAGCCAAGGGTAGGCATTGGGAGGGACAGTGAAATCAAGCCCCAGCATGGCCGGGACAAAGACGGTCCCGAAATTGGGCCGAATACAGAGTACAGCGTCATAGGTGCCAGCGGCGCAGGCAGCCATGTCCTCCAGGTGCGCCGCCAGCATCTTTTCTTTGCAAAAGAACTGCTCGTCCATGGCAAAGCTGCTGCCGGGAACGGCGGTGTTCTGCGGCCGCCAAAAAACCAGCGGCAGGCGGTTAACCGGTTTCTGCTGAAGAAGAGCCGAAATAAGCCCAGGCCCATCCGGTGTCTGCAGCCTTTCTTCGGCGATCCGTTCCAGCAACCGATCCAGTGACGGGATCATGAGAAGGCCTCCTTTGTTCATTCTCTTTCTGCAGTGCCGCGAACACACTGAAGCCTCTGTTGGTTAAGACCCTGTCGTATCCACCAGTGGACATCACGCAGGGGGTGTAGTAAAATTATGCTTGAAAGCGATGCTTGTTTGACTATATCGAACAACATTCTATATAGAACTAACACCCTATTACAACGTGTCCCCTCTTTTTCCTGCTTCGATTTTGTCGATTGCTGCAGAAACGGTGTCGGCAGGGAAAGAGAAGATCGAAACCATGGCCTTCCGCAAACGGCAGCCACGTAGGAGGATGATTGCATTGAAAACCATCAAATCGCTGGAGAAAGTTTGCCAGATATTTGACTGCTTCACTGAGGATAGGCCCGAGTGGAGTTTGACTGAGCTCTCGCGGGTGTTGGCCATACCGAAAACTACATTGGTGACGTTAATGGGTACCCTTTGCGCCTGCGGATACCTGGAAAAGAACGAAGTCAGCAACCGCTACAGTCTCGGATTGCGCTTTTTCGAGCTGGGGTTTGTGGTCCGCAACCAAATGGAAATCCGCACCTACATACTGCCGACCTTGGAAGAGCTGCAGCAGCAGACCGGAGAGATCGTGTACCTGACAGTTCCCCGCAGCGGCAAAGCGCTCTATTTGGAGGCCGTCTATCCTTCCGTCCGCTTGATTCAGTATTCCACGGTAGGCCGGTTGGCCTATATGCATGCCACTGGAGTCGGTAAGGCTATGCTCGCCCATATGCGTACCGAAGAGATCGACGCAGTGGCCGATGTCCACGGCCTGCCCAAGTTCACGCCCAACACCTTGAATAACCGCTCTGACCTGATGAAGGAACTAGACCATATCCGACAGCGCGGCTATGCCGTTGACAATGAAGAAAGCGAGCTGTCGATCCGCTGTGTGGCGGTGCCGATTCGCACTGGCAAAGACAATTTGGTGGGAGCTATCAGTGTTTCGGGGCCCAGTGTCAACTTTACACCTGAAACCATTGAGCAGTACGCCACCAAGGTGCAGCAGGCTGTTTCCCAGATCACGCGGTTTGCCCACCTGCTGCCGAGGATCGAGTGGCTGACAGATGACCACAGACAGCAAGCGGCATCAAACCAAGAGAACGCGTAAGCGGGGTACGCGCCCGCACTGCGCAAAAGCAAACGGATATCCCGGAGCCCATTGGCGGTGTGCAGTCCCGCCAATGGGCTTTCCGCGTCCAAAGCTTTAAATCAGAAAAACATTTTTTAAGAATATAGAAGGATTTTTGGAGGAGACGCCGTATTTTGTTAACGTATCGGCTATATAGAATGTGGTTCGATAATGTAGAACATAAGCCAATATACCCGCAATCATGTGCCCATTGTTTTGGTTGATTTGGCTGTCTTTTGTCTGTGCAGAAAACGACGAAGGAGGGATGACTGCCTATTGCTGTTTGCAGCCAGTCGCGACGGAGTATCGTAACGAAGAGAGGAGTGCAGGCTATGTCTAGACGCTTGATGTTGTTGGGCTTGCTTTTGGTGGTAGTCTTTGGTTCTGCGGCCCAGGCCGCCAGTTTCAACGAAGCGCCCATGCTTAAGGAAATGGTGGAGATGGGATTGCTGCCTCCCGTGGAGGAACGGCTGCCGAAGGAACCGTTTGTGGCCGAGCCCCTGGAAGGGAAAATAGGTCAATACGGGGGCACCGTCCGCATTTTGGACCACGAACCGATGTATCCTCTGGAAGCGCGTCACTTCGTGGATCCGGGCCATCCCGCCAATCCGGTCTACTTCAAAATGCCGGAAAGCGAGTATCTTCCCACCTTCGTGGCTGGCTATGAGGAGTCCGAAGATGCCATGACCATCGACCTTTTCCTGCGGGAAGGGCTGCGGTGGTCAGACGGGGTGGAATTGACGGCCGATGACTACATGTTCACCTATGAACATGTGGCGTACCATGAAGAACTGAATCCGGGTGCCCCAGAACCCGATGATTCCGACTATCGTTTGGTAGAGAAAGTCGACACCTACCATGTTCGTGTGCATTCCAATGAACCGATGCCGTTCTGGCGGGACTCCGGGATCGCTCCCATTGTGCCGATGCCGAAGCATTTCTGGTCACAGATCCACCCAGACTTCATCGGGGCCGATGCCGCGCAGGAGCAGGCTGAGGAACTGGGTTATGATGAATGGATAGGTTACTGGCAGTCCCTAGAACCGAACAGCGACATCCAGTTTTCCGGCAACTTCCCTCCCAGTCTGGATTCCCATGTTCTTGTGGAAAAAACCGATGAAGGTGAAATCTGGGAACGCAACCCCTATTTCTTCAAGGTCGACCAAGAGGGCAACCAACTGCCGTATATTGATCGGGTCAACTCCCGGATCGTAGCCGACGAAGAGCTGATTCAAGGGCGCATCATGTCCGGCGAAACTGATTTCCAGGCCCGGCACACGGTCTTCGCCAATGCAGCCCTGTATCACCGCTACGCTGACCAGGCCGGGTACACGGTTCGCCAGTTCTCCGAGGGCGACAGCGGCCCGCTGCTGGCTTTCAACCTGACACCCGGCGATCCAGGACTGCGTGAAGTCTTCTCCGACAAACGCTTCCGCCAGGCTATGTCCCTGGTCATTAACCGGGATGAGATCAACGAGCGCATATACTACGGCTTGTATCGTCCCTACCAGGACACAGCGCTGCCGGAGACACCGTTCTATCGAGACGAGTATGCCACAGCCTACACGGACTATGACCCGGAGCGGGCTGAGGAATTGCTCTTGGACATGGGATTGAGCCGGGATGACCGCGGCCGCTGGCTCCGCCCCGACGGCGAGCAGCTTACGTGGACGGTGGTCTTGACGGCCCGCTGGGAAAACGATGACATCATGGAAATGCTCCAGCAGCAATGGGGTGACTTCGGCATCGATGTGTCTTCCACGACCCAGGACCGGGATCATGCCCGCGGACTGCTGTTGGAAGGGGACAAAATCGACTGCTGGCTCTATACCGGCTGGCGTCCGATTTCCTACCATGCCAGCGCAGGCCAGCTGACAGCCTTTGCTCCCATGGACAATCAACACGGCGGGTTAAATGCATCCCAGTGGGGTGTCTATGGTGTTTGGTTTGCCACCGATGGTGCAGAAGGGGAGGAACCTCCGGAGCTCTTGAAGCACCTCAATGAACTGGCCGAAACCATGCTGGTCACCGCCGATCCCGAACTGCGCGAAGAAATGATGCACGAACTGCTGGAGACCAAGGCCGAACAGTTGTGGCGGATCGGAATTGTCGGTCCCCGCCAGAAATTGATCGTGGCTGCCAACGATCTGATAATTCCCGAAGGCGGCTATTGGGCCCAGGGATGGCAGCCGTATCAAGCTTCCCGCATGTTCTTCGACGGCCGCGACCCGCTGACGGCCGAAGAAGCCCAGATCACAGAGTTCTATCCGGAAGATGTTCAGCTGCCGATTCTCGAACGTCGTATGAAGCACGGTTGGTAATGGATAAACGGCTGGCACCTGGGGAAGGCAGCGGAGCTGCTTTCCCTGGGGCCACTGAAGAAGGGTGGGTGCAGCAGCCATGGTCAATTATATTATCCGGCGACTGTTCTACATGGTACCGACGCTGGTGATCATCTCCATTTTGGCATTCATCGTCATCCAGGCACCGCCGGGCGATTTCTTAACTTCCTACATTGCCCAGCTGGAGTCCGCCGGCGAGGAAGTCACGGCCCAGCAGGTCGAGCGCTTAAAGGCGCGATACGGGTTGGAACGTCCCATGCATATACGCTATTGGCAGTGGATCACCGGCATCGTTCTCCGGGGCGATTTCGGGCAGTCCTTTGTCTGGAATGCGCCGATCAGCCGGCTGCTGGCCTCGCGGCTGCCAGCCACCATCATGATTTCGGCCTTGACCATCATCTTCCAGTACAGCGTCGCCATACCCATCGGCCTGCTGTCCGCTGTGAAACAGCACAAATGGCAGGACTATGTGTTTACGTTTTGGGCTTTTATCGGCGTTTCCATTCCCAATTTTATCCTAGCCCTCGTTATTATGTATTTCATGTTTGCCAATTTCGGTACATCCATCGGAGGGTTATCTTCCCCGGAGTTCGAGGGTGCCAGCTGGAGCCTGGCTAAGGCCATGGATACACTGCAGCATCTGATCGTGCCCATCATTGTCATCGGTACGGCAGGTACGGCGGGCTTGGTTCGGACCATGCGGGCCACCATGCTCGATGAATTCAGCCGTGACTACGTACGGACGGCCCGAGCCAAGGGCATATCGGAGTGGCGGGTTATTCTCAAACACCCAACAAGGGTGGCCCTTAATCCCATCTTCAGCACTATCGGCTGGCTTTTGCCCCAGGTCATATCCGGCGAGACCATTGTTTCCATCGTGTTGAATTTGCCCACCATGGGCCCCATGATATTCCAGGCGCTGCGTACACAGGATGTGTATTTGGCCGGCAGCTTTTTGTTGATTATCAGTGTCTTGACCGTGATCGGCACGCTGATCTCAGACATCGTCCTAGCCATGTCCGATCCCCGGATCACCTACAGTTAGAGGAGGGCGGCATATGGAAGAACACCACACGTTCAACAACCAACCGGCCGAAAACGCCACCGACAATGGCCAGAGAAAATCGCTATCCATAGGCCAGCTGATGCTTCGGCGCTTCTTCCGCCACAAGTTGGCGATGAGCGGCGCTGTGGTCCTACTGATATTCATTGCCATGGCCATATTTGCTGAGTTCTTCACTCCCGTGGCGCCCTTCCGCTACGGTGAGCTGGAATACGCGCCGCCGCAGCGGGTTCATATGGTCAGAGACGGCCGTCTGCAGCGACCGTTCGTGTACGGAATTGTCCGGGAGTTCGACCCGGCGACCTTCCAGACCACCTATACAGAGGATAAGGAAACGGTCCATCCCATTCGTTTCTTTGTTCGCGGCTATGAGTACCGCCTGCTGGGTTTGATTCCCACCGATATACATCTCTTCGGTTTGGAAGACGCGGAAGGGCCCTACCTTTTGGGGACCGACCACTTAGGACGGGATCTGTTGAGCCGCATCATCTACGGCAGCCGCATTTCACTGGGAGTGGCTTTTTCCGCCGTCTGGCTGGGGCTTATACTTGGTGTCTTTTTCGGAGGAATTTCCGGTTACTTCGGGGGCATTCCCGACATGATCATCCAACGGGTGATCGAAGTGATCATGTCGGTTCCGCAGCTTCCCCTCTGGATGGCGCTGTCCGCTGCCATTCCCATTGATTGGCCCATTGAACGCCGCTACATGGCCATTGTGGTCATCCTTTCCTTTATTGGCTGGACAGGCTTAGCCAGGGTGGTGCGGGGCAAATTCATTTCCCTGCGGGAGGAAGATTTCATCATTGCCGCCCGCAGCTACTCCACCCCTACGCTGCGGATCATCCGCATGCACATGGTGCCCAATTTCTTAAGCTATATTCTCGTTAATCTGACCCTGTCCATTCCGGCACTGATTCTTACGGAAACATCCCTTGGTTTTCTGGGCTTAGGCCTGCGGCCGCCGGCGATCAGCTGGGGTGTGTTGCTGCAGCGGGCCCAAAGCTTTCAGACTGTGGCCATGTACCCTTGGATTCTGCTGCCTTCGGTATTTGTCGTCATCGCGGTATTGGCCTTCAATTTCGTCGGCGATGGTCTCCGGGATGCCGCGGATCCCTTCCAAAAACTGTGATCGCAACACCCCTGTGCCACTCTGATTACAAAAACAGCACCGGTATCCCGATTGCGAAAGACGAGGTGATGGCTGTTGGTTGGCGCAAACCATTTAGTGCAAGTCGAAGACCTGCGCATTCACATCCGAACCGAAGATGGCATTGTCAAGGCCGTGGACGGCATCACGTTCGATATTGATGCGGACAAAGTCTTGGGTGTGGTTGGCGAGAGCGGCTGCGGCAAGAGCATAACCGCATTGTCATTGCTGCGGCTGGAGCCGCGGCCCCACGGCACACTCTATGGCAGCATTCGAGTTACAGATGACCGCGATCGGGTCACGGACCTGGTGAAATTGGATCCCTTAGGGAAGCAGATTCGCCGCATTCGGGCCCGGGACATCTCCATGATATTCCAAGAACCGATGACGGCGTTCAACCCGGTATATACCATCGGCAACCAAATTGCCGAAAGTGTCTTGGCCTATCGCAAGATGCCGCCCCGTGAACTAACGGAATACTGTATTGAGATGCTGCGCCGGGTGCGCATGCCGTCAGCCGAGGGTGTCATCAACCGCTATCCCCATGAGTTGAGCGGCGGCATGCGGCAGCGGGCCATGATTGCCTTGGCTCTGTCCTGCCGGCCGCGGCTTCTAATTGCCGATGAGCCGACCACGGCTCTGGATGTGACTGTGCAGGCCTCCATTATACGGCTGATGAAGGAGCTGCAGCAGGAATTAGGCATGGCCATTATGTTTATTACCCATGACTTGGGCGTTATCGCCGAAATAGCCGACGATGTCCAGGTGATGTATATGGGCAAAATTGTCGAGTCGGGTAGTGTGCGCCGCATCTACCATGGTGCCAAGCATCCTTATACGATGGCGCTCTTAAAGTCTGTGCCCAATCCCAACAAGCTGCCCCGTAAATCGCGTTTGGCCAGCATTGAAGGTTCTGTGCCGGATCCGTTCAATATCCCTGAGGGGTGCCGCTTCCGCAACCGCTGTCCCCAGCGCATGGACCGCTGCTCCGAGGAGCCGCCCCTGTTTGCTGTGGAAGAGGGCCTGGTGCGGTGCTGGCTGTATGAAGGGAGGGATCGGCCATGACGGCCCAGGGACAGACCAGGGCGGATTCGCTCCTGCTGGTTGATGATCTCAAGAAATATTTCCCGGTGAAGAAAGGACTGTTTAAGCGAGTCGTGGGCCATGTTAAGGCACTCGATGGTGTAACAATGGACATGGCTGCGGGAGAAACCATGGGATTGGTGGGTGAGAGCGGCTGCGGAAAGACAACCTTCGGCCGTACCGTATCCCGCCTTTTACACCCGACCGGCGGGAGGATACGCTTTCGGATGGGGGATGGGTACCAAGACGTTACCACATTGAAGGAGCGGGACTTGAAGGCCTATCGCAGGCAAGTGCAGCTGGTATTTCAGGATCCGCATTCGTCACTGAACCCGCGCATGCTCGTCGGCGACATCATTGGGGAGCCGCTGCTGGTCAATGGCGTCAAAGGCCGCCGTCAACGGGAAGATGCCGTAGTCCGGCGCCTGGAGACCGTCGGACTGAACGGCGACTACAGGCGTCGCTATCCCCACGAATTCAGCGGCGGACAGAGACAGAGGATCAGTATTGCCCGCGCCTTGATTCTCAATCCATCCATGATCATCTGCGATGAGGCCGTATCAGCCCTGGATGTTTCGGTGCAGGCACAGATACTCAATCTGTTTTTGGATCTGCAGGAAGAATTTGCCTTGACGTATCTTTTTATCACCCATGACCTCAGTGTGGTGCAGCATGTCAGCGACCGCATTACCGTCATGTACCTAGGCAAGGTAGTGGAGCAGGCGCCTACGGAGACGATTTTCCGGGAGGCCATCCACCCCTACACGCAGTTTTTGCTGTCGGCGATCCCCATACCCGATCCCGATGCCAAAAAGGAAGCGGCCCAGATGGACGGTGCCGTTCCTGACCCGGCCAATCCGCCCAGCGGCTGTGCCTTTCATCCCCGCTGCCTGTTTGCCAGCGAGCGCTGCGTCACCGAACAGCCCTACTTGGTGGAGGCTGGGTCCGACCACTATGTGGCCTGTCATTTTCTCCTGGATGCCGAATGATCATTAAAATGGGAGGTTGTGCCGTGAACCCGAAAAGCGAGCTTTCTTGGCCAGATCCGAAGGAAAACCCTGCATCGCCACTGATGCTTCACTGCCCCCAGCTGGACGGAGATCCCTTTCAATTCGACTTTTCCACTCTGCCGAAGGTCACTGTGGAACACAGCACCGTCAGTGATGTGCGCTACGCGTGGGGACGGAAAGTCAATCAGCACAACTACCTGGTGTATCACGACAACCGCTTTTGGGCCATGTGGAGCGATGGGCCCGGCCTCCCCCGGGACGCCGATGCTGCCGCCCATCGCAATATTACCCCGGGCCACGATCAGCCGGGGCAGCTGATATCCTATTCTACCAGCCCCGATGGGGTGCGGTGGTCAGAGCCGCGCGACGTAGCAGGACCTCCCGATGACGGCTTCGGCTGGATTGCCAGGGGTTTTTGGCTGCGGCAGGGGAAACTTTTGGCCCTGGCTGCCCGCTACCAGGCGCCGGGATACACCGGTGACGGCCTGCAGCTGCACTGCTTCGTCTGCGAACCCAACGGTGAAAGGCTGTGGCGGTATGGGGGCCTGGTCAAAGACAACTCGATCAACAATTTTCCCCCCAAACAGCTGCCCGATTGCCGCTGGCTGATGAGCCGGCGGGACAAGGAAGGACGTGTATCCATGCTGGTGGGCGGCGCCGAGGCCTATGATCAGTGGGATGTTGTGGATATCCACTACGACACGGGCTCAGTGGCGGCAGAGGAACCCTGCTGGTGGGTCCTTCCCGATAATCATTTGGCGGCCCTGTTTCGGGACAACAATCGCAGTGGTTTTCTGTTTCGCTCTTTTTCAGCAGACAACGGCCGGACGTGGACGCAGCCCGCGCCGACCAACTTCCCCGATGCCCGTTCCAAGTTCTTCGGCTTTCGCCTCAGCGACGGCCGCTACGTTCTCATATCCAACAGCAATCCCAACCAGCGGGATCCGCTGACCATCGCGGTCAGTGACGACGGATTGGTCTTTCACAGCTTAGGTTATCTGGTGGGAGGACGCATAGTTGACTATCCTCACGCCATCGAACATGACGGCAGCATCTATGTTACCTTTTGCAGTGCCAAGCAATCGGTGGAAGTGTTGAAGATCGAGATCGCGGCACTGGACGTACTGCGGGTTGGAAATGCCCGGTAGCTGAGGACCGGGCGTGGATCTCAAGGGAGGGCTTTCCATGGATCATGTGAACTGGAAGCGGGCGGTGCCGATTCAGTATGAGGCGGACGTGGCCGTGATCGGCGGCGGTATAGCCGGTGTTTGCGCCGCCTGCGCTGCTGCGGAGGAAGGGGCTTCGGTCGTTTTGGTGGAACGCTTTGCCGCCGTGGGCGGCAATGCCACTGTGGGCGGTGTGGCCAACTGGCAGGGAGAAACCGCGGGACAGGGCAGGATCTTCGATGAAATCCTGGCCATGCAGGAAGAGTGGAAAGGTATCGCCCCCTACCCGGGTCCAGCGGACAATTTCACCAATTCTGTGCGGGTGTTTGACCACGAAGTCCTTGCCATTATTCTACAGGAACTGCTGTCGCAATATGGTGTTCGTGTTCTTCTGCATACCCGTTTTGCCGATGTCATGCGGGAGGGCCCTGTACTGGGCCCTGCCCTGATCGTCGGCGCCTCGGGCCTGGAAGCACTGCGGGCCTCGGTATTCATCGATGCTTCCGGCGACGCCTGCCTGGCTCGGGCTGCCGGGTGCGAAATGCTGCCCCGGGCTCCGCTGGGACTTCTTCCTCCGTCGATGATGTTTTTCGTCCGTGAGCTGGAGCAGCCTGCAGAACCGCAGGTGCCGGAGGATTGGCTTGATACCATTGCCAGTGAAGAACAGCTGCCCATGACCAGCGTTTGGCCGGCAGGGCCCAAGGCCCTGGCCATCAAGGCGAAGGTCATCGGTTTTGACACCGCCGTAACCGAGGACATGACGGCCCTGGAGATCCGGGCCCGGCGGCGAGCTTGGGAAATCGTCGACTATTACCAGCGGGACACCGACGGCAACCGGCGGGCCTTTCTCGGCTATGCAGAAGGAAAGCCGACGGCGGCCCAAAGCCGCCACTGGTTTTTTGACCACAGCTCGCCCATCGTCGGCCTGCGGGAAACGCACCGCATTGCCGGAGATTACGTTCTGACAGTGGATGATCTGCGGGCGGGCCGATCCTTTGAAGACGCGGTAGCCCGGGGCGTCATGTACTTAGACGGCATGCGGCCCGACGATGAGAAGCGGACCTATCTGCTGAGCCGGGAAGAACAGAAAGTGCCTCCGTACCACATCCCCCTGAGGTCCCTGATGGCCCGCGGGACGGACAATCTGCTCATGGCCGGCCGCTGCTTTTCTAGCGATCAGCTGGCTCTGTCCTCGGCTAGGGTCATGCCCACGTGTGCCATGATGGGGCAGGCGGCGGGACGAGCGGCTGCCTGGACGGCCGAGGAGGGTGCCTCCGTGCGCGCCATCGACGGCCGGGCCCTCAGTCGGCATCTAAAAGCGAAGGGTGCCAACCTGGATTTGACCCGGCCGGATCCAAAAGCGGTGACAGAAGCAGGCCAAGGCAGCTAGGGTGGCAGTACCATGGGAGACAGGGAAGGAGAGAGGCAGCGATGCATGTACATTTCAGCCAGGACGTGCCTGTGAAATACCGAGCCGACGTTATGGTGGTGGGCGGCGGCATGGCCGGCATTTCCGCGGCCTGTTCGGCAGCGGCTTCCGGTGCCGACGTGGTTTTGGCGGATCGGTTTGGTGTCGTGGGCGGCAATGCCACCACCGGCGGCGTGGCGGCGTTCTGCGGTGAAACCAAGGGGCAGGGAGAAGTGTTTGATGCGGTGGTGGCGGATCTAGAAGCATTTGATGCCATTGCCCCCTATCGTCCGGGAACGGTGCACGCCCGGGTGTTTGACCACGAAATTCTCAGCATTGTTCTGCAGGAACTGCTGCTGCGCCGCGGTGTCAGACTGCTTTTGCATACCCGCTTTGTCAGTGCCGCGGCCCGCGACGGGCGCATAACCGAATGCATACTCTGCGGCAAATCCGGGTTGGAGGCTGTGCAGGCCAAGCAATTCATTGACTGCACCGGTGAGGCGGAGGTGGTTCATACAGCCGGCTTTGCCACGGAGAAGGGGCGGGAGCAGGACGGACTGCAGCTGCCCATGTCGCTGATGTTCTTCATACGCCATGTGGAAGAACAGGATGCCCGGGTGCAGCTGCCCGAGGGCTGGTTTGGCCGCATAGACCGGGAAGAAGACCTGCCCATGACGACGCTGTGGCCCAACGGTCCCCGCAGCAATGCAGTGAAGTTGAAGGTGCCCATGTTTGACTCCACCGATACCGAATCCATGACCGCGGCTGAAATCCAAGCCAGGCGGAGAATGATGGAAGTTCTCGATTACTACCAGCGGGTGGAAAAACAGCATTGGTTGTTGGACCACTGTTCCCCACAGATCGGAATCCGGGAAGGGCGCCGCATTGTGGGCGAGTACCGTTTAACCGTGGACGATCTGCGGGCCGGAAGGAGCTTTGACGATGCCATTGCCCGCGGCACCTTTTACTTGGACGGCCACAAACCCGATGACGACAAACGCACATACCAGCTGCCGCCGGACGAGCTGGATGTACCGCCTTACCAAATTCCCCTGCGCTGCCTGCTGGTGCGTGACAGTGTCAATCTCATGGGAGCCGGCCGGTGTCTTTCCGCGGATCAGCTGGCCCTGTCGTCCGCCCGCGTCACAACGAGCTGTTCCATGATGGGGCAGGCCGCTGGCATTGCCGCCAGTATGGCCGTGGATAGAGGCTGCGAACTGCGGGATCTGGACGTTCAAGCAGTGCGCTCCGAGGTCGAAAGGCGGGGTGCCAACCTTGAAGTTTGACCCTGCGGGCTTGCTTCGCCCCCGTGGCGGGCGCAGACGAAAACGCTCGTCGCTTCAAGCCATGGCCAAGCACTGACTGGGCGGTTCCTGGCCGGAGGTGGCCGCACAGAGACAGAGTCAAAACAAAAGGGGTCACGCCCTGCAGAAAAGGAATGGAGGGTACGGGGATGCATCAAGAACGTCCGAATATCCTGCTGATTATGACCGATCAGCAGCGGTTTGATTCCTTAGGCTGCTATGGATCGAAGGCCGTGCCGACTCCCCACTTAGACCGCTTGGCCGCCACTGGCTGCCTATTTGAAAACGCCTATGTTCCCAACACGATCTGTACGCCCAGCCGTGCCAGTCTCATGACCGGCAAGACCGTTCCGCAGCATGGCGTCCAGCGGCTCTACGATAATCTTTCCCCGGCGGAGGTGTGCTTTCCCCGGCGCCTGCAGGAACGGGGCTATCAGACGGCCCTGTTCGGCAAATTCCATGTCAGCAGTCGGTTTTCAGAGGCTAAAGAGCGCCATCCCCATGACGGTTTCGACATCTATGAATGGTGCCATGATCCGGCCCTGCATCATGACTCGCCCTTCAATGCCTACAGCCAGTGGCTGCAAGAGCAGGATCCGGCGTTTCGAGAGGCTATGATCGATCGCGGCCGCAGGACGGGTCCGGTTCCCCGGGATCGGCACATGACCCATTGGGCAGCAGAGCGCACCATCGATTTCATTACCCGGCGCCGGACCTCCCAGCCTTTCTTCTGCTTTATGAGCTTGTTTGATCCCCATGATCCCTATGATGACGGCCCCGAAGAATTGCTGCAGATCGTGGATGAAGGGAGCCTGATGCCGCCGGCAGCGGTGCAGGAGCCCCTGGGGGACAAACCGCTGGCTGTGCAGCGGGCCAGTGAGGCGGCTTATCCCGAAAGGGACGCGGAGTCCAAGCTCTTGGCCATGCGGCGCGGTTATTATGCGTCCATTTCCCTAATTGACCAAGAAGTGGGCCGGGTACTGCAGGCCCTAGACGACAGCGGCTGCCGTGACAGCACCCTTGTGATCTTCAGCAGCGACCATGGCGATATGCTGGGCGACCACAGGCTTTTGACCAAGGGCGGGTTCTTCTACGATGCCTGCAGCAGGGTTCCCCTGATCATGCGCTGGCCCCAGCAACCGGAGGCTGCGGGCGGCAGACGGCGACAGCAGTTGGTGCAGACACAGGACATCACCGCGACGATCTTGGCGGCCGCCGGGTACTCCAGCCGGGAACTGACGGCTTGGATGCCCGATGCCTGCCCGCTCTTTACGGGGCATGGTGCAAGAACACGGCGCCAGGAAGCCGTATCCTGCTTTCGGACCAACCGCAGTGTGCGACCGGAAATGCACGCGGTGATGATCCGGGATGACCGCTATAAGCTCAGTCTTTATTATTATCTTGACGAAGGACATCCCGTGGACGGCGAACTCTATGACATGGACGAAGACCCGGGAGAGGTCCATAATCTCTGGCACCACTCCCAGTACTGCGGCATCAAACACGATCTGACGGTCCGTTTGTCCAGCTGGTGGGTGCAGCAGCTGCTGTGCGGTGAAACACCAGGGGGTTCCACCACCGCAGAATCGAGAAAAGGAGCGATGCCCCATGACAGTTAACACCACAATTCCCAACGGTGTGTGGCCGACAATGATTACCCCGTTCACCGACCGCGGGGCCGTGGACTATAGGGCCGCCGAAGCCGTGGTTGAATGGTACATCCGCTGTGGCGTGCAGGGAATATTCGCAGTCTGCCAGTCCAGCGAAATGTTCTATCTTTCCCTGCAGGAACGGCTGGGCTTGGCCCGGTTTGTGCAAGACAAGGCGGCTGGACGGGCGGTGGTGGTTGCGTCGGGGCATACCGGGTCTAGTATCACTGCACAGATCGAGGAACTGAAAGCACTGGCGGACACGGGCGTGGAAGCATTGGTGCTGGTGACCAACCGCCTAGCGGGGGAAGGGGAATCGGACGATGTCTGGCGCAGCCATGCGGAACGGATCCTAGAGTCCATACCCGATATCCCCTTTGGACTCTATGAGTGCCCCTATCCCTACAAGCGCCTGGTCAGTCCTGAGTTGCTGGCGTGGTGTGCTGCCTCAGGACGGTTTGTCTTCTTGAAGGATACCAGCTGCAGCCTGGAAGATATGGAAGCGAAGCTGGCGGCCGTGGAGGATTCATCGCTCAAGATCTACAATGCCAATGCCGCTACTCTGTTCTTGTCCCTGGGACTCGGCGTCGCCGGCTACAGCGGTGTGATGGCCAATTTCCACGCCGATCTGTATGTCTGGCTCCATCGCCATTGGCGGCAGCGGCTGCGGGAAGGCGAGCGGCTGCAGGCGTTCTTGGGATTGGCGTCGGTCATTGAACGGCAGCTCTATCCGGTCAACGCCAAGTACCATTTTCGTCTGGAAGGAATACCGATCCATCTCCACTGCCGCACACAGGATGCGGACCGCTTTACGGCAGCGCAGCGGCTGGAAGTGGAGCAGCTGCAGCAGCTGACTTCCCAAATGCGGGAGCAGTACAGGTTGGATGGGGGGTGTACGGCCGAAGACAAAGCCGGCACCTAGCTCCATGGGTGCCGGCCAAGGGCGGCAGCGCCCGCCGGGGACAATCTGCCTGCCGCTGCAGGGTGTTCCCCCAGCAGGCAGCGCACGAAAGACGGAGAGGAGATGGGCTTCATGGAATCGCAGTATATCTTTACCGGGCGGGATGACTACCCGTCCTGCCACGCGGTGACGTTGGCGGCCCTGCAGGACGGCAGCCTGGCCGCCGCTTGGTTTGCCGGCAGCAAGGAGTCGGCGGAGGATTCGGCCATTCTAGGCAGCATCAAGCCGGCAGGCTCCCCATCCTGGTCGCCACCTTCCGTGTGGGTCAATGTCCACCAGCGGGCCGCGGGAAACCCCCGTCTATTTGCGGGTCCGGACGACAATCTGTGGCTGATCGCACCGATCAATTACGGTACATGGTGCCAGGGAGGATCCCGCCTATTCCTGAAGCGCTCCCCGGACGGAGGGCATTCCTGGACCGATTTGGAACTTTTCTGGGAACAGCCGGGTATTCTAGGCAAGAACAAGCCGCTGCGAACCCGCGCCGGCACCTGGCTGGTTCCTGTGGAAAACGAGGTCACGTGGAGCCCTGGTTTTCTGCGCTCTGAAGATCAGGGCCGCCATTGGCAATTGATCATGATCGACTGCCGCGAACGGGTGATCCAGCCGACCGTGGCTGAGCGCCCTGACGGCTCCCTGCTGTCCCTAGCCCGCAGTTGGGAGGGCTTTGTCTATGCCATGGAATCCCGCGATGACGGCAAGACCTGGACACAGCCGCAGCCGACGGAACTTCCCAACAACAACAGCGGTATCGATATGGTCGGCTTGTCCTCAGGGAACCTGGTGTTGGTATATAACCGCGCTGGTTTGGGGGCGGGTACCAGGCCCGACGGACAGCAGGCCTGGGGACCCCGCAGTCCGCTGAACATAGCCCTTTCATCGGACGGAGGGCACACTTGGGACCATGATCGGGAATTGGAGCAGGGTCCGGCAACATCGGACTATGCGGCGAGCCTGACCAACATTGCCGTGCCTAGCGCCCACGAATACAGTTATCCGGCAGTGATTGCAAGGGACGGCCTGATCCACGCGGCCTATACCCATCACCGCACCGCCATCAAACACGTCGCGCTCACAGAAGCGGAACTGCAGTCCTCACCGGCAGGCCCGCTGGAATAGCAGTCAGCGGCGTTTTCACCGCAACTCTCTGCAGTGGAAAGGAGACATGACAATGCCAGAACATGTAACGGTATTTCGAGATGCCGAGCGCTATGCCGGCTGGCCGGCCAACTATGGAATTTGGTGCTGGAATGGGGAAATTGTAGTGGGCTTTACTGTGGGCTATCCCGACAAGGGAGCGGGGTTTCATCCCCGGGATCGCACACGGCCGCTCACAGCCCACCAGGCCCGCTCATCCGACGGCGGTTTCTCCTGGACCGTGGAAGAAACGAACTGCTATGTTCCCGCCGCTGGTTCCCTTTCCGCCGATGAACATGTGGTGGACGAACTGAAGATCGGCGACAGGGCCGCCTGGGACGATCTGCCCCTGGGCAGTCCCCGGGCCTTGGATTTCAAGGACCCGGAACTGGCCCTGATGTGCGGGCGCACCGGATTGGCTGCCGGCGCCCGTTCGTGGTTTTATACTTCCCGGGACCGCTGCCGGTCCTGGCAGGGCCCCTATCTGTTTCCAGATTTTGATGTGCCGGGAACCGCGGCCCGTACAGACTACGTGGTCCGCTCTTCCGAGCATGCTCTGTTCTTCTTCACGGGAGCGAAGTCCGACGGGGGCGAGGGCCGGGTGTTCTGCGCCGAAACCAACGACGGCGGCGTCAGCTTTCAGTTCCTGTCCTGGGTCAGCCCGGAACCGGAAGGCTTTACCATTATGCCGGCCAGTCTGGCCCTTCCATCCGGACGCCTGCTTTCGGCCCTGCGCTGCCGCGATGACGTCAAACACAATTTCATCGACCTCTACGCCTCCGATGATGCAGGGCGATCGTGGCAGTGGCTGGCCCGGCCGGCGCCTTCTACCGGCTATGGAGGCAATCCGCCGACCTTGCACCGCCTTCCCGATGGGCGTCTATGCATCATCTATGGCCATCGGGCGGAACCCTTTGGCATTCAAGCCGTGCTGAGCGAAGACGACGGCCGCACTTGGACGGATCCGGTTGTACTGCGGGATGATGCCGGAAACCATGATCTTGGTTATCCGCGGACGGTGGTCCGAGCCGACGGCACGGTGGTGACGGTGTACTACTACAACGATGATCCCGAAGGGGAGCGTTACATCGCAGCCACCCTGTGGCGCCCTTGAGGAGAGCAGTCCAAGCAGGCAAAACGAAGGGAGCGCACCGTTTTGGTGCGCTCCCTGCCGCGTCCGTTGGTGTTGTCAAATTTCGGGAATGTCTATGGACACTTCCCGGCCGGTTTGGGCTGAACGGAGAATGCCGTCGATGACAGCTTGGTTGCGCACGATCTGCAGCCCGGGAATGGGTGCTTCCCCTCCCCGCTGGATGTTGGCCACAAAGTCCCTGACCTTTTCCGTGAAGACGTTGCGCTGCCGTTCTTGCACGGGAATGGGGCTGTATGTGGTATGGCCCTGGATATCATGGAAGAGTTCCATGCTGGCGATGGCTCCCCAACCCCCGCCATAGGGCCCGACATAGTCGGAGGTGGCTTTGAGCCCTGCGTCTGTTCCGAGGAACATGGCGGGGCCTAAGGTATCCATGTGCATGGACCAGGCGATCTTGAAATTGAGTACCAAGCCTCCCTCGAGGCGAACGAGCGCTACGCCGAAGTCCTCGACGTTGAACTCGGCCGGATCCCAATTGCGGCCCTTAGGTCCCACAGCGTATTTAGGGTTCTTACCCATGAAGTCGGCTGCATAACTGGATACGGTCAATGGCTTGGGATACCCTAAGGCATTGAGGGCCATGTCCAGGGGATAGCATCCGATATCTGCGATGGCGCCGAAACCTGCTTCTTCCTTGCTGATAAAGGTTTTGCCGGGGATCCCGCGGCGACGGCCTCCGCCGGTTTCCACGTAATAGACATCGCCGAGAATTCCCGACTGTACCAGGTCCCGCAGGGCCTTCACATTGGGGTCGTAGCGGGTTTGGAATCCGATGGAGAGCATGCGCTTGTTTTTCTTGGCTGCCTTGGCCATGGAAACGGCTTCGTCCAAGGTAACACTCATGGGTTTTTCGCAGATCACGTGCAGGCCGGCGTCTAAGGCGTCGATGGTGGGACCGGCATGGGCTGTGTTGTAAGTGGATACACTGACGGCATCCAGTTTCAGGCGTTCCAGCATCTTCTGGTGGTCTTCAAAGGTTTTGGCTTTGTCAAAGCCAAACCGTTCGCCAAAGGCGGCTGCCTTGTCCGGTACAATGTCGCAGAGTCCGACCACCTCCACCAAATCTTCCAGTTCGTGATAGGCGCGGGCATAGGCTCCGGCAATCCCTCCCGTGCCGATGATTCCCACACGCACTTTTTCCTTCATGGGCCATCCGTCCCTTCGTCTTAGGTTTTTGGTACAGACAGTGTTCGGCCAGACCCGCCGCTGCGCAGACAGTTCTTGCTGCTTTTCTTGCCGGCCTCCGGCGCCCAACGGGGCGCTGGCTTGAGTCCATATCCGAAAGGCCGCTCCCTCAAGCGGCACAGCCTCGACTATGTCCTGCGCCTGCAAGCCAGACGAAACTAAACCAAATCTTCGTCAAACGCACGCAACTTACCTTTGTTGTGATGGCAGACGATAGGAACTTGGCACTGTTGTTGACTTTATCCTTCTTATGTGATGCAATGTAAGAAGCTTTAGCAGATTATGGGAAAAGGCGTTCCCATGCATGGCACATGCTCTTCAGGGATATATAGATTGGTGACAGGTACGTCCAATGCCTATTCTGGAGGCAGCCAGGCCGATGGGCGGAGCGTATGGCTAATTCTAGAATCAGTAGGGGCGCGTGACCAAGTGGTGGTGGATGCCCACTTGGTAGCTGGCGTTGGATTGCAGGCAGGGAGGCGAGTGTATGGACGAAATTCAGGTCCGGTTAGCGGCCTTTGCTTGGCTGTCGAAACAGAGCGAAGTCGATGATGTGTTTTCCTGGGCGGATCTGCAGCGAGGCTTTTATTTCCAGGGCCAGCGGGTGACCTTAGTGGGCCAGCCGGGGATCTGGAAACCCAAGGTGTTCGCTGAAATTCCGCTTTCCATACGGACTGCGTCCAGCGGTCCCTACGATGATGCAGTCACCGACGATGGCTTTTTGCTCTATCGTTATCGGGGGACCGACCCTGGCCATCGCGACAACGCGGGGCTGCGGGAGGCCATGCGCCAGCAGATACCGCTGGTCTATTTCCATGCCCTGATCCCCGGCCGCTATCTGGCGGTGTAGCCGATCTTCATTGTCGATGACGATCCTCGGCGGTTGACGTTCACCGTTGCCGTTGACGAAGAACGGGCTATCATTCCAGACCAGACAGCCCATCAGGCAGTAGCCGAAGGAGCTGTGCACCGCCGCCGCTATGTGACATCGTTAGTCCGCAGCCGGCTCCACCAGCGCTCCTTCCGCGAGCGGGTTTTGGACGCATACCAACGGCAGTGTTCCTTCTGCCGCCTCCGTCACCGCGAACTATTGGACGCGGCGCATATTATTGCCGACGGGGAAGAAGCCGGGCAGCCAGTGGTGAACAATGGTCTATCGCTGTGCAAGATGCATCACGCCGTCTTTGATCGGCAGTTTGCGGGCGTAACTCCTGATTTTGAAATCGTAGTGCGGCAAGATCTTCTCCAAGAGGAGGATGGTCCGATGCTGCGCTATGGTATCCAAGGGCTGCACGGCCAGCGCCTGCTGCTTCCGGTGAAGAAAAAGGACTGGCCGGATCGGGAACGGCTGCAGCACCGCTTTGCGGCCTTCCGCGGTGCAGGGTAGGGGTGACTGCTTCCCTAGCGAGGGCAGCGGATGGGTACGGGTTCTTTGCAGACAGGGATCGCCAGGAAAGGGGCCTCTTGCACTTTGTGTGCGGGAGGCCCTGTAGACGTGACGCGGTGCAGTTGCTGTTTCCGGTTTATTGTGCCCTTTGTACCAACTCGACGCGGCGGTTTTGCGCTCGGCCTTCTTCCGTCTCGTTAGAGGCCGCCGGCGCCGTAGGGCCGACGCCGAAGGGAGTCAGGCGGTGGGATGCCACGCCATAATCTTCCACCAAAGCTTCCACGACCGCTTCGGCTCGCCGTTCGGAAAGTTCGAGATTGTACGCTGTGTCGCCCACATCATCGGTATGACCGACCACGTAGAGCTCCAGTTCGTCGTTATCGGCTAAGAGTCCGGCTATTTCCGCTAGAGTTTCGTCGGACTCGGGAAGCAGTTCCGCGCTGTCGAAATCGAAGTGAATGCCGTGGATTGCCACCGATCCATGGATGTCCAAACGCTGCTCCATGGTGTCGGCACGGACTAGGCCTTCCTCCATAGTCCCTTCTTCGATGATATCGGCTTGGACACGGACATTATAGGGGTAATCCCGGCCTTCATCGCTGAAGAGGATATAGATGGCGGCATAGACGTCGCCTTCGGGATGCGCTAAGCGGGCTGCGATATAATAGTCGTCCTGGGGACTGCGCAAGAGGTGGCCGCGGTGTTCGGGCCCGTCGCCATAATGGGCCGCGTGCCAGGCTTCATAGGGTCCGATTTCCCCCGCATCGGTGGTGGAGAAAAGAACTTCAAAGCCGGCCTCATGCAGTGCCTGCTTGTAGCTGCGGTAGACCTCCAAGGCGGAGCGTCCCTGGGGCACGATGTAGGTCAGCTTGGTCACTTCTCCTTCCAGGGCCAATCCCTGGGCCGGCTTTATGATATCCCGCCGCCGGGCCGCGGCTCAGTCGGGCATATCTTCGTCGTCTTCGGGCAGGTCGCCTTCCACGATCTGTCCCGTGGGAAGAATGTATTTGTCAAAAGCATCGTGTTCTTGGGCATAGATAAAGGAGCCGGAAAAGCGGGAAAGCACGGGATGGTTGCTGCTTCCTTCGTAATCTTCCTCTGCCATGGGCTCTATATCGGGCTCGGTTCGCTCGTAGTCCGGGTGAGCGGCAATCTGTCCTTCTTCCATGGTCTCTTCCTCCACGATATCCAGTTGCGTTACGGGCTGGCCGGGGAATTCACCGCCTTCGCTATACGTGACATAAAGGGCGGCATAGACATCGCCTTCGGTCCGCTCTAGACGCACTGCCAAATACTGTTCTTCCACGGATTCACGCAGCAGGTAACCGCGGTGTTCGGGGCCGGCACCATAGCGGGTTATGTGCCAGGCTTCATAGGGCCCGATGTCCCCTTCGCCGCTGGCACTGTGGAGGATTTCAAACCCGGCGTCCGCAAAGGCCTGTTCATAGCTGCGGTGAACTTCCAAAACGGAGTGCCCTTCCGGTGCAACGTACGTCAGCTGTGTCACGGCACCTTCGGCCATGATCCCGTCTTCCGGTACGTACATACGGCCCCGGGAGGCGGCTGCGGCTGTGTCCGGCAGTGGTCCTTCATCGGGCTGCTCTTCTTCCACTATGGTCCGGTGGGTACGACGAGGGCATCGAATACCCGGTATTCCCAGCTGTAGATGAACGAGCCGGGGAACCTAGAGACCAAAGGGTGGTCTTCGCTGCCGGGAAAGTCTTCACCGGCTGCAGCGGTTCCTGCCATGGACGCCAAAACAAAGACGGCAGCAAGCAGCAATGCAGTCGTACGGGTGAACATGAACATAACCTCCCATAGGAATATGAAGCTCAAAACGGCGATCGCGGCAGGGCAGTTGCGGTCGTTTCACCGTGCTCATATCGACGCCTTCTAGAGAACGACGCCAGAACCTTCCTGTATCGGGGTATCGCCCCTTGGGCGCTTCTGTGTGAATCGTGCCTCTGGACTCTCTTCGTGCCGGCAGGATGTCCGCAAAATCTTCCGATGCCGGCAGGAAGTGGTGACAAAACGCAGAAATTTATAAACACCGCAAATAGAATGAACAGCGAGTCTAAGCGTTGCCGCTGCCGGATGTGTGTGTTCAGCCGCACCGGAGCCAGTTTGAAACCCGGTCCATGATGATCCGTGGCGGAAGGAAATCCTCTCGTCGGGTGATGGCAGCGCCGGCGAATGGAATAGATTGACAGAATAAGAGAGCATTGACAGGTATTGCCAAAATATGGGCATTGTCATTGGGCCTGGGCCGCGGTGGTGCGAAACATGGCGGCAGCAGCTGGCATGCCAGGAGGTTGCGGGGGGGTTTGACCGCCGTGTGCTGTTCACTTTCCAGCAAAGGAGGCATAGCAGAGGAACGGTCCTGTTGGATAAGACAAAAAGGAGGCGTGTATTGATGATCAAATGCTGGATGCGGGTCGTTTTGATCGCTGCCTTGGTCTTGGGGATGTCGTCGCCCCTTCTGTCCGCCGGAGAACCTCCCATGCTGGAGCCATTGGTGGAGGCTGGAGAACTGCCGCCGCTGGCGGATCGGCTGCCGGCGGAACCGTACGTGGTGGAACCCCTGGAGCAGATCGGCCGCTACACTGAGCAGCTGAACTTGGTCACTTTGAGCCCCACGGGGTGGGGCGACGATCACATGCTGATGTCCGTCTTCAATCAACCGGTGAAGCCCAATCCGGAAACATTTGTTCTGGAACCGCACTTTGCCACGGCCGTGGATGTATCCGAGGATGCCTCGGTGTACACGTTCCATTTCCGGGAAGGCGTACGCTGGTCCGATGGTGAGCCGTTTACTTCCGAGGACATTGTCTTCTGGTACGAACACATTCTGCTCAATGAGGACTTGACTCCTGTGGTGGGAACGGCCTGGCGGTACGGAGAAGACGTTTTTGAGTTGACGGTCATAGACGACCACACCGTGGAGTTTGCCTTTGCCGGCCCGCAGCCCTTCTTCATGGAACGCATGGGCCACTCCTTTGGCGGCGGCCTCTACCATCCCAAGCACTACCTCAGCCAATTCCACCCTGCCTTTGTGGAAGAAGAGGAGTTGGCCGAGCTGGTGGCCGATGAAGGGTTTAACGAATGGTATGAACTGTTCAGTTACAAGAATGACCGCACAGCCCATGCACCAACGGTGGAAGGATTGCCGACCTTAGGCCCCTATTTCATCAGCGAAATGACAGCGGAACGCCGTGTCTATGAACGCAATCCCTACTACTGGAAGGTGGACACAGAAGGCAACCAGCTTCCCTATGTGGATCGTTTGGTTTCCCAGATTGTGGGTAGTGTGGAAGTGGCGGCCGGGATGATCATCGACGGGCAGGTGGATTTCGCCGGGCGCGTCACCGATGTCCGCGATGTGCCTCTCTATGCCAGTTATGAAGAAGAAGGGAATTTTGAAACACTGTTTTGGAACAATGCCCGCGGAACGCACGTCATTTTCCAACTCAACTTGACCCACGAAGACGAAGTGCTGCGGGAAATATTCCAGGACAAACGCTTCCGCCAGGCGCTGTCTTTGGCCATTGATCGGGAGGATATCAGTGAGGCCCTGTATTTCGGCCATGCCGTAGCTCGCCAGTACACGGTCCTGGATTCCAGTCAATATTTCCGTCAGGAGTTTGCCGATGCCTATGCGGAATACGATCCGGAGCGGGCGGAAGAACTGCTGATCGAAATGGGATTGGAGCAGGACGGGCAGGGACGGTGGCTGCGCCCCGATGGCCGACCCATAGCCTTTAAGATTGAATTCATTGATTGGGAAGGCGTCTGCCTGCCCACCAGTGAACTGGTGGCTGAATACTGGAACGAGTTCGGTTTGGTTGTGGATTATGAAGAAATATCCGGTGAACTGCAGTCGGTGCGCGGCGAGGGTAATCTCATGGACGCCACCACATGGATGGGCAACAATGCCAGTGATATGCTCTTCCCCTTGGCGCCGGACTATTTTGTCGCAACCAATGTCACCTGGTCCCAGGTCTGGTCCACCGAATGGGCCCGTTGGTTCAATAGCGACGGTGAACACGGCCAGGAACCGCCCCCGGAAGTGAAGGAAGCCCGGCAGCTGTGGGAAGATTTGCTGGTTGAGCCCGATGAAGAACTGCGCTTTGACATGACCCAGCGCATCCTGGAATTGCAGGCGGAAAACCTCTGGGTTATCGGGGCTGTCGGCCAGGCTCCCTTCCCGATCATCAAGAATAAAGACATGAAGAACTTCTCGGAAATCGGTTATTGGGGTTGGGACACCATGTGGAGTACCACGTTCAATCCGGAACAGGTATTTCTGGATCGCTGACATGTTCCCACGGCAGGAGGTTGAGGACCACGATGGAGCGGATCGTAGAAAAAGCCAGGGAAATTCCCGTTATTGAAGATGCTGATATCTGTGTTCTCGGAGGCAGCGCCACCGGTGTATTTGCAGCGGTGCGGGCATCCCGTTTGGGTGCGCGGGCGGTACTGGTGGAGCGGGGCAACTGCTTCGGCGGGACCGCTGCCGCCGGTTTGGTCAATATCTGGCACAGCCTCTATGATACGGAAAACAAACAGCAGATAATCGGCGGTTTGACCCATGAGGTGGTGGAAGCCCTGCGGACACGGGATGCGGTGCTCCAGTCCCAGGGGCGGTTCGATGCCCTGCGGTTGAACACAGAAGAACTGAAGATTGAATTGGATGTCCTTGTCAAGCAGGCCGGGGTGAAACCGTACCTGCACACCATGTATACCGCACCGCTGCGGGACGAGGACAACGGTGAACTGCGGGGCGTGTTTGTGGAGAACAAGGACGGCCGCGGTGTAATCAAGGCCCGCTATTTCGTCGACGCCACCGGCGATGGCGACCTCTGCCGGGATATGGGCTTTGCCCATTATTCCGAAGAACACCTGCAGCCCCCCACGGCGTGCGCAAAGATCCAGGGCATGGGCTCCATACCCCGGGAACGGTTTATAGAGCTTCTCCAAAGCCATGGGGGTGACTATGATCTGCCGGAGGACTGGGGCTGGAGCAGTGTGGTGCCCAACAGTCCCGATGTGTGGATGCATGCGGAGACCCATGTATTCGGCGCGGACTGCAGCCGAGCCAGTGATCTGACCTTTGCCGAAATGGAGGGCCGCCGACAGGTTCGGGCGATGATGGACCTGATGCGGGATCACGTCCAGGACGCGCCGCCCTTGACACTGCTGGGCCTGCCATCGGCCATCGGCATCCGGGAAACAAGGCGCTTCCATGCTGACTTTCGCATTACCCAGGAGGATGTCTTGCATGGCCGCAGGTATGACGATGCTATTGCCAACGGCACCTATCGGGTGGATATACACCACAGCGACGGGCCGGGCATCACCTTCCGCTACCTGGATGGCAGCGAAGTCGTTTTCAGAAACCGCATTGACAAAACGGTGGGCCGCTGGCGGGAGCCCGTGGACGAGGATCCCACCTTCTACCAAATTCCCTTTCGCTCTCTGCTGCCCAAAGGAACGCGCAACGTGGTCATGGCCGGGCGCATTCTCGATACCGATCAGGGAGCATTCGGAGCCCTGCGGGTGATGGTGAACATGAACCAAACAGGGGAAGCGGCCGGTGTCGCCAGTTATCTGGCCCTGCAGCAGGACAAGGCAGTGACGGCCGTGGCCGCCGGCCAACTGCGGGCGGTGTTGGCCGAAGGAGGGTCTATCGTTCTCTAATTGAGCAGCATATCCATGGGGCACCGGTGCTTTTTGGGCAGCGGTGCCCCATGCGCGTCCCAAAGCCAGGAAATCATGGGCGGGCAGATGAGGCGTTACATTCCGCCCGTAAATTTTTCGTCCAAAGAGAAGGAAAACGGAATAGAAAATGGAATGTAATGAGTAAAGGTCAGATGATATGATCTTTTTTGTATTACAGGTTTGTGTGAAACCAGGTGGGTCCATAGTTTGTACAAGCAGCCCTGCAGCCAATGGTCCCTGTGGGCCATGGAGCGGGAAGCGGCGATGGCGCTTCCCATAGATGCCAGATGAAAGAAAGGAGGAATGGCCGCCGTTGGCAGGAGACCGTAGAGCCGGTGCCCTGTGGCTGCCGGCCGGGGAGAAAGTGTTCTGCAGCATGGAAGCAACAGAGGGATGTGAAGGAGGACGAATATGAAACGAGCAAAGAACGCAGTGGTACGATTGTTCCTCGCTATGGCCGTAGTTTGTTTGTTGTCGGCCGGTGCGGCCGCCGAGACCATCGAACTGGAAGTGGCAGTGTTTGACGGCGCGTTCGGAACGGATTTCTTTGAATATGTGGCCCGTGAGTATGAGGAAATGCATCCTAATGTGGAGGTCACCATCCAGGGCAGCCCCGAAATTGGAATCGTCCTGCGTCCGAGATTTCTGCAGGGCAATCCGCCGGATGTTACCTGGTTGGTCCGGGAAGGCATTACCAATGCAGAGCTTTTGCGGGCGGATTTGATCCATCCAATCACAGAGGCCATGCATTCACCCGCGTACTTTCAGGAAGACAAGAAGTGGAAAGAGACCATTATGCCCGGTACGCTGCGCACGCTCACCGATGGTTCCGATGAAATCTGGGGTGTATCCCTGGATCTTCTGACCTGGAACATGTGGTATAATCCCCAGATGTTTGAGGAATACGGCTGGGAACCGCCGCAAACCTTTGCTGATCTCATGGCTCTCGGCGACGAAATCAGGCAGGAAGGAATCGTTCCCATTGCCCTGCAGGGTCAGATTGCCGACTACAACATCTATTGGGTTATGCAGTTTATCCAGCGGCAGGCCGGTATGGATGCGTTGAATTCCGTGCTGAATTTAGAAGAAGGTGCCTGGCTGCAGGACGGCGTCTTGGAAGCGGTGCGCAAGTTTAGGATGTTAAAAGACGAAGGCTTCTTCCAGAGCGGTGCCATGGGCATGGACCACATGGAAGCCCAGACGCAGTTTGTGATGGGCGATGCGGCTATGGTGGCCAACGGCTCCTGGATGCCGGCGGAAATGGGAGGTATTGCTCCCGACGACTTCGAGATGGTGCCCTTCCAATACCCGAAGTTCGAAGACGGCGTCGGTGACCCCAATGCACTCAATGTCATGGATGCCGAGAAGTGGATTGTGCCCCGGGATGCCGATCATCCGGAGCAGGCTGTGGATTTCTTGAAGTTCTTGACATCCAAACCCATGGCCCAGGAATTTGTGCAGCAAAAGGATGCCATGACCACGGTGGTCGGTGCTAATGTGGATCTGTCGGAAGAACTGCAGATCATGGCGGATATGGTAGAAGAGGCCGACAGGACCTTTACCCATGTGCCAATCCAGGGATGGTATCCGGAGTGGTTCGGCACTTGGGCGGACAATACCACATCGCTGCTTTTGGGTGAACTGGATCCGGAAGACTATGTGGAAGTGATGGAAACAGCTTCCGAGAGGACCCGGGAAGACCCAAACGTCGAATTGTTTGAAGTTGATTTCTAGCAGCACGCTGTGAGAGGGAGGCCATACCCTCCCTCTCCCGCACGAAGGGGGCGGTCACGTGAAGGCAGTGTACCGGCAGATCGGGTTCAAAGCGGGGTTTCTGGCCCCGGCCGTAGGAATTTTTGTGGTATTCTTTATCTATCCTATACTGCAGACGCTGCATGTCAGTCTATACCGGTGGGGCGGGTTGTCTCCGGACATGGATTGGGTCGGATTGGACAACTTCCGCAATTTGCTGTTTCACGATCCGATTTTCTGGAAAGCAGTCAGCAACAACCTCTTCTTTCTGATCGTTTTTCCCATCATTACCCTGGTTTTGTCGCTGTTCTTTGCATCGGTGTTTGCCCGCCGTTTTCGCGGCAGCACACTGCTGAGTTCGGTCTATTTTTTCCCGGCACTGATTTCCTGGGTAGCCATCTCTATTTTGTGGTCTTTTATCTACCATCCGTCAATTGGAATCCTAAACAGTCTCTTGGCGGGTATTGGTTTGGAGGGGCTGGCACGAACTTGGCTCGCGGATCCGGCGGTGGTGCTCGGTGCGGTGGCAGCACCCCTGATTTGGCGCAATGTCGGTTTTTATATGGTCATGTTCGTGGCCGCCATTCGCAACATCCCGCCGGAGTACCATGAAAGTGCCTTGATCGATGGAGCGTCGCGCTGGACAATTTTCCGCCATATTACGCTGCCTTTGATCTGGGAAGTCGTTTCGGTGGCTGTGGTCTTTATGGTCGTCAATGCCTTCCTGGCCTTTGACTTGGTTTGGATCATGACCCAGGGCGGACCGAGCCGCCACAGCGAAATTCTCACGACGTACTTCTACCGCAAGGCGTTCATCGAGTTTCAGATGGGATATGCTACGGCCATGGCTGTGCTGCTCTTTATCGGTGTGCTCACTGTCAGTCTGCTGCTGCGGCGCTTTATGCAGCGGGAAACGGTGGAATATTAAATGGGAGGTCGGAGCGGAATGAAACCACGCAGTGTAGGCGACGCTGTCCGCCTTCTATTCGTCGGGTTCTACACCCTCATTGTCTTGGGCCCACTGGTATGGCTGGTGGTTACGTCGTTTAAGACCAGCGCCGAAATTTACGGCAGTCCGTGGACGCTGCCGTCCCGCATGCAGTGGGACAACTATGTCCGGGCCTGGTTTGAAGCCAATATTGGACAGTATTTGTTCAACAGTATCTTTGTCACGGCGGTGTCCATTTCACTGATTGTTATCATTGCGGCCATGGCCGCCTATGTCCTGGTGCGCTATCCTTTCCGGGGCAGCCGCATCATCTTGGTGGCCTTTGTCAGCGGGCTGATGGTCCCGGTGCAGATTGCCCTGGTGCCCCTGCACGATCTGCTGCGCACCTTGGGGCTGCTGGACAGTTACTGGGGCCTGATACCAGTGTACATTGCCTTCTCGCTGCCCTTTACGGTTTTTTTGCTTTCCGGGTATTTTTCGACGCTGCCCCGGGATTTGGAACAGGCCGCGATTATCGATGGCTGCAGCCATGCCCAGGTTTTCTGGCGGGTGATGCTGCCTGTGTCGAAACCGGCGGTGATGACGGCCCTTATTTTCAACTTTTTAGGGATCTGGAACGAATTTATCCTGGCCCTGATTATCCTAGCGTCCGATGAACTGAAGACCTTGCCGCTGGGATTGGCCGATCTGCAGGTGGTCATGCGCTACCAAGTGGATTGGGGAGCGCTGTTTGCCGGTTTGGTGATTGCCATTGTACCCATCTTCATCGGCTACATCTTCCTCCAGGAGCAGGTGACGGAAGGTGCGACCATGGGTGCACTGAAAGGCTAAGAAATGGGGGGAAGTACAGTGCGGCTGCAGGGTAAAACAGCTGTCATTACAGGGGCAGCCAGCGGTATGGGCCGATCGATGGTGGATCTCTTCCTGCGGGAGGGGTGCCGGATCGCGGCCACGGATGTGGACCGGGAAGGGCTTGACCGCTTAGGGCAGGAATGTGAAGGGTATGAAGGGCGCCTGTTATGCATGGAGCACGATGTCACCGTCGAGGAGCAGTGCCGGCGGGTTATGGAAGAAACTGCCGCCTGGGCCGGGAACTTAAGTATTCTCATCACCAATCCCTGGTGGCAGCCCTTTAAAAATGTCGTCGACACAACCACGGAGGATTGGCGGCGGACCATGGGAGTGACCTTAGACGGCGTCTATTACTGCTGCAAATATGCCGTGCCGTTGATGGCAGCAGGGGGCGGCGGTTCCATTGTGAACAACGGCTCCGTGCGGGGGCTGGGAGTGGCAGCCAATTCCGCAGCTTACAATGCCGCCAAGGCCGCTGTATCGCACCTGACCAAATCCATTGCCATGGATTTCGGCCCCCAAGGTATTCGCGCCAACTGTCTCTGTCCCGGCATCATTGCCACGCGTCCGACGATAGAATCGATACCCAGTTCGGAGCACTGGCAGCGGGCTGCAGAGCATCCGATGCTGAAGCGCATTGGCACACCGGAAGAGGCAGCCTATGCCGCATTATTCCTGGCCAGTGACGAATCGTCCTACGTGACCGCGGTGGATCTTGTGGTGGACGGCGGATTGATGGGCCAGATCAACTAGGAGGCAAAGTATGCATATCTACGATGAACTGCAGATACAGCGTCTGATCAATGGCCATGACACCATGACCTACATGGGCGGATCCCGGATGCCGCCGGAGGTGGTGGAAGCCATGGGGCAGGCCAGTGAAGCGTTTGTGGATATCCCCGAACTGCAGCAGGAGATCGGCCGGCGCATTGCGGCATTGACCCATAATCCGGCGGCCTATGTCTGCGGGGGAGCGGCGGCAGGCTTGGCCTTAGCGGCGGCCGCCTGCATGACCAAGGACGATCCGGGTAAGCGGGAGCAGCTTCCCGATACCACGGGCATGCCCAACGAAATTATCGTTCACCGCTGCCAGCGCAATGGCT
>PUOC01000011.1 GCA_003551965.1 Clostridiales bacterium | reverse complement strand
TTATTTTTTTAACACTATCGATTGCGAAAACCAAGAGGGTATTCATGTTTTTTCACGAAAAGTGTTTAGATATTAGTCCAACTATCTGAGGTGAGAAGATGAAAAATGCGCTAACCATGGTTCAAGAACAGCTGCAACAGGCGTGCACGGTAATGAACCTGTGCGAGGACGTCTATGAAGTCCTCAAACTTCCGCAACGCTGTCTGCAGGTATCGATTCCAGTAAAAATGGATGATGGGCGTACCAAGACCTTTGTTGGATACCGCTCTCAACACACCGATGCCCTCGGGCCCTGCAAAGGCGGAATCCGGTTTCATCCTGATGTAACCCAGGAAGAGGTCATGGCCCTCAGCATGTGGATGACCTTTAAATGCGGTGTGGTCGGCCTCCCCTATGGCGGCGGCAAAGGGGGCGTTGTATGCGATCCCCGCAAGCTGTCACAAGGCGAACTAGAACGGCTGAGCAGAGGGTATATCCGTATTCTAGCCAGAAACCTCGGTGCTGATCAGGATATTCCGGCACCTGATGTCTATACCGACAGCCAGATCATGGCGTGGATGATGGATGAATATTCCAAAAGCCGAGCCGGAATCAACCAATTTGGGGTGATTACCGGAAAGCCGATTATCTTGGGCGGATCAGAAGGGCGCGATTCGGCCACGGCACAGGGCTGTGCATTTGCCATCCGCGACGCCGCGAGGAAATTGGACATTCGCCTCAGTCAAAGCACTGCAGTGATTCAAGGGTTTGGCAATGCCGGTGCCCATGCTGCCCGTTTATTGGCCGATTGGGATGTGGACATTCTCGCGGCCAGCGATTCCTCTGGCGCGGTCTATTCGGCCAATGGCCTGAATGTCGAGGAACTGATCCAACATAAGGATTCCACCGGAAGTGTGAAAGGATTTGGCGGCAGTGAAGAAATCAGCAGCGACGAGCTCTTGACTCTGGACTGCACCATCCTTGTACCGGCCGCCCTGGAAAATCAGATCACAGAGCAAAATGCTGCCGACATTAAAGCAGCGATCATCGCCGAGGCCGCCAACGGGCCAACGACGCCGGAAGCTGACAGCATCCTCTATGCACGCGATATTGTCGTCATTCCGGACATTCTCGCCAATGCCGGTGGAGTGATTGTGTCATACTATGAGTGGGTGCAGAACCAAATGGGCTATTACTGGAGTGCGGAAGAAGTGCACAAGAAGCTCCGCACCGCAATGCATGAAGCATTCAACGCCACTTGGGAAATGCGCGAGCTAAAAGGGGTACCCCTCCGCACAGCTGCATATATGGTTTCGCTGGACCGATTGCACGAAGCCCTACAGCTGCGCAGTTGGATCTAGCCGTTGGAAGAACCATCAAGATTTGAAGGGGAATCGGGTTATCCGATTCCCCTTTCCGTCCGTCAGCACCTAACCGCGGCGATCACTTTGGTATCCCGGGATCCGCACACGCGTTTCGATCCAGTCCACAATTTGGGACAATATGGCCAGCACAATCACATAAAGCAGCCCCACCCAAAATAGGGTCTCCATAGGACGGAACGTTCTGGTAATGATCACTTGCCCCTGCGCCATCAATTCGGGAACGGCAATCAAAAAGGCAATGGATGTATATTTGACCATATACACCATTTCATTGGACCAAGGCGGTATAACAATTCGCAGAGCCTGCGGCAATATGATGTGGAGCACGGCCTGCCCTTGGGACATACCAATAGCACGGCCGGCAGCATACTGGCCTTCACTGACGGAAAGGATGGCACCGCGGAAATACTCGGCTTGGTACGCACTGCTGTTGACGGCCAGAGCAATAATGGCTGCCGGAACGCGGTCGATGACAATTCCCAGCTCCGGCAAACCGAAGTAAACCATAAACAACTGGACCACCATCGGTGTACCTCTCACAACCTCAATGTAGGCGGTAACTACAAAGCGCAGCACCCCATGCCCATATGTCTTGACCAACGCCAATGGAAGTCCGATTACCAGTCCCAAAGAAAGGGCTCCGACGCTGAGATACATCGACATCTTCAAACCTTCCCAGAGTTCGGGCAGGATCCGCAAGAAGAATGCCCATTGATCATCCATCGGATTCATCCTTCCTTTCGTTCTCCCGGTAACCTAGTTTACTGAGGAACTGGCGGGTACGCTCTTTGTGCGGATTTGCAAATAGTTCTGACGGCGAGCCCATTTCAGCAATGGCGCCCTGATCCATGAAGACAATTCGGTCAGCCGCTTCGCGGGCGAAACTCATTTCGTGACTAACGACAACCATGGTCATCCCTGCAGCGGCCAAAGACTTCATCACAGCCAGCACTTCTTCGATCAACTCAGGATCCAAGGCCGATGTCGGCTCGTCGAACAGCATGATCTTGGGGTTCATGGCAAGGGCGCGGGCAATAGCGACACGCTGCTTCTGCCCTCCGGACAACTCTGCGGGATACTGGTCTTTATACTGCAGCATCCCTACCCGCTCCAGCTCATCTAGGGCTCTGCTCCGGGCCTCCCCCCGATTCACCCGCTTTACCTTGACCAAACCGACGGCCACGTTGTGGAACGCGGACATATGGTTAAACAAGTTAAAGTCCTGGAAAACCATGCCAATCTGCTGCCGGACGTGATTAAGGTTTGTCTTTCTGGGGTCGATCTTCTGTCCATCCAAATGGATCTCACCGCTGTCGAAGGGCGTGAGATAGTTTATGCACCGCAGGAGTGTGCTCTTGCCGGTCCCGCTGGGTCCGATCACCACAACCACTTCATTGGGGTACACATCCAGCGAAAAATCATTCAGAACAGGGACCTTGCCGTAACTTTTGTGGAGGTTTCTTATACTTACAATGCTTTTTGTCATCAATCGGTCACCCTTCAATCATCCCGGTATCTTTACCCGTTTTTCCATGTACGACAGGCCGCGTGTTAACACCAAGGTCAGAATAAGATAAATCAAGCCGATAATTAGATAGGTTAAAAACGCCTGATGCGTGCGGGAAATGACATATTGCCCGCGTCGCATCAGTTCTGTCAAACCCAACACATAGGCCAAGGACGAATCCTTGAGCACAATGGCCGCTTCATTGCCCCAATACGGTATGCAGCGGCGCAATGCCTGTGGCAGAACAATCGTAAAAAAGTTCTGAAAGGGAGTCATCCCAATGGCAGCCGCCGCCTCGCTCTGGCCTCTTTCAATCGACTGGATGCCGGCACGGAAGATTCCCTCCTGATAGGCACTGGTGTGAATACCTAAAGCCAGTACCATGGAAGTAAACACAGACATCTCGTAGATATCGGACCCAAGGAAATATAAGAAGAACAAAATGACAAGCAGCGGCAGACTGCGTATGGTACGGCTGTAAGCCGCGGCAGCAGCGCGAAGGGGCGCAGCCCCGTAAACCCTTGCCAATGCCCCCATCAGACCGATCAGCCCGCCCAAGAGAAGGGCCAGTAGTGTTACGGATATCGTCACTCCCAAGCCCTGGAGCAGATACGGAAGTGACTGCAGGACCTCCGCAGCCCTATCGTCAAATATGCTCATGGCTTTCATCTCCAAACTAAAGGCATGGATTGGGCGATTGCACCGCCCAATCCATGATCATGTCGTTATTCGTACACTCCCCGCAGCCAGGTGTCAATCAACTCGTCAATGAAACCTTCTTCTCGGAGTTCTGCCAAAACGGCATTGATCTTCTCCAGCTCCTCGTCCGAGCCTTTGGGCAGCAGGATGCCGGGGTTGCCCGCTTCTTCAATCTGTACTTCTACGGCCACGTCCAAGCCCAAATCTGCAGCCAGGGAATAGGCCACGGCCAGGTCCAGCATAAAAGCTTCAACCCGTCGGTTTCTCAGGTCCATGGCAGCCACAGTGACATCGCCGTAGCGGCGAATCTGACCGTCCTCAATCAAGCCTTCCTCGACGCGGTTTGTCGCCCAGTCGTCCATGGTTGTCCCTGTCTGAACGGCAAACTCATACTGCATGAAGTCTTCCAACGAGTTAATTTCCACATCCGTGTCCGGGTGCACCAGAATCCCCTGCCGGGACTGGTAATAGGCGTCGGTAAAGTCGACCCGTTCGCGCCGTTCCGGCGTCGGGCTCATGCTGGCAATCACCGCATCAATACGGCCCCTTTCCAGGGCAGCAATCAAAGCTCCGAAATCCATGTCTTGGATCTCCACCTCGCGATCGAGACGGGCTCCGATCTCGCGAATAAGATCCATGTCGAATCCGACGAATTCACCGTCTTCATCGACGCTTTCAAACGGTGGATAATCGGCCGAAGTTCCAATCACCCAAGTCTCCTGTCCTGCGGCCGACCCCACCAAAAACAGGGCCGCCATAACAACCAAGAAACCAATCCATCCTGCTCTCTGCCATTGCTTCATTGTTCTTCCTCCTTTGCATTTTAATGCACGACCTGCTCGGATATGGACGCCGGAAGGTCGCCAGCTGTGCATAATTATGTATATTCAACCTCTAAGCCTCCATCCCTGCCGTGCATTCAAATCTTTCATCGAACCGAAACACTCTATCCCCCAGATGGACGTGGCTCACAGATTCCCCAGCAGACCTTCGGCCAACAAGGGTTGCGAGGATATCAATGGATCCGCCCAGGCGGCGAAACGCCTCCTAAGCGACGTTTCGCACGCCAGAATCAAATTGCTGATGCCCTTCGCTGGTCAGGTCTGCTGCACCCGTGGCGCTTAACGAAGACGCCAATGTCCAACCTTGAATTACACTCCGGCACAGGCGCTGTCAGCCCGCTGCTCCATTTGGCACCCCCCTCCCTGGTCATGACGCCCGCTAGATAATCTCCATCAAAGGTGGCCTGCCCGGTAAGGGCAGGCCACCACCGTTTAGCGCGTGTCGGGTTACAGCCGTCTGGCGGCGAGAGCGCGAATGTTTTCGATCAGATCCCACAGGGTGAAGGCCATGGCGCCGAGGAAGACACCTCGCAAGGCAGCGGGCACGATGCGTCCGGCCCTGGCCAGGGATTCGGCCTGTTCAGGACCGCCGAGGGCCAGGAACTGCTCACTGATTATGAGCTCGCTGCGAAATAGCACAATCAGAAGAGCCATGCTGGCCACATCGATAGCGATGGCCTGCCAGCGGTGGGCTCGGTTCCAACGGCCCTTGATAAGCAGGGCCGCTTCGTGGATCAAGCCGGCAGCCCAGATCAGATTCCACCATGGCAGCAGACGGCTGACGGCATCGCTGTTGACGAAGGCGAGGCTGGGGTCGGGGGCCGCATCGCCATAGATTCCTAGACGGAAGGCCAAGAAGTTAGCTCCAAGCAGAGCCACCACCGAAATGGCGATACCGAAGAAAGATTCGGTCCGGGAGATACGCTCTTCGCCGCGCAAATCCGGGAGTTCGCGGGGATCCCACGATTCGCTGTCCTCCCCGGGCTGTTCTTCCGGCTTCGAAAAGTATTGGATGGCCCCGAAGATGATCGTCGTCCATCCGACGATGGCCACGACGGTGGATACTGCCCGTCCTATGGAAGCACTCACTGCCGCCATGGCCTGCAGGTCGCCGCGGGCGATCTGAATCACGAAGGCCACCGCCTGGCCGATGAGTGCCAGAATAATCAACATCCCGGTTATGTGCAAGTAGGACTCATAGAGTGCCGGCCCGATCACATAACGCGGCCGCGCGGCGTAACGGTTGGCTGTTTCTCGCGGGGGGCCGAATTCCTGCAGGACGGCTAGTACCGTTTCATCGTCGTAGGGACCGGAACTGCCTGTCCGATCTTCTAGCGTATCCAGCAATAGAGAACGCAGTTCCTCTTCGATGTCTTGCCGTTCTTTCGCCGGGAGATGCTCCCCAACAGCTTGAATGTAGCGTTCGATCCAATGCACTTTCATTGGTCAACATCCTCTCCAAAATCACTCGAGTCCAACAGACGCTGCATTACGGCGGTGGTGTCACGCCAGACTTCGGTCATCGTCTGCAGGGCTTCACGGCCCTGGTCGTTGAGTACGTAGTAGCGACGGGGCCGATTTCCTTCGACGGACCAATCGCTGTCTAGCAGCCCCTGTTTTTCCAGCCGCCGGAGCAGCGGATACAAGGTGTTCTGATCGATGTCCATACCCTGGTCGGCCAGCCGCTGCAAAAGGGAGTAGCCATACCGGGGCGTCTTGAGCTGGCTGAGCACACTGAGGGTCAGCACCCCGCGCCGCATCTCCAGCTCCATGTTGCGGAGGGTCTGGTCGTCCATGGCGTTTCCTCCTTACATTTTCTTGCATTACCATTATACTGTGTGACACACAGTGATGTCAATAGCACAATGATAGCACACCTATAATGTTGCACGTAGAGAAACCGCCGGGCGGCGGTGTCCGGCGGTACGTTTCTGCGGTAAGATTGTTGCTGCTTCAGTGCCTGTAATCCACCGGGCGTCGCTCAGCATGCCGCGGCTGGCGCAGACTGTAGTCCGAAACCAGATCCTGGTCTGACCGTCAATCGGTACCCTTCAGGGCAGTCTCTCCAAATCTATGTGGTTATCTGTGCCTGATAGATTACTAAACTGTCCTGCAGTGTTCAGCAATAGGAATAATCCACGTCCGTCACTTCCAGGCGAGGCTCCCGCTCAATGATTTTCAGCACAACATGCAGTTGATGCTTGGCATGGCCTTCATTGGTACCAATTACAGCGGCTGCTACGGTGCAGCGCTGCCAAAGATCCTGACCATCGACTTCTGCGACGGCTGCGTTGGCTTGGTTGCGAGCTCGCCGGATAACACTTTGCGTGATACTGCGCTTGTCCTTCAGGGACTGCGCCTCCGGTATCCAAAAGGTTACTTCCATGACTCCCACAATCATTTCTTGATTTCCTCCAATCGCGGTGGTCGAGCTAATGCTGCCGCAACAATCGACAGGACCGGAAATAGCGTCATCAGGACGATAATCTCCGTATATCCGCCAAACATGTCAAAGGCAAACCCAAACGGAAGCGGACCAAAGGCGGAGCCGGCCACCATGAATATCATGGCAAAACCCCGCAGACTGCCAAGGTGCAAGCGACCGAAATAGTTCGGCCACATAACATTGAAATTCATCATCTCAAAACCCTGTACCATGCCCCGCAAGACCCCAAATGCAACCGCCATGGGATAGTTCTCTATCATCAACAGCCAGACCATGACCAGTACCTGAAAGATGTTAGTAATGGTCATAACCCTATGCACAAGAAAGCGGTCAAGGATATAGCCCGCGGCGAAGGTACAGGGAAGTGCCACCAAGGCTATCAGTCCCAAAACAAAGGAACTCTGAACCCTTGTTATGCCTTGCTCACCTAAGATCGAGACAATATGAAACGTGATTCCTGTATTTACCATGGACGGGACAAACTGGCAGAACATGAAGAGCCAAAAGGTCCGCGTTCTTCGCGCCTGCCGAAGCGTCCAGGAGTCCACTGCCCTATATGTATCTTCCTCACCATCCTTTGGAGGCGGTGCTCCGTCCGGATTGAGGCCCACCGATTCTGGTCGGTTGCGTACCAAAAAGCGGCCTAACGGCACCATAATGGCCAGCAGAGCCACAGTCCAGAAGCGCCATCCCACCTGCCAGCTCCAGGTTTCAATCAGCCAGGCGTTAAACGGAGGCAGGGCCGCAGCACCGATGACACCACCGAGGGCCATCAAACTCATGGCTCTGCCCCGTTTTCGCTCAAACCACTGCGGAGCCAATGTAGAACCGGCCAGCGTCATGGAACCCTGTCCTAACAAACGTATGGAAAAAAAGCCAATGAAAAGCATCAAGGGGTGGAACACAATGCTCATCCAGAATGTTGCCGCCGCAAACGCGGCGGCAATGATCGGCATCATCGTGCGGTGCCCTCGGCGGTCAATCTGGCGTCCGATGACCGCCATGCCAAACCCAGCAGCCAATGTGCCAAATGAATACAGGGAGGACACGAAAGAGCGACTCCATCCATATTCACTGATATAGGAGTCGATAAAAACAGAAACACTGTAGGTCTGGCCAGGCCCCGAAAAGAAGATACTCAGGGCCGAGATGAACACAATAACCCAGCCGTAAAAGAACGGGGGAACAAAAGGTAGTCGACTGCTTTTTCCTGCCGTGATCAAAGCTGCATTCTCCTCATGGATATTTCCTGGACAATCATGTTACCAAACAGGGTATCTTGTATACTCGCCTATCTAACCAACTTCCTCTGCGTTGTGCAGGTCATGTTTGTCCATGGCCCGATCGATAATGGCTCCGCCGAGGCAGTACTGTCCTTCATAGAACACAGCAGCCTGTCCTGGAGTAATGGCCCGCTGCGGTTCGTCAAACACCACGAACAGCTTACCGCCGGAGCGGACATAGACATCCACGCCTTGGTCAGGCTGACGGTAGCGGAACTTAGCCGTGGCTCGAAATGTATCCTCCGCCGGCGGCTGGCCGGCAATCCAAGACGCCTGTGAAGCCATGAGACCATGGGAATAGAGAGCATCAGAATCCTGGCCCTGATCCACATAGAGGACGTTACTATCCAGGTCTTTGTCCACAACAAACCAAGGCTCCCCCGGGCCGCCGATGCCCAGACCTTTCCGTTGACCCAGCGTATAGTACATGAGTCCGTCATGTCTACCCACGGTCCGGCCGTCAACACGGCGAATCGGCCCCGGCTGCGCCGGAAGAAAGCGCTGCAGGAACTCTTTGAATTTACGTTCACCGATGAAACAGATGCCGGTGCTGTCTTTTTTCTCCGCCGTCAGCAGTGCTTCCCGAGCGGCACTTGCGCGCACTTCCTCTTTGGTCATGTCACCGACCGGAAACAATGCCCGCTGCAGCTGCTTCTGGTCGAGCATGCACAGGAAATAGCTTTGGTCTTTATTGTTATCAACGCCGCGCAAAAGCCGGCACTGTCCGTGCTCACGCTCAATGCGCGCGTAGTGGCCGGTGGCCAGATAATCCGCCTCTAAGTCCAACGCCTTCTCCAGAAATGCTTTGAATTTGATTTCCTTATTGCACACCACGTCGGGGTTCGGCGTTCGACCCGCTTTGTATTCCTCAAGGAAGTACGTGAAAACCCGTTCCCAATATTCCTGTTCGAAATTGACCGTATAATAAGGGATGCCAATTTGATCACACACCCGCCGCACATCCTGATAGTCTTCCTCAGCTGTACAAACATCGTCTTCATCGGTTTCATCCCAGTTCTTCATGAAGACTCCAATCACGTCATATCCCTTCTGCTTCAGCAGCAGAGCTGCCACAGAGGAGTCAACACCCCCGGACATACCGACCACCACTCTTGTAGGCTGCTGTCTCTGCATTCATTGCACCTCCCCCTTCCAACTTCACAGGCTGCACCTTTCATTGCTGACCATGGCGATCTTCGGTTATAATGAATAAGCATTATACGGCGCGACCAAGGAGGCCCTGCCATGTCTGCGATCAAAGATGGTTACACCCTTACAGGAGGACCCACCGGATGCCTGCTTATTCACGGATTCACGAGTACGCCTGCGGAACTGTATCCCTTGGGGCACTGGCTTCACCAACAGGGTTACAGGGTCCACAGTCCTCTGCTGGCCGGCCACGGCACGCGCCCCCAAGACTTAGAAGGCGTGCAGTGGCAGGATTGGCATGACTCCGTTGAAGAAGGTCTGAGTGTACTGAAACAGCAGTGCACCCGTGTTGTCGTGATTGGGCATTCCCTCGGAGGCCTATTGGCCCTGCAGCTGTCGTCGAAGATGCAGCCGCACGCTCTTGTGACATTGGCAGCAGCAGTGAGGCCTAGAAACCGCGTACTGCCTTTGGCAGGAATCCTCAGCAGAGTCAAGCCGTACGAACGCTGGCCCGAAAAAGCCCGGCCGGCGGAAGCGCAGCAGTTTCTCCAAGGCTACGAGCGATTTCCTCTTACTGCTGCTTACCAGGTTCACCTATTGGCCAAGCAGGTGAAGAAGCAGCTAGGAAACATACAGTGCCCCACTCTGATCGTACACCCAAGGGACGATCAATCGGTCGACGCAGCCAGTGTCACTATCCTCTGCCGAAATCTGGGTACCAACGCCCGTCATGTCTACTGGATGGAAGACGCAGGGCACAACCTGACCGTTGACCCGCGCCCGGCACAGAAACAGAAACTGTTTGACCGAATCACAAGCTTTTTGCACGAGTATCAGCTCTGAGGACGCAGCGGCTTGTACCAGACGTTCATGCTTTCGAGCTGGCCGCCAATGTTGGTATTGTTGACCAAGGTTCCGCCGTATGCATACCCCAAACCGGCAAATGTCAGGTTCATCCCGTAGGACACCGCCCTGGCAATGGTATAGGCGGTGCGGTAGCCCTCTTCGGCCATGTCCCGTTCCATCTGCGCTAACAGAAAGGCCGCCAAACCGTTTCCCCGCACGCCGGTGTCGGTGGCGAAATCTGTCATTTCCACGCCCAGGGCTTGGCGATCCAGTTCCGAAGACGCCAGTGCAGCAATGCTTCCTGGAGAACTCAGGGCAGCATAGTACACCACCGAACCATCTGCCATGGTGCGCTGTATATAAGAGGGATCATGTATGGGAAAAGGATAGGTCTCAAAAATTTTCCCGTACAGCTCCGCGATCTCCGGAGCCATGACTGCATCGGCCACTTTCCAGGTGAACCCCTTGGCCAGCTGAGGGCGGGCCCCCGACTCCCGTTCCTCTGCCTTGCGCAGAACATCATGAATCAAGCCTTCGTTCTCACCCAAACGACTTCTCTGCTTGGAGAGGAACAGTGACATAAACACCGCTTCTTCTTCACCCAGGAAGAATCCGGGAATTACCGCTTCGCGAACAAACCCCGCCGCCGCAAACGCCGCCTCCAACCGCTTGGGGATCTTCGCTGTTATTTTCGTGTACTGCCGTTTTTCGGCTTCCGCAACCAATTTCACGATACTGCCGTTGCTCATGTCCCCATCCACCCGCATCAGATAGATGCGTTCGTTTTCAGGTCCATGCTGGACAAGGCAGCCGTCCATCCTTTCAATCCTGTCCATTGCCGTTTCTCCGTCCTATTCTATCTGTGTTTTCAGGTACCAGTGATATGGCTTCGTCCTCATCGGAAAGCAGTTTTTCGACACCGATGGGTGTCATTTCGTGCACTTTGTCCACTGCCTCGTCCCAAGGCTCGTCGGAGCGGGTAACCTGGTACCGTTCCGGTTCTTGATAAGTTGTGATCACACCTTCATAATTGCGCAGTACTACCTTGTTGCTGGACCAAGACAGAATATAGTTCGGCAGCACGGGAATCTTGCCGCCGCCGCCGGGGGCATCAATTACATAGGTGGGAACACAGAGGCCGCTGGTATGACCAATGAGACTTTCCATGATCTCAATGCCTTTTCCCACAGGCGTTCGGAAATGCGCCAGACCCTCAGACAGGTCACATTGGTAAACATAGTAAGGGCGAATGCGGTGCTGGACGAGGATGTGGCACAACCTTCTCATAACGGCAACAGAGTCATTGACTCCCGCTAGAAGGACACTCTGATTTCCTAAGGGAAAACCGGCATCGGCCAATTTCGCCACAGCCGCGGCTGCCTCAGCGGTCATTTCCTTGGGATGGTTAAAATGTACATTGATCCACAACGGATGGTATTGCCGCAGCATATCCACGAGTTCATCGGTGACCCGGCTGGGCAGAACGACAGGCGTACGGGTACCAATGCGGATAATCTCCACATGAGGAATGGCCGATATTTCGTCGAGCAGCCACTGCAGGTATTCGGTATGGAGTAAGAATGGGTCGCCTCCGGAAAGCAGAACATCCCGCACGGCCGGTGTCGACCTGATATATTCTACGCCTCGGCGTAGAACTTCCTTGGTGGGAATCGAATCCACGTCACCGACTTTTCGTTTGCGGGTACAGTGGCGGCAGTACATGGAGCAGACATTGCTGACATGGAACAATACCCGATCGGGATAGCGGTGGGTTATGCCGGGCACCGGACTGTCTGCATCCTCCGTAAGCGGATCTTCCATATCGTATTCCTGCACGCGCAGCTCCTGGGGCATGGGAAATGCCTGTTTAAATACCGGATCCTCTTTATAGTGTTCCCTATCAATCAGCGACGCATAATAAGGGGTAATAGAGAGGGGAAATCGCTCGACAGTCTTCTCTAAAATGCTGCGGGCCGCATCGGAAAAGGTAATCCCCAAAACCTTCTCAAACAACTCCACAGTGTCTATGGAATGACGCAGCTGCCAGTGCCAATCGGCCCACTGGTCCGCGCCGGCGCCCGCATCCAAAAGTTGGGCGATACTGGCTTGATATTTATTCACTTCGACGTTCCTCCTTAAACACGCAACTTGCTTACAGTCCAAAACAATCGCAACCCGGCTGTTCAACTGATGCAGCCTGATTGGACGGGCAGCACGGCACCGTCTATCTAGCGCTGGAAAGTCCAACGGGGACAGTGCTGCTCCATGACAGGAACGAAGTGCTGCCAAACCGAACGGTTCGTTTTCTGCAATGGTCGAATGGAAACACGCCGCTGGCCGTCAGTGTCATCCCATTCATCATACCCCCAGCGGAAACCGGCAAGATACGCAATGCAATCATCATTGATTCGGCTGGGGTATGTAACAAAAAACGTATCGGCGATCCATTCCAGACGGGACGAACCTCGCAGATTGTCACAGGGAGCATCATAGATGGCGGTCGGATAACCGTGCGCAAAGAATGGCACACCACAGGCAGCCATAGTCTCACACCTGTCGATTTCGGAGACTACCTCTGCAGCGTCTTCTCCATCCTGGCTTGCATACCGCAAGCTTGTGATAATCTGAATCCAAGCGCTTATGGTATAGTACCCTGTGCCGCCATAATTCTTGACAAAGGCGCGCATAGTAGGATAGCCAATACAGCGCTGCGAATCGAAACCCAGTCGTTCAAACAAATCGAATCCAGAGCGATGAGTGCTGCGGTTTTCCTCATAGATCACCTGGAGCACTCCACCGTAACCATTAAGCTGGAAAGGCATATCCTTGCAGGTCGTTTTCACAGCTTCACCTCATATCCCGCCGTATTTGGCAGCACCCGTCCAGTCCCCGGGGACAAGCGGCGCGCGACAAGCAGGTTCCGGGCCGATATGGACAGCCTGTCCAAAAGACAGGACCACAGAACCATGCCATCGTTTTCACCGTATATAATCCAGGCTTTTAGTATACCACATGCAGGAAAAACCGCAAACTGTGTCAGCAAGCAAGTCATCTAGCTGTCTGAACTTCTGCTGAAAGAAACAACAGCTGCCGCCGGCAATAGGGGCTGCAGCTGTTGCATTCAACGCTCTCAATAGCTTTTTTGGTCTGGATCCACTAAAGCTTCGTCTTGGACAGCCTCGGTTATGGCTTCATCAAGCATGTGTTTTTCTTCCACCTCCTGCAGTTTTCTGCGCACCGCCTCTTCCACTTCATACTCCTGGGCAAAACCTGCATACATGGAATAGATCATCAAGAGCAAAATAAAGGCAAACGGAAGTCCGGTGGTAATGGATGCCGTCTGCAGAGCCGTAAGCCCGCCGCCTATTAGAAGTGTTGCCGCCACAACCCCCTCCATGATCGCCCAGAACACCCGCTGCGGAACCGGGGAATCCAGCTTCCCGCCGGACGTTAAGTGATCCACAACCAGAGAACCGGAGTCCGAGGACGTGATAAAAAAGACGGTAACCAGGATAACCCCCACCACCGACAGCAATTGCGTCAGGGGCAGGTGTTCAAGCATGGCAAACAGTGCCACTGCTTCGTCAATCTGCACTGCCGAGACCAGGTCAGCGATGCCGCTGGTCTGGATGGAAAGTGCACTGCCGCCGAAGACGGACATCCACAGGAACGACAAAAGCGTGGGAAAGAGCATCACACCAAGGATGAACTCGCGCACAGTACGGCCTTTGGATATGCGTGCAATGAACATGCCGACAAATGGTGACCAAGAAATCCACCAAGCCCAGTAAAACACTGTCCAGCCACCCTGCCAGTTGGTCTCACGGAATGTTTCGGTCCACATGCTCATTTCCGCAAATTGGGCGACATAATACCCGATATTCTGGGTGAAACCGCTGAGGATGTACACGCTTGGGCCGACGAACAGCACAAAGAGCATAAAGATGCCGGCCAATGCCATGTTCATCTCTGAAAGCCGCTTGACGCCGCCATCCAAACCCAGCATAACGGAGATCGTGGCTAAACCAGTGATGCCGGCAATCAACAGGACTTGCGTGGTAGTATCAATGCTGATGTCAAACAAGAAACTGAGTCCGGCGTTTACCTGGGCCACTCCAAGCCCCAAGGATGTGGCCAGACCGGTCAACGTCGCCAATACAGAAAGAACGTCAATGGCATTTCCCCAGAAACCGTAGATGCGGTTGCCGATCAAAGGATAGAACACCGAACGAATGGTCAAGGGCAGAGCGCGGTTATAGGCAAAAAACGCCAGCCCCAAACCGACAATGGAATAAATCGCCCATGGATGAATTCCCCAATGGAAGTAGGTTGTAACCATTGAAGCCTGCGCAGCCGCCGATGAACCGGGAGCGATGCCGCCGAACATCGGCGATGGTGTACCCAAATGCAGCAGGGGCTCGCTGACACTCCAAAACAGTAGTCCGATGCCCATGCCGGCACTGAGGAGCATGGCGTACCAGCCCACTTTTGTGAATTCCGGCTGGGCATCCGGTCCTCCAATGCGTATTTCGCCAAACTTGCCCAGGGCAAAATACAGCGCTGCCACAATGAATACATTAGCCACGAGGATCAAAAACCAACCGGCGTTGTTGGAGATCACATGCAGTGCATTCTCGAACAAATCTTCTGCCCGAGATGGGAAACTCAATGTCAGTGCAATAAAGGCAACCAAAAGGATTGACGAAACGATGGTCACTTGAGGATGGATGTCAAAGCCAAAGCCGGCCCAATTGTTTTCACCCGGCTCCTGCTTCCCTGACTCATCAAACAGCGAGGCGGTCGGGCGGATCTGCAAACCCTTGAACGGCGGCCTTTCTCGAATTGCCTTCTTTCTAGCTTCCGCCTCGGCTCTGCGCAGTTTTTTCGCCAGTTCCCTTTTGGACACCAGTTCTCTTCTGCGTTCGGGATCCATACAAGCCTGCGCCTCCTTTTTCGGATTATGCCCGTTGCGGCGAAACAGTCCAGGATAGACAACCGAGCACACGTGAAAGTGGTATATTCTCGACTTTTGTTACCGGCCGGCAGATGGCAGCCGCGTCTTAAACCCAGCGGTTCGATGCCCTTTGTACGTCTGGGATTTTCGGTTATACCCAGGGAAAGCATGGCCAAGTCTCAGAAAACAGCTGCTTCGATCAGCCTTCAATCGGTCTCGATTTCATCATGAGACACTCCACAATATCTTCTCGATACAGCCCGGGAATTCGCCCCACCTGGACATAGTCCAACCGCTCGTATAGGCGCCGAGCCCGGACATTGTGTTCACCCACGACCAAGAATAGTTTCCCTGCATCGGCAAACCAGACATCCTCACAGTAGCGGAGCAGTTCTGTCCCCACTCCTCTGCCCCGGAAGCCTTCCTTGACCACCAGCATGTGAATGTACGGATATATCTGAAACGCGCCCCGAGGATGGGCCCATACAAACCCCAGACAGATGCCATCCGAATCCACGGCTGCAAACAGTTCAACGTTTTTCACAGCTTGCTGGAGCAATTGGGTTATCTCATCCTGCGATCGCCGGGAAAAATACGTCTCCCCCAGCGGAGAATGGATCAGAATGTCCCGGCACTGGATTTCGTGCTGCGGCTGGGCTGAAATAATCTGCACCTGTAAAACACCTCACAATTGGTTTGCCCGTCGGCCCCTGTTATCCCCTGGCCACCCGCGGGGAGGGCCAGACGGAATAGGGGGCCAATTGCCCTATGCAAGCTTGATGAGCAGAGCTGCTGACGTACATAGAATCTTCGTCTAGCAGGCGCCGAGTTCCTGCCTCTGCCCTGCAGCACAACTCCAAAGGAGCCGACGGTCGGCAGATTATATCCCTGCCGCCATCGAAGACCCGCTTTTTGACACCACCACTGCCATTGGCTGCGGGACAGCATCGTATGCCATCACCAATCAGCTGGCTATACTCCGCGTTTGTCCACTCCAACCTTCCGAATCACCTTGCTCTGCCACGTGCCCCGCCGGAACCACATAGAAATCGCCGTTGCCCCGAGCACCTTAGCCGCCAGCATCCCCCACCAGACGCCCTGGACACCGGCGTCGAGAGTGACAGCCAAGACATAGGCTAAAGGAACCTGCAGCAGACCTAACGTGATGACGTTGAACATAGACTGGGCAATGGTCTTTCCTGCTCCTTCCAGGGCTCCGCCCAAGACCTGTTGAATCCCCAGAAAGGCGTACGCAAAGGCTCCAATCCGCAGCAAGCGGACACCAATTTCAATAACAGCTGGCTCCCGGGTAAAGACAAGCATGATCTGCGCGGAAAAAAGAAAGAAGATTCCTGCCAGAAAGAGCATGAACCCAAAAACGACACCGGTGCCCAACCAAGCGGTCCTTTCCGCCTGGCCTGGTTGATCGGCACCTAGATGCTGCCCCACCAGCACGCCCGTGGCTCGGGCAACGCCCATGGACGGCATGCGAATGATGGCCAACACCCGGTTCCCCACCCCCCAAGCTGCCAAAGCATGGGTTCCGAACTGTGCCACCAGACTGGTAACGACAGCCATTGTCACCGACACAGTGGACAGGGCCACCGAGCCGGGAATTCCGATCCGTACAATCTGCCCTATCATGGGGCCGTTAGGAAGGATATGACGCAAGCGCAGACGCAAACGTCCCCGTCCCCGAAGCAATATGGCAAGGCCCACAGCCGTTGCCCCGGTACGAGACAGGACCGTCGCCGCTGCTGCACCCGCGATACCAAGGTCGGGAAAGAACCACCAACCAAAGATCAAGAAGGGATCAAGGGCAATATTCAAAAGCAGGCTGGCCACTTTCAGTTTCATGGGTGTGATCGTATCGCCTATGCCTTCCAAAATAGCAGCGAACACGAAAAATATGAAAATCATGGGAATGCCGCCAACAATGATCCGGAAATATTCCCAGGCATAAGGCATCACCTCTGGATTGGTTCCCAAGAGGCGGAGCAAATCACGCCCAAAGTATAAACCTAGAGCACTCAGCACAAACGCTAAGGCTGTGCAAAATACCAATACCTGGCCGGCGGCCAGGCTGGCCCGTTCCCGATCCTGCGCCCCTGTATACTGTGATACAAGGGCAATGCCTGCAATGGAGAACCCAGCGGCCACGGAAAAGACGATAAAAAGAAGGGGAAAGGACACCGAAACAGCTGCCAAGGGCTTCGGCCCGAGACGTCCAACCCAAAATGTATCCACCACATTGTACATCAAATGCATGGCATTGCCGACCACAATAGGCCATGCTAAGCGCATCAATGTGGGCAAAACAGGTTGATTGATCAAATTTTGGTGCATGGACTTTGACAAAAAAACACCGCCTCTGCGGCATCGGCTGCAGAACCGATCCCACTCGTTCAAATGCAACACCCATGTCTGGCCTTCTTTCGGCAGGCGCTGCCAGAAGGAACTAGGCCAACGGCCAGCGCTGTTTGGACAATCCTCGATATCTTCAATGCCATCGAAGCATGGCCTGCATGATCCGCTGCCACATCGTCACCGCTCCGGACATTGTGGGGCAGAGCAGAACGCAGAGTCTAGCAGAGCCTATAGGAAGAAATCGAAATGCCCACTACGGCGTAAATTTTCGGATCAGCCGCTGTAGATAGACGGACTTCATCTGGCGACTGGCCATGGCCTGCTTTATCGGCGGCAGACGAAGAATGACGCCGATAACCGCTGCCATTGCCCGGTGGCTAGCGAATGCCTGCTTGTCAAATATCAAGTGCTGGAGTTTGCCCTTTTCGATGGCCATTAAGACAACCCGGTGAACAGAATTGACCGGTGTTATGACCTCTTTGTCCCGCCGCCGAAGCACCAAAGCACCCGCCAAACAGGCGCGTACGCAAACGCCGCAGCCTAAGCAAACCCGTTCATCAACTGCGGCATTCCCTCCGTCACAGGATATGGCAGCGATGGGACAGGCATTCGCACAGCGGCCGCAACCGGAACATATGTCGTCTTTCACGTTCGGAAGGAAGTGCGTGGTTTCCACCGGTTGCAATATACCGAACTTCTGCGCTGCTATCATCGCTTCACAGCAGCAGCCGCAGCAGTTGCAGATGAAAGCCACGTTTTCCTGCACGTTTTCACCGCACTGCACCAGATTGTTTTCGTAGGCGCAATGCAGCAGTTCCAAGCATTCCGATGCATCGACCCTTCTAGCGTATTCATGCCGGATCAGTGACGTTGCGGTATTGTTAAACGTCATGCAGATATCCATAGGCGCATGGCATGCCCTCCCGAGATGCTCCTGTTTGTGGCGGCAGTAGCACATACTGATCCCAATATGGTTTGCCTCTTCGATGACATGGCTGGCCCGCTCAAAGTCAAGAATATGAATGGTATTGTCGTGGGTCAGCGCCTCTTCTTGTACAAACACTCTACCCAATTTGGTCTCACTGCCGAGAAACAGATCGCGAACAAACTCTTCTTCCACATTCAGGTACTGATAGAGTAGGTCTGCGAGCAGCGCTTGGTCAACGTCTCCCCGCGTGCGCATCAAGGAAAACTCGAAAAATCCGGCCATGGGAGGCGGCAGCGTGTATCGCTTTGTTCTGCCGTCGTACGTGTCCAATAAGACCGCTCGCCGCGCCAGTGTGTCTAAGACTTTCTCGGCCTCGGCCTGCTTCATGCCCCAGATTTTGGCTGCTGTCAGCGCCGAAAACGGCTTTATGGGAAGCTGCGCCACCAGGGCAGCTTCTTTCTCTGCAAACAACATGCGAAGAATTTCATATAAGGTATCCGAGGGTGGAGCACCCTGGGGGAACCGGTTCAACCTCTCCTGCAACTGCTTATATGCACCTTTTGCTGTACGATGTGCCAAGTTGGCCCCTCTCCCGTCATAAAATGCGCCTTGTGTCAGCAGCAGCGTTTTCAACATTGCACAAACCGCTCCAAGAGGACCCTCGCGAATCCAACAAGAGCGGTGCAGCTCCTAGTTCACCACGTGATCGCCGCATTCCCTATTTCCGGAGAGAGGCCCCCGGTTCCTTCTCCCGGGGCACAGTTACTGCGTTTGGTTATAGAATCGCCAGTGTTCTTAAGTTCCTCCAAGTTTAACCAAGCAAAAAAGCCTCTGTCAGGAATGGGTGCGTCCCGCGCCGGTGAAACACCAGAAAAAAGAGGTGCCCGTCTGCCAGGGCACCCCGTGTGTTTCCACTGCCGCACCTCGGCGGCTATCTTTCTGCTGCACTGACTGCACTACGGCTGTGGCGTCCAAACTGCGGTCTGAGGGTCCAGCGCTCAATCATGGGTACAAAACCGTTCATGATCAAAATGGAGTACGCCACTCCTTCAGTGGGAGATAAGCCGAGCCGAAACATCACCACCCCTATACCAATGCAGATGCCAAATACGTACTTCCCCTTATTGGTAAACGGACTGGTCACCCAATCGGTGGCCATGAAAAATGCTCCCAGCGGAAGACTCCCCACCAACAGATGTTGGATAGGATTCTGGCCAAGGGCCGTGGTCAGTGCTGCAACGGTAATCAAAATCGACGCCGGAATCCTCCAGTTTAGGTGACCGCGGAAAAATAGATAAGCTGCCCCTATCAGCAAAAACAGCGGTGATGTTTCACCTAAAGCTCCTCCGGGAAATGCCGTCAGCAATCGTCCATAGCTGGGCATCTCCATCCCTTGGTGAAGCATGGCCAAGGGCGTTGCTTGGGTCAGGACATCCACTGTACCAAAACTGACATACAGCGAGGCAAACTGCTCATCCAGAAGCGCCACCAACGGGGCCAATAACATGAGAGCCACCAATCCAAACAGCGCCGGGTTGAAGCGGTTTCGACCCAATCCGCCGGCTAGTTCTTTGGCAAAGCCAACCCCGATAAACACGGCCAGGGCCGCCTTCCACCATGGCGTTGTGGCTGGGAACAGCATGGCCACAAACAACCCGGTTAACACAGCGCTCCAATCATAGAGTGTTGGTTCTTTCTTCATCATCCGCCGAAACAGAACCTCTGTCAATACGGCGGTCAGCAAGCACACGCTTATGAGAAACAGCGCATTCCAATGGAAGTAATAGATAGAAACGGCCGTTACCGGCATAAGCGCTACGAAAACATCGCGCATTGCCAGTCCTACAGTCTGTCTGTCACGCAGATGCGGAGCAGACGAAACGACCAAGTCTGCATCGCCTTTCACCGGATCAGCCTCCTTTCAAAACGGTTGCCGCCTACGAAGATCGCTGTGCTGCTTGAATCTGCGGTTTCATCTCCTGCACAAACCGGACGATAGGCCTTTGTGCTGGACAGACGAAGGCGCAGATGCCGCACTCAATGCAGTCCATGGTGTTCCACTGCCGCGCCCGCTCAATGAGATTGGCTTCACAGAAAACACTGATCTGATTGGGGTACAACAGCATCGGACATTTGTCCACGCAACGGCCGCAGCGCACGCAGTGATCGTACTCCCTGTCGCTGACCGCCATGGCCGGGCCTAGCACTGTTATCCCAGTCACCGCCTTTGTCACGGGAACTGACAAGTCAGCCTGAGCGGCACCGGTCATAGGCCCGCCCACAATAACCTTCGCCGGGTTTTCCTTCATCCCGCCGCACTGTTCAATGACATGGGACAGCAGGGTACCGATGGGAATACGAAGATTCTTGGGCTCAGCCAAATTCTGGCCGGTGACGGTTACCACACGTTCCAGGAGGGGCCTGCCGTATTCGACAGCATCACAGACCGCGGCAGCGGTACCCACATTCTGCACAACGACGCCGACCTCAAAGGGCAGTCCCTGGGGAGGAACTTCACGGCCTGTGGCGGCCTTGATCAGCTGCTTTTCCGCACCCTGGGGATATTTCGTAGGCACTTTCAAAATCTGCGTCTGCTGATCCGTATTCTTTGCCCGCAGAGCATCGATGGCGTCCTTCTTATTATCTTCCACACAGACCAAGACTGTCTCTGCATCTAGGGCTTGGCGAATATATGATGCTCCTTGGAGAATCTGTTCCGGCATTTCCACCATCATACGGTGATCGCATGTCAAATAAGGCTCACATTCACACCCGTTGAGGATCACAGTATCAACGGGTTTGTCCGCAGGAGGCTGCAGTTTGACCGCGGTGGGAAATCCAGCTCCGCCCATTCCTACAACCCCGGCATCTCGAACCGCAGTGATAATGTCTTCCCTTGTCAGGTTACTCGAGCGGTTTTCTGGCGCACGCCGCGGCACCTGCTCACTGTCGACGTCAATGACTACGCAAAGGGCCTCCTGCCCTGAATGTGTGCGGCGGCTTTCCACAGCGCTGACCCGGCCGGACAAGCTGGCATGCACGGGAGCACTGACAAAACCGGTTGGTTCGCCGATTTTCTGACCCGCCTGCACCGTATCGCCCACTTCCACTAAGGCACTGCAGGGAGCACCAATGTGCTGCTGGAGCGGGATCACCAGTTCCGACGGTGCAGCGACGGCTTCAATGAACTTCTCTTCCGTAAAGGTCTTGTAATGCGGAACTCGCAGACCGCCCAGAAAATGCCTGATGGTCATCGCTTCCCACCTCCCGCATCCTGGCGTGATGCCTTCCCTTCGTCCAATTCGCGGTTTTTGTTGAAGTTGGCCCAGAGACTGAACGTAACCGCCAACACAACGGCAATCCGAAGCGGCCCGTAGATGGCATTCCAAATTCGGGTCTGAATAGGGACCGAAGGATCGGCTGGGAGGCCGTATCGATCGGGGAAGTCTTCCAAGACGTACAGCATCGCCGTTCCCTGCACCTCATTGAGCCCGTATATCCTAGCTTGTGACCGGCCATTGGCACGCAGCTGTTCGATTCGGTCCTGTGCTTGCCTGATGATGGTCCGTTCTTCTCCAAACACCAGAGAGCCCGTGGGGCAGGCGGACGTGCAGGCAGGTTTCAATCCGCTTCTGATCCGTTCATAACAGAAGGTGCATTTCTTGGCGAAATTGGCACTGCGATCGAACCCGATCACCCGAAACGCACAGGCAGCAGCACAGTAGTTGCAGCCAATACATTTTATTTCATTAATGGCCACCGTTTCATGATCCGTGTGATGAATGGCCCCTGTCGGGCAGGCCAGAATACAGGCCGCGTCTGTGCAGTGCATACATCCCTGCTTCGACATATACCAGCTAGTGCGGCCATTGTCGTTGTGCTCTCGAAACACCACCTTCGTCCAGGTCATGCAGGAAAAATATGGTGGATTTTCGTAGCTGCCCTGGAATGTGGTGCTTTCCGCCGGCAACTGGTTCCATTGTTTACAGGCTGATTGGCAGGCACGGCAGCCTATACACTTGGAGGTGTCAATCAGACAGATCTGGCTTCTCATTCATCGCACCTCCTTATGCTGCAAAGAGAGGCCTTGAACTCAGGGATCGTAGTGTTAGGATCACCAACGGATGGCGTCAGATCATTGGCCACCGCTCCCTTATTCATTCCCATGAATCCCCAGTGGAAGGGCATACCCACCACGTGAACCTTCCGCCCGTTAACCATCATAGGACGCAGCCGCTGTGTTACACATGCCTTTGCCTCAATGCCGGCTTGGTTTTCCAGCCGTTTACTCGTAATGGCCACCCGGCAGCCATTATCAATCCCTAATTCCGCCGCCAGCTCTTCATCGATTTCTACGAACAGTTCAGGCATCATTTCGTTCAACCACGGCATGTTACGGGTCATGATGCCTGTTTGGTAGTGCTCCACGACCCTGTAGGTCGTAAGCACGTGCGGATACTTCTCTCTATCGGCATCCGTTTCCACCACATGGTTTTCGTAGAACCGCTGGCTGATGGGATTAAAGCTTGCTTCAGGGTAGAGAAGGTTGGCTGTAGGACTGTCCGCTGGCTCGTAGTGCGAAGGCAATGGACCGTCACTGAGAAAAGCGGAAAACAGCCGCGCCTTGCCCTCGGGAAGCATGATAAAGGGAGCTCTGCTGGAATTAATCGGTGTCAGGCCGGTATTGAAATCCGGCACATCATGGCCTTTCCACTCCCAAGTTTGATCATCCCACCAAACTTGGGGGACATCTGGATTCCAAGGTTTGCCCTCGGGGTCAGCAGAACAGCGATTATACACAATACGGCGGTTGAGAGGCCATGCGTAGGCCCACTGCAGATGGGAGCCAATGCCTTCGGTTTCCGGCTCCCGGCGCTGGCACGGCGGCTTATTCAGATCATTGTAATAGCCGCTATACAGCCAGTTGCCGCAGGCCGTGGACCCGTCATCCTGTAGTGCCAAGAAATTTTCGACGAGGCTGCCGCTGTCAACGTGGAAGCCGTTTATCTCTTGGCAGACCTTCACAATGTCGATCTGCCCGCCGCTGTCATCATACTGCCACGCCATGTTGACGATAGGCTCTGGTACCGTACCACCCTCTTCGGCATAGAGATCCCGCAGGCGCTTAAACAACTCGTTGACAATCCAGAGATCCGACTGACACTCTCCCGGTGCATCTTGAACCTTCCACTGCCATTGAATCCAGCGGCCGCTGTTCGCCTTGTTTCCTGCTCGTTCATACGATGCCGCCGCTGGAAGCACGAATACTTCCGTGTCAATGTCCTCTGGGTTCTTGCCCGTTTCTTTCCAAAACGAAGCTGTCTCGGTTTCAAAGAGATCGACGGACACCAGCCACTTAAGGTTGGCCGTATACCGACGTTTATCGCTTGCTGTCGGACCGGACACCGCCGGATTGTCCGCCCAGCAGATCAACCCTTCCATGTCCCCTTCCGCCATGGACTTGTACATGGCAATATGGGAATGGTCGTTGCCGTCGAGTTTGGGAAGCCACTGGTAACCAAACTCGTTGTCTTCCACGGCATGCCTGCCGAAAAACGCCTTCAGCAGGCTGACAAAATACTTGGGTTTGTTGGTCCACCAACCGGCCTCGGGCGTTTCCTGACTCAGGTAGTCAGCGAGGCTGGCGTGATGGGCCTGTTGGGGAGTGCCCAGATAACCGGGCATTATGTGATAGAGTATGGCCATATCCGTCGCACCCTGCACATTGGACTGGCCTCGTTGCGCATTGACACCTCCGCCTGCTAAACCCATGTTTCCCAGTAGCGATTGGATGATGCCGATAGCTCTAACATTCTGTGCCCCATGGGTAAACTGCGTAATTCCCATGGCATACAGAATATTCCCGGCTTTACCGGGCTTTCCCGTGGTGGCAAAAAGACGGTAGGACTCTTCGAGCACGTCCCGGTCACACCCGATAATCTCTGCAATCTTGTCCACTGTATAATCGGCATAGTGCTTTCGCAGCAGCTGCAGCACGCAGTCGGGCGACTGCATGGAGGTATCGGCAGCATCATGTCCATGTTCGTCTTTCTGGTACTGCCATGATGAGCGATCGTATCGTTTGGCACTGCGCAGCGGATCATCCTCGATACCGGAAAAGAGACCCGTCAGTGCATCAAAACCGAAATCGCCTTGGATTAAGAACGGAGCATTGGTGTAGCTGCGGACATACTCTTCATGGTAGAGTTCGTTCTCCAGGATGTAGCGAATCAAACCGCCCAAATAGGCTGTGTTCGTGCCCGGCCGCAGTGGCACGTGCAGGTCTGAGACCGCTGCTGTACGTGTGAACCGGGGATCAACACAGATCAATTTCGCTCCTTTGTTCTCCCGGGCGCGCTCAATCCATTTCATAGAAACTGGATGGTTCTCGGCAGTATTGCCGCCTATGGCCATGATTACGTCGCTGTGCTGATAGTCAATCCAATGGTTGGTCATACATCCTCTTCCAAACGTGGCGCCCAGACCGGCGACCGTGGAAGAGTGTCATAACCGGGCACAGTGATCCATCCTAATAACGCCAATGGCCCTGGCCATTTTGTGGAATAAATAGTTTTCCTCCCCCGTGCAGAAAGCACTCCCCAGCCATCCAATGGCGGGTGTTCGATTCACCGTCACCTCCCTATCCCCGACCGTGGCCGCTACTTCAAAGGTGGCATCACGGGTTTCTTTGATCCGCCGGGCAATAGCATCTAAAGCCCAATCCCACTCTTTTTCCTGATAACTGTCACCGCCTGGCTCCCGATATAGAACCTTGGTCAGCCGCTTCGGATTCACTTTCGGCCGTCCCGCTTCGTCGAAGACGTACGAGATATTGCTGATGGAGCTTCCCTTGCTGCAGAGCGTCCCTTCGTTGATGGGATGGTCGGGATCGCCTTCGGTGTTTATGATGACCCCGTCTCGAACGTGACAGATGATGCCGCATCCCACACCGCAGAAAGTGCAGATGGTGTGAAATTCTTTGGTGTAGCGAATGCGCAATCGATTCTGGGATGCATCTGCCGCATGCGGCCACCCTAAACCGCTCAGCGACGCGGAGGCTGCTGTCGCGGCGCCTATTTTCAAAAAGCTTCGCCGGGTAATCCTCACACTATCAACCTCCTCCTAAAGCCGCCTATGCCTCAACCGTCCAAGAAAGACCCGACCCAGGGCAAAAGCCTTCCTGTTCAGCCATCACATCATATTCAAGGGACGCTAGGTGATGGATGGACAAAACGACGGCAGGGTCGGCCATTTCCCTGGTATCAAACACTTTGTAGTATTGACTGCAGCTGTGGCAAACGTACACCCGACAAAATTCCCTCCCCTCCACCGAAAAATATCCCATTTTATCATGCTCGCGAATTCCGCAAAACGGACACTGCAGCCGTATATGGTTCCACTGGGTACCGCACAGCCAGCATTCCAATGCTTTGATCCCCTGTTCCGAATACAGCTGCCCATAGTGGGGTGTCTGGCCGCAGATAGGGCAAAAACCCTGCTGCCAGTGCTCTAAGCCCTCATTTTCCTGGCTGCCATGGGCATTTGACGGGTAAAGTTTCGATAGGACAGCGGCAAACAGGAGTGACGTAAAGTCTGGAGCTAAGCCGGCTTTCTGCCGCATGGACTGCCACAAATCAAGACCATCCTCAAGGGTCAGCTTCCCGGCCGCTTGCTTGTCGCCGCACCTGTGCGACTCACGAAATTCCCCAAGACAGCCGGCGACAATGGCATGCTTGTCTCCTAAAGCCTCTGCAGCACGCTGCAGCATGGACAGAAACAGTTCTTCACTGACCGTAAACCCGTAGTTCAACGACTTTCCCTGGGCCAACCGAACCTTCGGCTCCTCCAAAGCTAGGTCCCGCAGCTGGGTATTCTTCTCCAGACCCCCGTACCGTTGGGCACATCTGTCCAGCACATCCACCAACCGCAGTATCATCTTCCCCGCGTCGCCGAAACCTTTGTACACTGTCTGACAGCGTGCAATCTCGTCGGCTATTCGCTCTCTTCCTGCTGCCAGCAACGGTGCCAGATACCTCCTTCCTTCGTGTCCTCTCGCAACTCTGCCGAAGCAACACGCGTTGTTTTGTTCACAAGCAGAAAAGGCTGTCGGAAACAGGCAAATGTCCAAAACCGGTTACCTGCTCCTTTCGGCCCGGCCGCTCCTCCTGTTTTTCAGCATTCTTTCGTTAGGCTTCATAATTGTTATTAATAGAACAAACTTTAGTACATACTTCTATGCAGCGGCGGCGATTCCTGCTCTTCCTTTCTTTTTTTATAACACATTAAAGAATTTGTTGATTTCTTGCTTATTTGCTTTGTAATATAGTTCGTTACCCCCCACGGCGTTTTTCGCAGCACGGGCAACATCTGTGGTATACTGTGGTATATCCTGAGTAGAGTGGGGTGGGAAACATGTCCGAACGTTTCCGGGATGTTTCGGCCGTCATCCTTGCGGGGGGTCACAGCCGGCGTATGGGGAGAGACAAGCTTCTGCTTCCATTGGGAGATGGCACGCTGCTGTCCCATGTTACCCAGCTGATGCAGTCGCTTTTCCAAGAAGTCGTTGTGGTGACAAGGGAGCCCCAGAAGCACCGGCAACCGCAGACAAGAGTTGTTTCCGACCGCCTCTCGGCATACAGGCGCTGTGCCTTGGTAGGCATCCATGCCGGACTCACGGCGGTGTCCAATTGCAAGGCGTTTGTCATCGGCGGCGACATGCCTTTTGTGAATCCGCAGTTGGTACGTCACCTCGTTCACCAACCATCGGACGCGTGGGTTACCATTCCCCGTCACGGGAATTTTCGTGAGCCGCTGTGTGCCGTTTACGATGTCCGCTGTGCCGACCGCATCGTCGACCAGCTGGAAAGAGGTGAATACAAGGTAGGCCAGCTCTTTAGCCAGGTCTCCGCCCGCGAGATCAAAGAGTCCAGCCTGAGGTTGTATGACCCGGATCTTTTGTCTTTCTTCAATGTGAACTCGGCTGAAGACTATGCTGCGGCCCAAAGGCATCTTCGCCGATCCGCTAGAGCAAACTCTGAGCAACCCGAGGCATGACCCCGGCAGCAGTGCCACGCATGACCATGCACAGAATCCTCCCGCAGCAGTCGGGTCGGGCAGCAGAGATGATACCACATCCGGCCAGGGGACAGATAAGACTCCGCCTAGGTTTGTTGAAGTTGGCTTTTTCCTTTGGCGGCACTATGGCACGGCCGCTCATGCGGTCACAAAAAAAGCCAGCGTTCCGGCCTACGGTGGGCGGGATCTACTGGCTTTCTACCGATGGAGTTGTTTGGTTCACGGCGTCTAGGGACACTCGTTCGGTATCCGGGTAATGGTATTGGAGGAATTCCAGGACCTCTGCGGGACTTCCCCGGAAGACCGCTTCCTGCCTCTTTTTTCGCACCTGGTATTGGTACATAGGATCATAGTACTCGACCAAAAGCTTCTCAATCCAATGGCGGTGAGAGCTCTTATCCGCACTCTGCCGCTGTGCCGCAAAGGCGCTCTCAAAGATGGCAAGCATATGGCTGCAGCGTTGGTTGCCAAGGCGTTTTCGAAGTTTCCCCATGGCACGCCGGACATAGTCAGCCCAGACACCTAGACCTTGTTCACCAAATGCTTCTCTGTAGGCAGCCTGGCTCTCCAGAACGTACTCGTTGAAGGTGTTGTCAATTCGTTCCTGCAACGGCGCCTCTACGAACACAAAAGCGCCGCCCTGGAAATAAGTGACCAATGGTCTTGGAATAAAGCGTTTACCCACATGATTGCCCTCGTCCTCCAAGAGCAAAAACCGATAACGGCGGTGCCGGTGCTGTATCAGGGCATAGGCCAGGTCGTTTTCGAATTGGATTTGTGTAGGTTGGGGCGACACTTGCTGGCCAAAGGCGGAACCGCGATGGTTGGCAATCTGCTCAAGATCGACGCTGTGCTGAAATTGCCTGAGAATCTTCGTTTTGCCGGCTCCCGTGAAACCGCCGAGAATGACCGGCAGGCTTACCTGCGCCTCCGGTGCCAATCGACCCAGGAGGTAATTCCGAAACGCCTTGTAGCCGCCTTGAAGCCGCAGGGGTGCTCGGCCCTGGGCGTCACGGACCCACTGCTGTACGAGCTGGGAGCGCAGGCCGCCGCGGAAGCAGTAGAGCAAACTGTCCGGATGGTGTTTCAGGTGGCAGAGCCAAGCCTGCACCCTTTCTCGGCGCTGTTCCCCGGATACAAGCCTGTGACCCAATGCAATCGCAGCGACGCGGCCATACTCCTTGTAACACTTTCCTACCCGGTGCCGCTCTTCATCACCCATGAGCGGCAGGTTGCAAGCATTCCGAAATGCTCCCTTCTCAAACTCTACCGGAGCCCGCACGTCAATCAAAGGCCGTTCCTGCAGTACAATGGTCTCAAAATCCCCGTACACTTGCGGTTCCAATGCCATCACCTTCATTTCAGGATCAACGGCAGGGGTTTTGCGGTGCCATCGCCGGGCCAAGGGCGATCCATGCCCTATCGCAAACCAGCCAGGAGGCGGACGCCAAACGCCATGGTATCTATCAGGGCCGCACGGCGCCGCGTTCACAGCGATTTCCCCATGCATCCACCAACTCATTGTCTCGGTATATGCATATCACTTCGCAGTGGTTACTGCATTGCTGACACTCCATGCCTTTAGTGGTAAAGTTAATGTCCGTGATCTGGAAGGAGAACGGTGTTTCCGACTTCGACTTCTTGGCCAAAATCGCTGTCCCAAGGGCGCCGATGAGGTGACTGTTGGCATCCACGGTCACCGGATATCCCGTAGCTTCTTCAAAGGCCCTTACCACCCCTACATTCTTGCTGACACCGCCCTGAAACACAAGGGGCGGCCGAATCGCCTTGCCTTTCCCGACGTTGTTTAAGTAATTGCTGACCACAGATCGGCATAATCCGGCAATGATGTCTTCTTGGGAATGGCCGATTTGGGCCTTATGGATCAAATCCGACTCCGCAAAGACCGTACAACGGGCGGCAATGCGCGTTGGGCTCTTGGACCGCAGTGCAATTTCGCCGAAACGGTCTACCTTCACCCCCAGCCGATGGGCCTGGCTGGATAGGAACGCGCCGGTGCCGGAGGCACACAGAGTATTCATGGCATAATCCACCACAACTCCATTGTCAATGAGAATTATCTTTGAGTCCTGGCCTCCGATCTCAAGAATCGTTTTTACATCAGGATACAGAGAAACCGTGCCAATGGCATGGGCGGTGATCTCGTTTTTGACCATGGCCGCCCCGTTCATGGCGCCAATCAATTTGCGCGCACTTCCCGTTGTTCCCACTGCAACAACTTTATACCGGGCATGATCTAACTGTTCATCAATGGATGCCAGCAGGCGCTTCACGGCACCGATGGGATTGCCTTCCGTTCCCAGGTAGTCATGGGCCAGAAGGGCCTGGTCTTCATCTATGATAACTCCTTTTGTGGAGATAGAACCAATGTCAATTCCTAGATAAGCCTTACGCATTACTTCGCCTCGTTTCTCATGATCATCATGTCGTAAAATGCTTCCAGGCGGGTTTGAATTCCGGTGTCGCTGGTCTGGGTATCGAAACTGAAGTACAAAATCGGTATCTTATGATCGCTGCTGATATTCTGCAGAGCTGGCATGGCATCCATTTCCGGTGTGCACCCAAAGGACTTGACATGAATGATACCGTCATATTTCCGCTTGGCAAACTCGAGCGCTTTTCCGATGGTGTACATGCTGGTAGCTCCCATGTGATACTTCGCGTAGGGCTTGATGCGATTCCTGATGTCCCGTTTTCTAGAAGGGCGCAGCGAGTTGGTGATATTCATCCATCGATCGATTATCACGCCCATGCGTGCTAGTTCCCGCTCAATATAGTGGTTGCTGAACGGTTCCATGATGGTGTAATATTCACCCACAATACCTACCCGCAAGGGATGCTGCGGCACGTTCAACGGAACCCGCCGCAACCGTTTTTTGCAGCGGTTGTAAGCACGGCGCAGTTCGCGTTTGGTCCGCACTTGCGATATATCTGTCAGAAACTCTTCATAGACAGCCGCCAGCGATCCGTTTTGGACTTCAAAACCAATATTCTTACGCATATAGTCTTCTATTTCGTCCATACACTCCACCATCTTCAAGACCACCGGCAGAATTCGAGCAATGCGCTTTACGGACATATGAGGGTTAATCTCTCGAAAATGATTATAAATAATGAGCGGCTTGGAGAAGCGGGCACGGGCCATATTGACGAAGCGAACCTCATATCCCAAATCCCGCAGGATCTGTTCGTGCAGCTCGCCATAGTAGCCCAACCGGCATACCCCGCCGGCCTGCACCAGTGTATTAGCGCCTGCCTCCATGGTTTCGATATAGTTCCCGAGGCAGTACTTAAATGGCGCGCAGACATAGTCGGGACTGTAGCGGCTGCCCAAGTCCAAGGTACGCTTGGTTATCGGCGGCGGTACAACATACTCCACGTCCAGACCTTCCGAAAAAAGTATCTTCATGGGCACCCAGTAATTGGCAATGTGAGGAAAGCTCACTTTATACTTCTGCACTGTAGTCATCCCTCTTAAACTTAATGACATCAATGAAGCTCTCTAGGCGAGTTTCCAGCCCTGCACTGCCTTCTTGGCCGTCAATGACAAGATTCAAGATCGGTATGTCGTCTATGCGGCGCACCACAATTTCATTGACCAGCGAATCCGGACCGCATGGAAAGGTACTGACCAGCATAATGCCATCCACCCGCTCTTTCCAGAGCGCCATGGCTCCTACCAGCTCTTTATTGAAAGCCCAAGGAAGTGTGCCGCTGATTTCAGCAGCAGCGTTCACGGCCTCCTGACGGTTAACCGCGTCAGCCAGCACGGGGACAACCCCCATCCTTCGCAGATCTTGCAGAATCGGTTCTCCAATAAACTTATCGTAAATATTGTACCGGTGCGATACAACCAACACCTTGATCCCTGGTTCGTCCAACTGCTTTTCCTGCAGACGCTGCTCCATAAGCTCGTCTGCTTTCAGGGCTTGCCTGGCCACAAGATAGGCGCGCATGGATGAAGACGTCCGGCGACCCAAGGATTTGCCAAGCTTAAGAAAGGCCTTTGGCTCGCCTTCCGGGGTCTGGGTATCGATATTGTAGTCCAGAAATTCGGCCGAGCGGCTGCGAAAGGTATTCCTGACCACATCGTAGATGGCCTGGAACTTGGTGCAGACGGTGCCGTGCGGACCGTAGTAGGAAATCCGTGGCACGAGAATCTTATCACACCGGTCTATCAGCCATTCCACATGCCCGATATACACCTTAGAGGAGAGGCATGCCTCGTCAATGGCACATGCCATGCCTTGGCTCATTATTTCCCTGGTTGTAGCAGGGCTGATGACATACTCAATACCCAGTTCTTCGAAAAACGTCTTCCAAAGAGTGCTGTAGCGATGGTACAAAAAGGCCCGTGGTATTCCGATTATCATAGTTGCCGCCTTCCTTCGATCCGGCGCCGTTTGGCGCGGCTAAGCCAGACAAGGACTGCGCCTCCCGCAGGAAAGGCAATGGGCGGGGAGGCGCAGTGTCTGCAGATTGTTACCGGTTGACGAGGAGTCTACGATTCGTTCTCTTGCGTGCCCTCCCGGGCAAAGTCCCGAAGCTGCTCCGACATGTCCCGCAGGCGCTGCTCGACTAGGGCATTTACGGTTCCCTCCGGATAGGCCTCATCCGCACCTTCTTCTCCGGCTTCTACGCCTGTAAGGACTTCGATGCCTTCATCAACGGTGGAACAAGGATAGACATGGAAGTTGCCCTCGCGAATGGCCTCCACCACTTCTTCTTTCAGCATGAGATCGTCTTTGTTAGCCTCGGGGATCACGACACCCTGGCCTCCAGTGAATCCCTGCAGTTTGCAGACATGGTAGATCCCTTCAATCTTCTCGTTCACACCGCCAATAGCCTGCAGCTCTCCTTTTTGGTTTACCGAGCCCGTTACCGCGAGACCCTGCTTGACAGCCAGACCCGACAGACTAGACAGCAGCGCATACAGTTCTGCACTAGAAGCACTGTCACCTTCCACCATGCCGTAGGTCTGCTCGAAAACCAATCGGGCCGTGAGGTTGATTGGCGTCTTCTGTCCATAACGTTGGGTGAGATAACCCGACAGGATCATGACTCCCTTACTGTGAATATTGCCGCCAAGCTGCGCTTCTCTCTCAATGTCAATTAGACCTTTTCGCCCTAGCCCGACCGTTGCCGTAATGCGGGATGGACGGCCAAAGGCAATGTCTCCTAGAGCCAACACAGAAAGACCGTTCACCTGCCCGATCACATCTTCCCGTGTCTCAATCAGGATCCGCCCTTCCTGCATGTGCTCTTGAATCTTCTCCTCGAGCAGGTTGGACCGATAGCGTTTTTCTTCAATCGTCTTCCTGATATGCTCATCGGTGATCTTGTCTCCGCCTTCTTCCACTACGTAATGAGCCGCTTCCCTTACGATGTCCGCTAGATCAGCAAAGCGGGTTGATAGTTTGTTTTGATTCGCTGCCAAGCGCGAGCCGTACTCCACCATTCGGTTGACGGCCGATTCATCCAACACCGGCAAATCCTCTTTCCGGCAAAGGGTCTGGAAGAACGACCCATACTTCTGCACATTTTCATTGATGCAGTCCATTTCTGTGTCAAATTCTGCCTTTACTTTAAACAGTTCTTTGAAGTCTGGATCGTACATATGCAGCAGATGGTAGATCTCAGGAGCACCAACTATCACGACCTTCAGCTGCAACGGAATCGGCTCCGGATTCAAACTGCGCGTAGCCATGAAACCCAGGCGCTCACTGGCTTCTTCGATAACAATTTCCTGGTTTTGGAGAATGCGCTTCAGGCCTTCCCAGGCAAACAAATTGCGCAGAAGGTCCTCCGCCGGCACGATAAGGAATCCGCCATTGGCCCTATGCAGTGCGCCGGCCCGGATGAGAGTGAAGTCGGTGGCCAAAGCACCCATTCGGGCTTCCTTTTCAATTCTCCCAAAGAGATTGTTGTGGGTCGGGTTCAATTCCTCCCAGACAGGAGCGCCCTTGGTCTCACTGTTATCCACGAGCACATTGACTTCATATTTGCGGAACAACTCCTCGGATGATTGGCCGCCAGCTCCCATCGGAGCTGGCATTTGTGCCTGCTGTTGTTGTTGCTCTTCAGGTTTTGTTCGGAACAGTTCAATGTTATCGAGGAGATCTTCCTTCAAGGCTTCCAGATACTCCACTACCTTAGGGTGATCTGCGTATTTCTCCTCCAAATCAGTGAACAGCTCTCCTACGACATACAAAGCCACTTCCCGGTCCAGTTCGTCCACAGCCTGCCGGGCATCCACCTGCAGTCGCTGTATCTTGCGCTGTACAGCCTTAAGTTCTTCCTGCAAT
>PUOC01000142.1 GCA_003551965.1 Clostridiales bacterium | reverse complement strand
TGGTAGGCTCGAATGCGCCTGCAGGGCCCGATTAGCTAACTTGCCTACCAGTTTTTGTCGATCAGGAGATTTCCAATAATGCGGCCGAGCGATCCATCAAGCCGTACGTGATCTCGCGTAAGAATTTCTTGTTCTGCAACACACCCAATGGTGCCCAGGCCAGTGCTACGACGTTCAGCTTGATTGAATCGGCCAAGGCCAATGGCCTCAAGCCCTTCGAATACCTCAAGCATGTGTTCACCCACTTACCCAATGCAACCAGCAGTGAACTGGATTCGTTCCTGCCATGGTCACTGCCGCTGCCGGACCACTGCCGTATGACCCGTGAATGAACCCCTATCGACTGCACACCAGCTTCGGCACTGAGCCGAGGCTGGTTTTTACATTGGCACCTTCTTGCCCCATGACAACGTCACAGGTTTTACGCTTACCAGTGTTCAGCTTACCCTGGACACCTACAGTCATGTACTCCCCACGATGCAGAAGGATGCTTCAGAAAGACTCCAATCATTGCTCTTCGACAAGCGAGATCCTGAGTGATCTCGCTTGTTCTTCTGAGTTGGCACACCAATCGGCACACCAAACCCAAAAACACCACTCCAATGAGTGGTGTCTAAATCCATGAAACCCTTTATTCATGGTAGTTTACGGTGGCGCGCCCGTCAGGATTCGAACCTGAGACCTCTTGATTCGTAGTCAAGCGCTCTATCCAGCTGAGCTACGGGCGCATTCATCATTGTCCTGACAGAGCTTAATGCTATCAAACTACGCGGGCCCTGTCAATTGCTTTTGCTCCAAAAGCAAAAATAAAATGGCGGAAGGGGAGGGATTCGAACCCTCGGAGGGCGTGAACCCTCAACCGCTTAGCAGGCGGCTCTTTTCGGCCACTCAAGCACCCTTCCGGAGCCATTCGACATGGAGTATTTTAACATAGCTTTGATCACTCTGTCAACTGATTCTCGGCGTCCCCTGTATGGGACGATAGGCCGGTCTCCTCGGCCCGGCGAAGAGTGAATTTCATCCTAGTGCCTTGATCCGTGTGCTTATCAACCCAGATCTGCCCCTTGTGCTTCTCTACGATGTGCCGTACAATCGACAGGCCCAGGCCAGTGCCTCCCATGTTTCTCGACCGTCCTTTATCCACCCGATAGAATCGCTCGAACACTCTATTCACGTGATCCTTCGGTATCCCAACACCGTCGTCGGCCACAGTGACCTCAACCCTGCTGTCTGTAACGTCGGCGTCCACCCAGACATGGCCGCCTTCTTGGTTATACTTTATGCTGTTGTCCACCAAGTTCATGGCCACCTGTCTGAGAAGTTTGGCGTCCCCTTTGACCAGAATATCTTCCGGGATTCGATTGGCCAAAGAAACTCCTTTCAACTCAGCCTTACTCTGCAGCACATCGAGGGTTCCCTGGAAAACATCCCTGAGATTCGTTGACTCTAACTTCATCAGCTGCTTCCCGCTTTCGATCCTCGATAGATCCAACAAATCATTGATCAGGGTTATCATGCGGTCCGTTTCCCCATTGACGATGCGCAGAAACCGGTCAACCATCTGCTTATCCTCTAGATCGCTGTTCAGCAGGGTTTCGATGAACCCCTTGATCGAAGTGATCGGAGTCCTCAGTTCATGGGACACATTGGCTACAAACTCCTGGCGCATAGTTTCGAGTTTGCGCAGGTTCGTGACATCGCGCAGAACCGCCACTGCACCAATAATGCTGCCGTCCTCCGCTTCGAGCGGGCTGCTTGTGACAGCCACGATCCGTTCGCTAGCCGGGTTGAGTTTAATTTCTTCGTTCACCGTTTTCTCTTTGCCCATGGTCTCATTCAAGATATTGGCCAGATCCAAATTCCGGATCACTTCCACCTGGTCTTTGCCTATTAAGGATTCTTCATCCAAACCCGTGGTCTCCGCCACTGTACGGTTCGCCAATATAACCTTGCGCTGCATGTTTACAGCCAAGACCCCGTCGTCCATACTCGTCAGAACCGCGTTGAGCTTTCCTTCACGATCGTGGATGGTATTGAACATCTTCTCCAGAGTCTGCGAAAGCTCGTTAAACGCTTTGCCCAAAAGTCCGATTTCGTCTGTTGTGCGCACGAGAACGCGACGTCCGAACTCACCAGCCTGCAGTTGGCGAGTGACCACCAGAAGATCGTTCAGCGGATCAGTAATATGCCGACTGATAACAAAACCAACGCCTAGGGCGGAGGCCAGCACCAGGAGAGCAATGGCCAAGGAACCCTGCAGCAGACTGCCGACGGCCACATCAATGATATCTGCATCCATGGCCACCCGAACGGCACCATCCGGCAAAGGAACCGCCGCATAGAGCAGACCGTCTCCCGTAGTTTCGCTGGTGCGTTGAGCTGTGCCCACCCTTCCCGCCAGCGCCTGCTCGAACTCCGGACGATCACTGAGATTATGCATCTGTTCGGGATCAACAGCAGAATCAGCCAAAACAACACCCTGGGAGTCAACTATCGTGATCCGGCGGTCCATCTCTGTGCCCAATCGCACAATACGGGCCTGCAGCATTTCCGGATCCATGTCTTCCATCCAAAACCGGATCATGTTCGCATTCGACTTCAAATCGTTTTCGAGGTTGGCATAGAGGCTTCTTTGGGAATACAAGCTGACAAAAAAGGTGGCAACCCCAACGGAAAGCAAGGTTACCACTAGAACCAGGGCGGTTAGCTTAAACAAGAGAAGCTTGCGCAAGCTAATTCCCCCTCAATTTATACCCCACTCCATGAATTGTTTCTATACGCTCTTCGCCCTCACGGCCCAGCTTCCGCCGCAGATGGCGGATATGGACATCGACTGTCCTTGTTTCGCCCTCATATTCATATCCCCAGACTTTTTGCAGTAAGAAATCCCGGGTCAGCACCTTGCCCACGTTCTGCAGGAATATGTGCAGCAGATCGAACTCCTTACGGGTAAGTTCCACATGCTCGGCTCCTACCGTGACTTCCCGTGTATCAACATGCATGGTGATATTCCCTACGCTCAGTTCCTCTTCTTCTTCCATTTCCTGGCCACTGGACCTACGCAGTACGGCTTTGATGCGTGCAACCAGTTCCAGTGGACTGAAAGGCTTGGTGATATAATCGTCGGCGCCCAGTTCTAGACCCAATACTCGCTCCAGCTCGGTTTCCTTGGCTGTCAGCATAATGATGGGTACATTGCTGTTTTTGCGAATGGCCTTACAGACGTCATAGCCGTCTTTTCCCGGCAGCATGAGATCTAAGACGATCAGCTCCGGTTTGACAGCATCGAATTTCTCCAGCGCTTCCTCGCCTTCACTGGCCACTTCCACTTCAAACCCAGCTTGTTCAAGGTTAAATTTGATTAATTCTTGAATTGGCACTTCGTCGTCGACAACCAATATGCGCTGCCTCATCGAAATCACCTCACCTAACATTTTTGTTCAGTACCTAGACCACCTTGATATTCTTCATCCCGGTACCAAAGGTGCACGGCTGCGGCTCCCGAAACAACTGTTCCGGCAATTACGCCGTTCGTCTGGTACTCCAATCGCCTAACAGTCCCCATGTTCCACAACAACGCTGCCGCATGCCCCCCCAAAACCATGCCAGCAAAAACCTTTACTGCTATCAATACGACAGAACCGCACAAATCTCCTCTGCTTTTTCAGATTAGTTGAGTACAAAAGAAACCCTGTGCCCGATAGCACCAGGGTTATCGAATACAGTGGCGGAGGGGGTGGGATTCGAACCCACGGAGGGCGCAAACCCTCGACGGTTTTCAAGACCGCTCCAATCGTCCACTCTGGCACCCCTCCACGCTGATCAATTATACTACAAGGTGAAACAGACTACAAGTGTGGTTCATCGGTTGCAGTGCTGACGCATCAATAGAATTTGAGCTAACTCAAGCTTTCGAACACAGACGTCTGGACTCAATCGAGTTAAGTCGAGACGTCAGACTATCGAAAAATCTCACGGCGCTGGTTCTAGACAACGGAAGGCTCGAGAAATGGGTAACCTTAATACACCTATGGGACGGTCTTTCCGGATTGTTACTGTTTAGCGTTTGCGTCACTCCAAGCGTAATTGACTCGGTCCGTGAATCACGTTCTGTATACGCTCCGGATCCAACCATTTGCCGCTGAGCGTAGTGACAATGAACGCCATAAGCCTCGTGAGCCCTAGCTCAGAGACCTTCTGTCTAAGTGCCCTGGTTCGATTCGCCAGCGCATTGAGCAAATGGGCTATCCGCATGAGATAGTGGTACCCTTTCATGGCTTCCCAATCCAAGGCGAAGCAATGCTCACTCTGGTATCCGTACTTTTTCTCTACCAGAATGCTGCTTTCTACGCCCCAGCGGTGGCGAGCTCCCTCGTTACAACGTTCATGTACGTTGCGTTTCGTAAGGGGCTTACGTGAAACCCAAGCGTGACGAGACTGCTTCCGTACAACCTGTTGAGCTTCTATCTCTTCCCAGGTTTCCTCACATACAACGAGATGCAAGATCTCCTTGTGGCGGTTGTTGGGTCCATACGAGTGCTCAATGTCGTTGACCCACCAAAATGCTTGACGGCGGTCACCCCAGTTCTGCTCATAGGTGTGTTCCCGGTTTGTGTCGAGTTTGCGCAGACTATGGGCTTCTTCCCAGACTGCCTTTAGGCACTTATCCTGCAACACGATCATGAAGTCCCAGTTGTTTCTCCGGCAGATGGCAAAGACCGGTCCATTCGGATACAAGCCATCCAATAATACCATGATGCGTAAGCGAGGAAACCTAGACTTTATGATCTTGGCGAGGCGCTTGAAGGCTTTCGACTCGCAGTCCTGTTTCTGTTTGTCTTTTTCCTTGGAGCCTTCCCCCTCCTTCGTGGTCACTTCGATGAACTCGCTCGCTAACGGCAGCGTGAGCCCATTGGCAAAGACAAGGTTGGCTTCCAACACGTACACACTGTACTGCTTGGAACGCTCTCCCTCTTCCGTTTCGCTGCCAGTACGACTTGCGACGGCTTCGCTGCACCACGGCGTATTTCTGCGGAATTTCTGGGTGCCATCAATCGCAATCATGTAGCCACATTTTGTTAGGTAATTCCTGAATTTCTTGGACCCAATCAAGCTTCGTACCAGGTCGGCCAAAACCTTCTCGATCTCTGCCACCTCGATGCGTGAAAGCAACCGCCAGAGCGTATCGTTGTGGGGTAACGTTTCAAGCTCAGGGAATAGCAGTTTCAGGTTTTCCAAAAACTGCGGCTGACTCATTTTGCTGTTTGTATCACGGCGAGAACTCATCTGGAAGACGAACATCAGAATGCCATAGAGCAGGACAACCGTCATCTTATGCTTGATCCGCTGCGGATTGCGCGGGTCAGGGATGGTCCTTAGCCGAGCAAGCAACTTCGGCAACTGGGAGCGTATGACGGTGACTTGCGCTTCTACCGTCTCTTGCCGCGACCGGGTCTCCTCTTCAACGGTCTTGTCTTTGGACAGGCAATTCGAAGGTGTCGAGCGGGAACGAGGTTCAAGCCCTTGGCTTCTCTGACGACCATGCAGCGCCTTCCGGGCCGCCTTGTCCTGTTTCCGCTTCTTCTTGGCTTCTTCACGCCTAGGTCGGCGGCTTTGTTTACTCATCTCGGTTACCTCGCAACACGTCACGAAATTGCCGATGAAGAGGATAAGCAAAGATCCATTTCGGTGTGGAGAGGAATTGTTGATGGCGATCCATTCGTCCCCGGCCTAAGCTTTTTCCTATTAAAAGCCAGTTTGCGGCTTTGTAACTCGCTCCCGTATAGTTCGCCTCATCCACAAATGTTTCCAGTAAGACGGGACGGTACCCATAGCGGTGTTGCCAATCGTTGGGCAACCGCTTCGCCGCAAGGGATAGACTCTTACTGGCTAGGTTCTTGAGTCGGACCCATGGAAAAATGAGGAATCGAGAATTATTCACGATAAAACGCAATCGCTGTGAACGATCCTCCGGTGTCCAGCCAATCCATGTATCTCTTGCCGCTAACGACCAGGCCGATGCCGAAAACAGCATGCAGCCCAGCCGCCTGCTGACATCGTGTCCGGCCGTGATAAAATAGCGTTGGTGCGCTCCAAAGGGCTGCCGATAGCCTAGTATGTGGTAGCGCTCGATGTATTCATTCCATAACTGCACCTCCAAGTCCGAAACCAAGGAAACCTCGACTCCTCCAGGAACATCGTTCACGGTTCCCGTGAGCCTCTCTTCGGGGTCGGTGTCGGCTGTCGCTTGCACCACACGTCTAGGCCCCGTAGGCGCTGTAACACGTTTCTCCGGCGGAGTCATGATCGCCTGGTCTTCTAACTTCTGCAAAAGACTCAGGCAAGAATCCACCTTCAGACGTCCGTTGGGAGCAGTCCAATCCAGATTCTCACAGAGTGTTTTCGCCAATTCTCTTCTACTCAGTGCAGGAAACAATCTAGTCGTCTCGATGATCTCATCCAATTCGTCGCGGCTAAACCAGCGTCCACAAAGCAAGGTTTCGTTGTTGTTCACCGTGTGTGCCCCCTTTGCCTGAGCTCCCACACTAGTATCTCATATCTCGTCTGACATGTCCAGGCCTATTCGCACGAAATTTTTCGGAGAAACCTCGAACAACACGAGCACCAGTTCATCCTAGCTCTGGTGCGTCAGTACTGCATCGGTTGTGACGTTGCCAAAAACTCCAATCCGCCAGGTTTCGCCAAAATGGCATGGTATGGGCATTCGGAAAAAGCGCTCTGCCAAGGCATTTAAGAACAGAACCATAGGCTGTGCCATTGGCTGAACCAACCTGAGGATACGCTCGCAGGCGATCACAGCTCCGGCCTCCTCAAATCGTGAACGCTCCGCCCCTGTTGAATCACCCTCTTTACTGCGGCCAAGGGCATCATTTCTTCGGGAAAGCAGAGGCATCAGTAATCAGCCCGCCGGAGCCAAGATCCCATTGGGCGACGGCCGCTGATCCATCGCAGCCTATTCTGCCGCCGCCTAGGTTGTTGCCTCCTGCAGTTATCCAATTTGAATCACTGCGTGACCTCCAAACCCACTGGGTTCAAAACGCACTGCTTGCCTGGAATAGAAGGATGCCGGTGTAATAATCCCTTCCGTCTCTTGGTAACTATGGGGACCCAGTAGGTTTTGCAGTGAGTTCATTACCTCAATTGTTACTTCATTGCGGCCCGGCGCACAGGCCTCACTTACATCCAGTCTGTAGGGAGGCCAGCCGACCACACCCATTTCTCCGCCATTTACATAGATTCGTGCAGCCACGGCTTGGATGTCGGCTAACTTCAGGAAAACGGGCCCGCCATCGGCGGGGATATCAAAGCTCGCGGTATAACACATCCGCCCTGAATAATAAGGGTAGCCCTGTGTAGTCCAATCACCCAAGGGCAGGCTGGCTGGTTCGGGCACCAAAGAAAAACTATTTCCGTCTCTGGTCAGGGCGAAGTCGCCCACAATATAAACGCTTTCCAAGGTGACAAGGACACCGTACTGGTCTGTTTCTAGTACCACATGATTGTCACCGCTGCCCACAGCTTCTTTGATATCGTAGAGCACAAAGGCACGGTCCTTGTAGAAACTGCCCGTAGGCTGCACGGGTATATCGTTCACGGATACGGCAAAAACATCCGGTGACTCGGCAGCTAACATGACCGATCCTGTGAGCTCGCGGTTCACTCTAAAGGTATAACGAGCCTTAACGGAAGCTCTGCTCTCCCCTTCCTCTGGGGAGTACATCCAAGGCTGCCGCGAGAAAATATGCCCCCGCTCAATTCCCAAGCGGTCTTTGAGAGAGTCATCGATTGACACAACATTATCGGGATCTTCCCACTCCCCGCCGTTAAGAGAGACGCTGCAGCAATTAATGGTCAGGGCGTTCGGATCCTGGCGGGTGATCTGCCATTCCCCTAGAGTCAGCTCAGAACTGGGTGATGCGGGCTGCTGCAGCCTATCTGCAGCCTCGGCCTTCCGCACTGGATCAATGACCAACAAGTGGGACCCGACCGGGTGGAACACGAGGTCGATGTAGTAAGTGCCCTCTTGTTCATATGTTTGCAGTGTTTCCGTATCACCGGTTATGGGATCAAAGCATTCCACATAATAGGGGCCGGCCAGCTGAAAGCTGACATCATAGGATTCCTTTTTGTCGACGCTGCAGAGGAACACGATCTGCTTTGAGTCCAGCGTCCGCCGGTGGGCATATATCGCAGACAGATCCTTGCCAGTTTTCTCCTTAAGCATCACTGCGGCCACAGGCCATTCCTTCAGCTGCTGCTGCAGCGAAACCTTATCCGGTGCAATCCGTTTCACCTGCGAACTGGACATAAACTCCGCGAGAGCGCTGCTCTCTTCGCCATCGAGCAGTGAGGGGAGGTCGCCGACGGCGGCAATTCTGCCACCATTGGCCGCAAACTTTTGCAGCAACAGAAAGGTTGATCGACGCAGGGTAGTTACAGTGGGTATAATAACTGTGCTATACGTCATGTTGCCAACCATCAATCCAGCATCAGTCACCTGGCCGTGGCGTTCTAAGATGATATCGTCTCCTAGATCGAAGAAACATTGCAGTTGGCTTAAGGATTTGGTCAACCGTTTCGCCGAGTCTTCGATCTTCGCTAAGGCTTCGTCATCTCCGGCGGGATTGTATTCTGCCCAGGTGGAACTAGACGGGTGCAGAACCAGAATATCGGCACAGGGATCGCCCTGGGCCAATGCGTAACTTAGACGGCCAATGTAGTCGCCAAGCAATCGATAGCTATCCCACCACGGCTGGTGGTCGAGAAACGACAGCGGAAAATCTCGTTTCCGGTATCCTCGCAGAGAATAAAGGGAAAGATGCTGGGAGAACAGATTAATTCCCAAGGCCAGCTGCCAATCGGCCACCCTTTTTTGATCGACGAAATTGAGATCCCACCCGGAGCCGCCATACGTCTCTGACAGGACCCGATGCTTACCGAGCTGGTTTGCTACACTGGAAACCTCTTTCACAATCAGGTCATTGCCATACTGATCTCTTTCCTCAGCGGTGTTGAAGAGCAGATCAATGCCGGGCGCGTGCATAAACTCGTAGTGAGGCATGGTCGAACCAGTGCGGGCTGGTGAAGGGAACGTATGGTCCCAGAAGTGCCCTGTAAACTCCAGATTGCTCTCGTCGCACCAACGGTAGATGGTTTCAGTAAAACCCGTGATGAACATCCTGGAAAGAACATCCCAGTAATCAAAGCGAAGTTTCCGGTAGTCACCGGTGGCGAGGAAAAGCTTAGGTAGATGATCGAGAATGTCATATCCCTTGCGGCGCCGGAATTCATCACGGAAGTTTTGGGACCAAGTCAACACGTGCTGTCCCTGGCGGCTCACATCAAAATGTGGTTCGTCGGTAAAGATCCCGGGAACAACCCCGCCAAAGCTTTCGCCAACTTCCTGCCGGTAGATCTCGTGGGTAACTTCAATAAAGGCCTCTACAGCTTCCTTGCAGCAGAGATCGGGATAACTTTGGTAGTTAAAGCGAGGGTCTGGATCGCAGTAACCCACTCTAAAGGCCAACACCGAACCCTGCCGGGGAATTGACTGGGTTACATCCGCAAGAACGTCCCCTTTCCTGACAAACACCTTCAGCCAGTGGGTATCCCCTGCCAAGTCTTCTGCATCGATCTCTATCATCTCCAGGAACTTGCCTCGAAGCTCATTTCTGCCCTGAACGGCTCTGCCGCCGGCAAAGCCACTAGGCCAGCGATCTTCATCATAAAGCCACGCCTTCATGTCCAATCGATCCGCTTCCTGGACACATGCTTTGACAGCATTCATAAAGCTCTGTCCCATGTAATGGTCGACCATCCCGCCGCGGGGATGCATGAAGAAGCCGCCAATCCCTTGCTCCTTAAACAAGCGGATCTGGCGAACCAACTCTTCTGGTTCTAGTTTGTCGTTCCAGGACCAGAATGGAGCTGTGCGGTAATAACTGTCCGGATTTTTGAATTCCTGCTTATCCATCATTTTTCCTCATTTCATGTCTTGTTTTGGCATTCCGGGATATG
>PUOC01000073.1 GCA_003551965.1 Clostridiales bacterium | reverse complement strand
TACGCGCTGGGATGGATGGTCGACGACTACCGGGGACAGGTGTTAGTTCACCACGGCGGCAATATCGACGGCTACAGTGCCTTAACTGCGTTCATCCCCGAAGAACGTCTGGGCATCGTGGTCCTGACCAACATGAACAACAGCCCACTGCCGCAGTTGGCCGTATACCGGACAGCGGATATTGTCACAGATCGGGAGCCGGTGGATTGGACTGGGCGTATGCAGCAGGCCACTGCCGCAATGCCCGAAGATTCGGTACGGCCGCCGCGCCAGATACCGGACACAGAACCATCCCGTCCCTTGCCGGAATTTGCTGGTTTGTTCGAACACCCCGGCTACGGCCGGATCGAGACAATCTGGTCTGAAGAAGAGGAACAGCTGAAGCTGCGCTTCCTCGGCGAGGAAGCACCGTTACTCCACTGGCACTACGATGTCTTTGCGGCACGGATCCCCGGGCAAGCTGTGGGCCTGCACCTTCCGGTGCACTTCCACTCCGATTTGGACGGATTCATTACCCAGGCCACACTGCCTCTGGATGCCAGTACCGATCCCGTTGCCTTTGCCTTCACCGCCGGCCCGGAACTCTATGAAGAGGCATATCTGGAACAGTTTGCCGGTTCCTATGAACTGCTGGGAATGATGCTGACCGTTCGTGTCCAGGGCGACCGCTTGGCGCTGGATGTTCCCGGGCAGCCGGCCCTGGTCTTTTTGCCCGAGCGGGAAAAGCGTTTCGCCGCCAAGGATTACGACGGATATTCCTTGGAGTTTATCCGTGACAACGACGAAATCACGGGACTGTGGCTCAATCAGCCCTTTGGCTCTTTCCCCGCCGATAGAAAGCAGTAGCGAAAACCCCTCTGGAGGCCGTTCTTAATCAGAGCGGCCTTTTTCGCGAACATGGCAGGGAATCCATACCCGGAATTTGAATTAATCTAGGATAGGTCTTCAGACGCCATTGCGCGATCGTCTGTAAGATCCATCTGTATGTCAAAACCCATGTCAGGAGTTGTCAGTGTGATCTGGAACTATTTTCGGCGCCGCCATGAAGAGGCGGAGCGCCAAGCGAAACAGCTGGAGGAGCAATCACGGGTATTGGAGGAGATCAAGCAGGGTATGGCCGGCGTGCATGGTCAAATCCAGGCCCTTGCCCAACAGCAGAAAGAACTGGAAAAAACGGCCAGCAAAGCGGCACGGCTGCAGTACAAATGGGCACAGCAGCAGGACAGTCACTGGCAGAACGTCCAACAGCGCCTGCAAAAATTGGAACAGGTTGCCGAGGACCAGTCCCTTGTGGAAAACCGGCTTGAAGCAGCACTCACCGGTTACATGTCCCTGTTCGACGACATCCATACAGCTCTGTCCCGGGGCGGTGATTCGAACGGCCCATGGCAACAGCTGCTGCAGCAGTGGGCCGGCACCATCCGCAGCCAGCTGCAAGCCTTTCATGTGGCGCCCATTATACCGTTGGGCGAAACGTTTAACCCCGAACGGGCCGAGGCCGCTGATACGGTCACGGTCCAAGAAGCAGCCGCCGTCTGGAATGGGAGCCACGCCGTACCGAGAGCGCCGCACACCGTGGTTCAAGTCCTGCGGCCGGGCTATGCCCAAAGCGATGGAACCGTGCGGCGAAAAGCCCTTGTATTGACCATTAAGGAGGAACACCATGACCGAGAAGCCCAGTAAGGCAATGCCGGTGATCGGCATCGACTTAGGCACGACCAATTCCGCAGCGGCCACTATCATTGAAGGCAAACCCCGCTTGATCCCCTCCCCCGAAGGCGCCCAGGGTATTCTGCCCTCGGTGGTACACCGGCCGGCTGGTGGAGGTACTGTGGTCGGTTCCACGGCCGAGGCGGCCAAAATTGCCATGCCCGAGAGCACCATCAGCGCCGTCAAGCGTTCCATGGGCTCCGACGTTACCCTGGCCCTAGGAGATGAAACGCTGCGCCCGGAAGAGGTCTCATCCCTGATTGTCCGCGAACTCAAACGCTGGGCCCTGGACTATCTGCAGCTAGAACCCGCCCAGAAGCTGGAGGCTGTCATCACGGTCCCGGCGTACTTCAACGAAGCCCAGCGCCGGGCCACCAAGTTAGCCGGCGAACTGGCAGGGTTCAAAGTCGATCGGATTGTCAATGAACCCACCGCGGCTGCCATGGCCTTCGGCCTCGGCCGAGCCGACGAGGACGCCCGCTACCTTGTCTACGATCTGGGCGGCGGCACCTTCGACGTCTCCATCGTAGAAACCTTTTCCGGCATCCTAGAGGTGCAGGCATCCACCGGTGACAGCCAGTTAGGCGGTGAAGACTTCGACTGGCTGCTGGTGGGTTGGTTGGCCGAAGAGGTCCGCAAGGAGCACGATATTGATCCCCTCGAGGATCTGCGTGCGAAAGCACTGCTGAAACAAAAGGCCGAAGAGACAAAGAAACAACTGTCCTATGACGAGAAAGTGGAACTGGTCATCCCCCTGCTCTGCTTCAAGGATGATGAACCCGTGGGTCTCACCCGTACGATTACCCGGTCTATGTTTGACGAGATGATCCTTCCCTTGCTGGAGAAGACCATGGAGCATGTGGAAGACGTGCTTTCCCAGGCCGAAGCCGAGGCCGCCGACGTAACCCATGTGCTGCTGGTCGGAGGTTCGACGCGCATTCCGCGGGTAAAAGAGATGATGACAGAGCGCTTCGGCCGCCCGCCCCGGGACGACGTGCACCCCGATGAAGCGGTGGCCCTGGGCGCTGCTGTGCAGGCGGGAATGAAAGCGGGACTGATCGGATCCGATACACTGATCACCACCGACGTGGCCCCGTTTTCCATGGGCGTGGCCGCCATGCAGCACCAACCCGATGGAACGATGGTACCAGATCGATTTGCTGTCGTGATTCCTAGAAACACCACCATCCCGGCTACACGAACCAACACATTTTACACGTTGGCGCCGGGACAGACCGCCGTTGCCATCCGTGTCTTTCAAGGCGAAAGCGGATGGGTAGAGGAGAACCACTATCTAGGCGAATTTTCGTTGGAGGGCCTGCCGCTGAATTTCGCGGAACAGGAAGAGGTCGAGGTCACCTTTGCGTACAACCTCAACGGTCTGCTGGAGGTGTCCGCCCGCTCTCCTAAGAATCGCCGGGAAATGTCGATATCCATCGAAGACGAATTTGATCGCGACTCGCAAGAAGCGTTCCTCCGCAGTGTGCAGCGCATCCGGGATCTGGAAATGGATACACCAAGCACCGTTCCCGGCAGTACGGTAGAATACGAGCAGCCGGAGCTTCCCAATCTCTTCGACGATTTCGATGACGAAGACGGTGAAAGCAGCCCTGCAGAGCTCATGGAGGAAACACGGGCTCTGCTGCTTAGGGCCAAAGCAATTTTGGACGAACTAGACGAGCCTAGCCGCGCCGATATCCAACAGTGCCTGCAGGATTGTGAAAAGGCACTGGAAGAGGAGAACTATGACATTTTGGAAGAACTGGCCGATCGCCTCTTTGCTGCGATTATGGACGTGGAATTGGAGGATGATGCCTAATGCCAAAGCGCCGTTCTGCGAAAAACGAGCGGAGCCTTTACGCCGTCTTGGGAACCAACTCACGCATTTCCCAAGACCGCATCCGAGAGAAATATGTACAAAAGGTGAAGGAGTATCCCCCGGAAACGCATCCGGAGCAGTTTCGGCAAGTACGCGCGGCCTATGACAGGTTGCGCGATCCCGAGAAACGACGGCTGTATGATCAAGAACGAAGCACTGGCCTGCAGCTGGATGATATCCGCAGAGAGATCGCCATGTGCGCGCGAAGGGACGATTGGCATGAGGTCGTGGAAAGAATGGAAGCAACGGCTGGCCTGCCCGACCTGCCTGAGGACCATGCCATCCTGGCCCAAGCCTATCTCGTGGCACGGGAAGACAAGGATGCTTTTCTCTTTCACGCCGAAGAGGCGGTCGATCACGGAAGCGATGTGCAGCGATCCGAGTTCTACCTGGATCTGCTGAGCGCCGCCGAGGATGCCGAAGAGTATCAATTGATATATGATTGGGCTGCAGAACGCCGAGCCATCCACCCGCAGTGTTCACCGCAGCTGCTTTTTCACCAGGCCGTGGCCTGTTCCGTTCTGGGGCGGGAAGAAGAAGCTTGGGAGTTGGGCGAATTAATCCTGCCGCACCTCAGCCAAATGTCCATTGAGGAGGCCGAAGCGTCTCTGTATTATGTCCAAGTGATGTTTCGGCTCAATCGCTTGGATAAGAAATCCGTGGTCCTGAAAAACATGGTCCAGTATGCCAAGAAGTTTTCCGATCCGGAAGAGCAGGAAGAGCTGCAGGAGCTGTACTGGAACAACCTCGAGTATCTGGAATCGCACGGCATGCCTCGGGAAGCTTTGTTTCTGGCCGATCTTCTCTGCCAGCTTGATCCGAAGAACAAACAGTATCGCGAACAGCGGCGCCAACTCAAACGCTGGACGAAGTTATTCGCACAACTCCGGAAACTAATGAAGGACGATCAGATTTACCCGGGTGCCACGGCCATCGTTGCCTGGTGGTTCGGCAGCGCAGGCATGGGAATACCGGACTCCTTCTCAGATTACATGGATCTCGAAGAAATCGCCGCTCATGTCGGGCTCACCCCCACGGAAGCGCAGATAGAACTAGCCGGCGGCCTGCAGGATATCCGCAAACGACATCCGGAGTTGTATAAGGAATTCAAGGACCAATGGGAAGAAGCGTTCTCTGACGCCCTCGAGGGTCTGAACCGCCAAGAACGCCGCGCCCTGCGCTAGCGGGTTGGAACCGCTGGTTGTCGGAACTCTCCGCATCGCGCCTGGCAGTCCTAGTATAACGAACGAATCCCATAACCTAAGAGGCGGAGTCACTAGCTGTCCCAAGATGACCAAGCCCGGCCTCGGCGCCGAAGTTCGGACTGCATCCATCCCGCTGAAGCCCAAGCCCGTAACCCACCGGCAGCGACTTACATGGCTGGGTCTGCAGGGATTGTTTGACATTGCAAGAAAGAATAGGATGATGAACACTGCCAAGGGGAAGCAGAAACGGTTTGCGAGAGGGAGGTCACATGATCATTGCAGAGTAAAGCGCGCATGATAATCGACAAGGACTTTAGGGTGGGCGACGTGGACAAGCGGGTGTTCGGCGCATTCATTGAACACCTTGGACGGGCGGTGTATGGCGGCATCTATGAGCCGGGCCACGCCACCGCCGATGAAGATGGTTTCCGACATGACGTCTTGGATCTGGTCAAGAAACTCAATGTTCCGATCGTACGCTATCCCGGAGGAAATTTCGTTTCCGGCTACAACTGGCAAGACGGCGTCGGCCCCAAGCAAGAAAGGCCTCGGCGGCTGGACTTGGCCTGGCGAACAGTGGAAAGCAACCAAGTGGGAGTCAATGAGTTCGCCGATTGGGCCAATAAGGCAGGGGCTGAAGTGATGATGGCCGTCAACCTAGGCACCAAAGGCATCGACTCGGCCCGCAGTTTGGTGGAATACTGCAATCATCCGGGCGGCACATATTGGAGCGACCTGCGCAGGCAACACGGCTGGTCACAGCCCCATGGAATCAAAACATGGTGCCTGGGCAATGAAATGGATGGGCCATGGCAGATTGGCCACAAAACGGCCGACGAGTACGGCCGGATCGCCTTGGAAAGCGCCAAGACAATGAAATGGGTTGATCCCGGCATTGAGCTGGTGGCCTGCGGCAGCTCCAATCGGCACATGGCCACATTCCCGCAATGGGAGGCTACCGTTCTCGAGCACACCTATGAGTTCGCCGACTACATCTCCCTGCACACCTATTACGGCAACCGGGACAACGATACGGCCAACTTCCTGGCCCGTTCCCTGGACATGGATACCTATATCCAATCGGTCGTGTCGATCTGCGACTATGTGAAGGCAAAGAAACGCAGCCGCAAGACGATGATGCTTTCCTTCGATGAATGGAATGTCTGGTTCCACTCCAACGAAGCGGATCGCCAGGTGGAGCCGTGGCAGGAAGCCCCGCCGCTCCTGGAAGATGTCTACACCCACGAGGACGCGCTGCTGGTCGGCAGTATGCTCCTGTCGCTGCTGCGGCGGGCTGACCGGGTCAAAGTCGCCTGCCTGGCCCAGCTGGTCAATGTCATCGCCCCCATCATGACCAGCACAGGTGGTGGCGCATGGGCCCAGACGATCTTCTATCCTTTCATGCACACATCCCTCTACGGACATGGGACCGTCCTCCATACCATCGTCGACTGTCCCGTCTATGACAGCAAAGACTTCGAAGAAGTCCCCTATCTGGACAGCTTGGCTGTTTACAATGAGGAATGGGGCGAGGTGACCGTGTTTGCCGTCAACCGCGATCTGAACAATGTCCTGCAGTTGGATGCCGATATGCGCAGCTTCGACGGCCTCCGGGTTGCCGAACACTTGGTGCTGGAGCACAGCGATCTGAAAGCGGTCAATACCGAACAGCAACCCAACAATGTCACCCCCCACAGCGGCGGCGATGCAGACCTTACCGACGGCCGCTTGACCGCTGGGCTTCCCAAAGCCAGTTGGAATGTGATTCGACTGACCCAATAGCGAGACCCTCTGTCCGCCCCGCCATTGCGGGGCGGTTTCTTTTGGTGCATAAACACATTCCTGGATCAATACATAAGGCCGACTCGGTGCGCCCGACGGTACTGACACGGGAATGGAAGGGAAAGAAGACTGCGTGCTCTCTGCGTCAGCCGTGGTATGGCTGGCAGTTGGTGCCTCCGCAACAGGAGCAGCGGTCACCAACTGCCCCTCTCACCCAAGCCGCCACACAGGACGAAGCGATGCTGTCGCCCACCCCAGCAGCCGATGGTTCTTTGCTGCCCAGACACCGGCCTCCGGCCCCTTGCCTTCCCGGTTGTATTCGTCGAAAGCGACTGGCTGTTGCCGATTTCAGCCCAAACCTTCATCCCCACGTCCAGAAATGCCGGGCGGCCAAAACGGCGCCAAAGAATCCGTCGGGTATAGGATGAATCCAACTATTGGAACCGACAACGCATCGCTGCGCACATAGGTGTGGGACGGTTTGCGAAAGACCTTGGCTTGGCAAGACGGCTCTAATCATGCCATGGTGGCTGCATTCGATGGTTCCCTCGCTGGGTGTCGCCCTGGGATACGGAAACGATGACGCCAAAGTAGTTCACAGAATTCCGGGCCCCTGCATGCGGAGCTTCGAAAGATTGATCGCAGAACTGATTTCTAAGACGGAGTGCGGCGGATCCAATGTACCACGCGGCAACGGCACCGAAAAGGACCAGCGCATGGCGCTGCTTCTCGGCTGATTACCGCAACACCGGCCACTGACGCCTCGCAGTAAGGGTTCAATCACTGCATCTGTTTCCTTCTTTGCAGATTAAAGAGAAAAGATCACTCTGCCGATAAGAATGCTAGGGAATCAGTCGCATGCCTGCCCACATCTGCATCTGGTTCCTGTCTGGGCGTGTTTAGGCACGAACGGTCTGTGATTTTCGACTGCGACCTCAAAGGCGTAATGTCGCGGCCGAGCATTCCCTGCTGCTCTGGGAATTGCGGGGCTCGAGACTGTCCCCTGCCCGCATGCCGCGACGGCGCATTGCAGGCCGATTCGGCAAACCCGCAATAGGAACCAGCTTTCAGCAGACGATGTAGCCCATAGGCCGTCGCAGCGGCCAGGAAGGTGAGGATCAATTTAGTTTCGCCGGACACGCTGGAACATACAAACGGCACAGCCGGGTCCGTTCCTCATAAGCACGATTCCGCTGCGAGAGGCACTGTTTCAACGTGAGTATACCACCTTTGGGGACGGTTAAGAGTGTGGGCTGATCTACAGACAGCTATGAAGGGGGTGTTGTCAAGGCCGACCTAAAAGTCGGGACACAAGCTGACATTTGCTGATTTAGAACATGCAAGAATTTCAATTCTAGGAGGCCAAACAATCGTGAAATCCCGGAAAAACCTTAGTTGGTCGGCATTGGCCCTGGCTGTATTATTACTTAGCGCTTGTCTCGGCGGCGGTGGTGATGTCACCGACCCGGAAACTACAGAAACGTTTGTTGTCCAGATAGACGCAGTAGACCAAGAAGGACAGCCCATCGAGAAGCTAAACATATTGGCGAATGAAGGCGTATACGAAACCGATGAAGACGGCAAGGTTTCCCTGACACTCGACGCTCCGACTGAGGTAGCTGTGGAGGCCGAAGCATATTGGTTTGAGGCAGAGGCTTGGACCTTTGACGATGATGCCGATGTGAGCATTGTAGGTTACCATCTGGCGGACATCGAGGCCGCTATCAATGCGGAGACGACGGACGAAGAAGAACTGACGGATATCCTTAATTTCCCCATTTTTGATTATGTCCATGAAGATGCCATGGAGTATTATGTGCGGGAACTGGGCGAGGAAACAGAGCTGACGTTGGATGATGTGCAAGAGATCGTGGGCCAGGTCAATGCCGTTGATCCCGAGCAGACCACGGCCGAAATTGCAGTTCCAGAAGGCAGTGAAATGAAAGCCGCCGATGTCCGGACCACAATTGAATATACGTCAGGCGATACCATAACCATCGAAATTCAGGTTTATAACAAGTACAGAGATAGAATTACGTGGCTGAATGAAAGCTTCGACAGCTGGGTGTATATTGGTCCGGGAGTGATGGTCAAGAAAGATTACGGTTACTTTGAGACACAGGACAAACATGGACCAAGTGACAGTGAGCGTTGGACTAAGCAACGGGTAACGTTTGCTGACGGGAAAGGCACGCTGCAGGTCAAGGCCCGGTATGCAAACGATGACCAAGGAGTTTATGTGAGTATCCCGCACCAGAAAATGCAACTTGAGGTTGTCGCTCAACAACAGGTAGATATCGCAGTGGGAGAACCAGGGGGACTTCTGCTGAACCATCCTAGACCCATGTTGCCCGAAGAGCCCATTACTGTGCAGATGACTGACGGGTATAATCATATCACTGACTACAACGGTACCCATCAAGCTGATGTACACCTAGAGGTCGACGTTTTCGAAATGCCCCTTCTGCCGATGACAAGCGGCACACCTGTCATAGACGACAGTGTCTTGTTAAGGTTTGAGAATGGTGAAAGTAAATTCACGCTCGAAGAGACTTTGATAGCCATGGAAGAAAACTGGGGCGTCCTTGACATGGCTGAGATCGCCACGACCATAGAGATCGAAGACGGTCTCTTAGAAGTGCAGGGGAGCACGGAATTGGTTGTTTGGCCAAAGCTGTATCGATAGAACAGTGACTCGTTAGGAGACGGCTCCTATTTTTCGCTTTCAGAACCCTAGTTGCAGAGCGCTTTTCTTCGGGTACGTTACACAGTTAGAACACTTAAGCCGCCACCTTAGCCATCGAAGGGTGCGGCTTAAGCATCTTGTCCAACCCAGTCGTGCATGACGAGCAACTCCCTCCTTGTCTCCCACGGATCAAACCCTCCATGTTGTCCCGACCACGCAAAATATATCGCATCACTGCAGCCATTGGATCAAATCCAGCGCTTGCGTAGGCTAAGTCATGCCTGGAACTTCTTCACGCCCCGGTAAAGCAGGTTTCTATCCGATATCCATGCCGACGGTATTGCCCTCCTTCCCCGGAACGGGATACCTTTAGCCAACCTGCAGCAGTCCCTGTCCAGCGACGCGCATCCCCTCTCTGTCGCTGGATCACACACGGTCGCACCATGTATTCGACGACAGAACTGCTGCCTTCTGTATTTCCCGCCGCAAGGCCACTGTACCTACAGCATGGAGCAGGTAGACTTACGAACATGACACTCCGGTCCCAATTGGGAGATCTTCGCGGAGGCGGCAAACTGCGCAACAAGTCACCTCTCTCGTGCCGACTTACATGTCCGTTCCTGACGGCCACCTGTACGTCTTAGGACAAACACATGGGTTGTCTACGTTAAGACCGCTACCACCAGATTGTCTCCTGGATGCTTATTGAGGAAGGCCAAAACCACTGAGGACACTGCAACGAACAGAAGCACGCTTTGCCTGGCTTCTTGCCCCCATCGACACCG
>PUOC01000258.1 GCA_003551965.1 Clostridiales bacterium | reverse complement strand
TGCCGTAACAGAGGGCAGATGAAGGGGCCGGCCTTTTGTTCTGCCGCCTGACGATCGCCGGGACCTCCAGAGAGAATTCCTGTGGCTGGAGAAGGGCAGAGTTGGATGACGGCGAACTTAGTGGGTATGCAAGGAGGAGTTGGAATGGCCGTAACCCCCATGCTGTCGCAGTACTTCCAAATTAAGGAGCAGTATCCTGACGCCCTGTTGTTTTTCCGGCTGGGCGATTTTTACGAGATGTTCGGCGATGATGCCAAGCAGGCCAGCAGACTGCTGGATATTACCCTCACCAGCCGTGACGCCGGAAAGGATCGGGAAAGGCTTCCTATGTGCGGCGTTCCCCATCACGCTGTGTCTGGTTATCTGCAAACGCTAGTGGAAAAGGGATACAACGTGGCTATTTGCGAGCAATTGGAAGATCCGAAGCAGGCCAAGGGCGTAGTTAAGCGAGACGTAGTCCGCGTGGTAACCCCGGGCACATACCTAGAAGCCTCGGGTGACAGTGCCGACAAACGTTACTTGGCGGCTGCCGTTAAGGGGCCCCAGGATATTGGGCTAGCCCTCGTTGAGCTGTCTACCGGGGAATTCAAGGTGACTGTTATAGACACAGTCGATGCCCTGAATGACGAACTGCAGCGCGTCGTTCCTGTGGAACTGCTAGTCAACCAAGAGATGCAGGCCCAGGATCATGCCATGGAGTTGGTCCAGTCACTGCAGATCCCTACTGCGGAGGCAGACCGGCGCATGCTCCGCCGCACATCCGCAGAAAAGCTGCTGCTCGATCACTTTGAAATCCATACCCTAGACGCATTTGGTCTGCATAAACGGACCGCCGTCCAGGCTGCTGCAGCCGCGCTGCAGTACATCCTGAATACCCAAAAGAATACGGCTGAACACATCCGAAATGTCCGCACCTATCGAACGGACCAATATCTGACAATTGACGGCGCCAGCTTGCGCAACCTGGAAGTCTTTCAATCCCTCGGTGACAGCAAAGGACATTCTCTTTTCGGAATCATTAACCAAACGATAACCAGTATGGGAGCCAGAATGCTGCGCACATGGATGCAGCAACCCCTGCTGCAGATAGATCTGATTGTGGAACGCCAAGATGCCGTCGATGCCCTTGTAACGAATCCCAGTCTCCGCGATGATCTGCGCCAGGCACTAGATGGCATTCTTGATCTGGAACGGCTTTTAAGCCGCCTAATCAGCGGTTCGGGAACGCCAAGGGATCTGCGCGCCTTAAGCCAGTCCATGCAGAATACCAACGGCCTCAGGGCCATGCTAAATGATGCAGAAGCGAAAAAATTAGCAGAACTGCAGCAGCAGATCCAAACCATGCCCGAGTTCGTGAGGACCATCGATCAAGCGCTGGTGGATGACCCACCACTGGTAATCCGTGATGGAGGCATTATCCGAGATGGGTTCCATGATGAACTCGATGAACTCCGGGAAGCCAGCCGAGGGGGAAGGCAGTGGATCCAGAGTTTGGAAGAACAGGAGCGCTCGCACACCGGGATCAAATCTTTGAAGGTAGGTTACAACAAGGTGTTTGGCTATTACCTGGAGGTAACCAAGCCCAACATCCATTTGGTTCCCGAGACCTATATGCGCAAGCAGACGCTGTCCAATGCGGAGCGCTTTATAACGCCTGAGTTGAAGGAAAAAGAGTCTTTGATACTCGGGGCCGACGAGCGAATCAAACAACTGGAATACCAGTTGTTCGTGGACCTGCGCAATCGGGTCCGGGAGCACGTGGACGCCATCCAAGCTACCGCTGCCGCCATTGCGGAGCTAGACTCCGTTCAAAGTTTGGCCGAAACGGCGGCACGGCAGCGTTACTGCCGACCCGAAATCAGGGAGGAACCGCATTTCGATGTCAGGGAAGGCAGACATCCTGTCATCGAGTCGGTACAGCCAGCGTTTGTCCCAAACGATCTATTTTTGGACAGCAAAGAGAAGACACTTCTGCTAACAGGTCCTAATATGGCCGGGAAAAGCACCTACCTGCGGCAAAACGCCTTGATTGTGCTCCTAGCACAGATGGGCAGCTTTGTTCCAGCGGAGAGGGCGCACATCGGATTGGTCGACCGCATCTTCACCCGCATCGGGGCTGGTGACGATTTGAGCACAGGACAGAGTACATTCATGGTCGAGTGTGCGGAAACCGCCCATCTACTGCACCATGCCACACAGCGCTCCCTGATCATCCTTGATGAACTCGGCCGAGGCACAAGCACCTTCGACGGTATGGCCATTGCCCAGGCTGTGATCGAGCATATACACGATTCCTTAGGTGCTAGAACTCTCTTCTCCACCCACTATCATGAACTGACCAAACTGCAGGAAACGCTGCAGGGGTTGGCTGCCTATCGAGTGGAAGTTGAGGAATCCCGGGGACAGGTGTTTTTCCTGCATAAAGTCGTGCGAGGCAATGCCGATCGCAGTTATGGGATCAACGTGGCCAAGATGGCGGGGATACCAAAGGGTATCATCCGGCGTTCGCAAGACCTGCTCTATCAACTAGAAGCCGGGCAGAAGAAACCGGTTCAGTTAGACCTGTTTCAATCAGCCCAGTACAGCAGCGGTTCCCAACCGAGTGAAAGTGACGAAGAGATCCTCGATGAACTCCAATCCTTGGATCCTGAACAGATGACTCCCCGTCAAGCACTGGATATCTTGTTTCGTTGGAAACAAATCATGGAAGGTGGGTAATCCCCCATGGGTGTGATTCAACTGCTTCCCGAAGAATTGAGTCATAAAATCGCCGCCGGAGAAGTGGTAGAGCGTCCGGCATCTGTGGTCAAGGAACTGGTGGAAAATTCTTTGGACGCGCAGTCTGAGCGGATTGATGTGACGATAGAAGAGGGCGGACAGGAATTTATCCAGGTCAGTGATGACGGGATCGGCATCGCGGAAGACGACCTGGAGCGGGCGTTTATGCGGCATGCAACCAGCAAAATCCGCACAGTCAGCGACTTGTTCTCCATACAATCGCTGGGCTTTCGCGGCGAGGCGCTGCCCAGTATTGCCAGCGTATCTGAGATGACACTGCTCACCCGAACGAGGGATGTGGACCGGGGCTATGCCGTGTCTTTCAAAGATGGCAGTGCAGAAAAGCATCCCGCTGGAACAAGGCCCGGGACAACCGTAGAGGTGAGGCGGCTGTTCTACAACACGCCTGCACGGTATAAATTCTTGAAATCTCCGTCTAGCGAGCGTCGGGAAATCGCTGATTTGATGGCCAAGTTCGGCATTGCCCATCCCCATGTTGCCTTTCGACTCACAGCCGATGAAAGGGAAATCTTCCATACTCCGGGGTCCGGGGACCAGCTAGATGCCATAGCGGCAGCCTATGTAAGGAATCGAGCACAACAAGTGTTAAAATTGGAGCACAGTGCCCAATGGGGAAGTGTGACTGGCTGCGTCGCCCCTCCGAAAATCAACAAAGGCAACCGCCGAGAACAGGTTGTAATCCTGAACGGCCGCTTGATTCAAGCGCCGGCCATCGTCTATGCTGCCGAACGCGCCTATCAGGGAATGCTTCCGCAGCGGCGGTTTCCTTTCTTTGTACTGGTCATCACTGTGGATCCCGAAACCATCGATGTCAACGTGCATCCTACGAAGGCCGAGGTGCGGTTTCAAAATGAACGGCAACTGGCTTCCGAGATCAACCAGGCAGTAAGGCAGGCGCTGCAAGAGGCAGACCTTTCCACTGCAATGGACCGCTCCCAAAAAACACCTGGCCAATCTGGAGCCGGAAGCAGCGAGAGCCGGCAGACAAGCTTTCCATTTTCGGGAACGTCGCCGCAGCCAGAGAAGCTGTGGTCGCCCCGTTCCTGGGAACAGGTGGATGCCATTCTCCGGGAGAACAGCGGCGGCCAAGACCAAATCGCTCCTAAAGCACCATTGGGACAACAAAAACCTGATTCTTGGCCAAGACAGGACGGCACAGCAGATCATGATGGCGAACAGGCAGCCCTTCGAGAGCACCGTCAGTCCAATGGAGCGACGTCCCATGGCCCCGGCGACGGCGAGGACTGTACACCCACGGCTGCATCCGCCGGCCAGCAGGCTCGCGACCGGCTTCTAAACGGCCGGATCATCGGCCAGTTATATCAAAGCTACATCCTTTTGGAGACAGACCAGGGTTTGTGGATACTGGATCAGCACATTGTCCACGAACGACTTCTGTACGAACGCTTTCTTGCGGCTGAAAAGCAGCGCCCGACAGTCCAGCAGATTCTGCCTGTTACACTGGAGTTTTCAACCGGATCTGCCGAAGCCGTGCGACAGCATTTAGACACCCTGGCTGCACTGGGCTTAGAACTAGAGGAGTTCGGGCCTTCTGCGTTTTTGCTCCGGGGTGTCCCCCAGGAACTGTCGCGGACCAGTGGTGCCTGGGAACAGGATATCCTCGACATTGCCGAAGAAGTGGACTCTGACCATCGCTGGCAGGGCAAAGCGGCCCTGACCATGGCCTGTCGGGGCGCAGTCAAGGCCGGTGAATATCTCGACCAACGTCAGATTCACAGCCTTCTGCGGCAGCTGGCCGATGCCGATGATCCGTTTCACTGTCCCCACGGGCGCCCCATCATTGTACGCCTTGATCATCATGAACTGCAGCGCCGCTTTGGCCGCGTCTGAAGGAGGAATGCAAGATTGCAGTTACCAGTTATCGTGGGTCCGACCGCTGTGGGCAAGACGGAAATTACCTTGGCTTTCGCCAAGCAGTGCCCGGCGGAGATCGTTTCTGCCGATTCCATGCAAGTGTACAGAGGGATGGATATCGGAACAGCGAAACCGTCGGCGGCAGATCGTCGGCAGGTACCTCATCACATGGTGGATATTGTTGATCCGGATCAAAGTTTCAATGTCTCCGACTATGTCTGCCGGGCCTCGGCTTGCATCTCCGATATAGAGCGACGACAACACATCCCCATTGTCAGCGGAGGCACAGGCCTTTATATTGACGCCCTCATGGATGGCTTTCTCTTTCCTGACCAGGGGGCCGATGCATCAATTCGAAGCGAACTCGCCAGTCAGTGGCAACTGGATCCGGCAGCGGTGTTCCAATGGCTGCAGCGAATAGACCCTGTAACCGCGGCCAAACTGCACCCCCATGATCAGCGGCGGATCATCCGCGCTCTAGAAGTATATCGGCGGACAGGCCGGCCCTTGAGTGAACTCCAGGCAGAAGGCAGAAAGAAGGGGCCGCGGTACCACGGACTCTGGTTCGGGCTGACTCGGGAGCGCTCCGACCTGTATCATCGAGTGGAAGAGCGAATCGACCACATGCTGGCAGAGGGTTTGATCGAAGAAGTAGAAGAACTGATAAGACGCTATCCACACCAACCCACAGCTCTCCAGGCCTTGGGGTACAAGGAAATCGTCTGGTATCTGCGGGGTCGCATCACCCTTTCCGAAGCGGTGCATCTCCTGAAACGGGATACCAGGCGGTACGCCAAACGACAACTGTCGTGGTTTCGACGGCGAAAGGAAATATACTGGTTTAACCTCACAGAGACCTGTGAAGAACATGTTTTCCATCGAATTCTCGACGTTTGCAGGAACAGCTCCGAACTGCGGGGAATTATAGGGTAAAGCCGTTTGGGAGGAATCGCCGTGAAGACCAACATCAATGTTCAAGATCAATTTCTTCAGGACCTCAAGGAAGACCAGAAGTTTGTTACAGTAACCTTTAACGACGGAAGCCAGCTCAAAGGTACAGTCAAATCCTTTGACACCTTTACCATATTCTTAGAAGCAGATAAGGAATACCTCATTTATAAGCACGCGGTGTGCAGACTGACGGTCGGATAGATGCAAAAGCGCCTGGGTGGCGCCTTTGCAGTGAGACCACAGCACCGTAGGGTACAAGGCAACGAAATATACGCGAGTTCCATGGGAATTACAACAAAACATGGAGTCAAGGGATAGGGGTGGTAGCAATCCACGCGCTGACACGAGGTGCCAACTTGGGCCTTTTTATTTTTGGAATCCTGCTCAACATGATGGGGCCTTTACTGCCGCTGATTATCATCGATTTAGAATTATCCCTTACAGAAGCGGGGACGCTGTACTCACTGCGTGGAGCCGGGATCATTGGTGCAGTCCTTTTCGCTGGCTTCTTCTCGGATATCCTAGGCCGGCGCAGGTTTATCTTGACTGGTGCATTGATGTGGGCTGTAGGCTTCGCCGGTTTCGCCCTTTCTTCCGCCCCTTGGATAGCCCTCGGTGTGTGGCTGATCATTGGGCTAGGTTTTGGAGCCATCGACACAGGTTTGAATGCCTTGGTTGCAGAGGTCAATGAGAAGAAGGGAGCGGCACTGAACCGCCTGCACTTTTGGTTTGGTGCTGGTGCAATCATGGGACCACTGTTCTCCCAAGGCCTGTTAAGCGTAGTACATTGGCGCGGAGTATTTGCCGCCTCCACAGCCTTGGCCCTTTTCTTCTTCACCTACATGTACCTGCAGCAGTTTCCCGCCATTCCGGCGCGTACTGCATCGCCCTGGAGTAACATCCGACATGTATGGAGCTGGCGGATTGTAATGCTGGGTTTTATTATCTTCGGATACACAGGCGTAGGCACGGCTATCATGGGCTGGATTAACACGTTTTTGCTGGAGGCTCTGCATACGTCGGCCTGGACAGCGTCATTTGTGCTGGCTCTCTACAGCGCTGGCTTGGCCGTAGGGCGGTTGGCCTGCAGTGCCGTGGCTGAACGCCTGCCCTATGAAAGACTGCTCTTGATAATCGCTGCATTGTCCACAGCGACCATGGCCGCCAGTCTCTGGGCGCCGGTAGTGGCAGTGTCCGGCATCGGATTTTTTCTAACTGGGTTTTTCTTTGCCGGCTTGCTTCCAACCAGCTTAGCCACGGCCAATCGAGACTTTCCGCAGCTGGCGGGAACGGTTACAGCCGTCCTGATAACCTTCGGCTCCATTGGTCGCACAGTACTACCGGGATTCGTGGGTGTGGCTGCAGATCTGCATTCAGTAGCGGCGGGGCTCCAGTGGCTGATGGTGATCACTGCGGGAATGGTCGCCGCCGCCTGGTTATTGAGCACATTTCGAGTACGAACATGAGGAGGACGCACCATGATCCAGTCGATTGCTCTAGAGTTTGATGCAAGAGACGATATGGAAAAGACAGCTTCACTGCTTTGGAACAAATACGATGTCACCGGTGAACTGGAGATGATGCCGTTAGAGGACGGCCGATTCCGCCTTACCATCCATTCTGAAAAACAGCTGCGTGATTCTACACTGGAAAAACTTCCAGGCAAACGGGTCCAAGCTAAATCCATCCTTCGGGATACAAAAAAGGAACGGCCCGCCGATGCGTCCGATTGATAAGGCCCGCGAGGCGATTCGCCCCATTTGGGAGGAACAGTACGCAATCCAGAAGAACAACCAGCGAAAGGTATTAGAAGCCTTTCATGAAGCGAAGGTGGGCTCCCATTGTTTCCATGACAGCACCGGTTATGGATACCATGATCTCGGGCGCCAGGCCTTGGAACAGGTCTATGCATCGGTCTTTGGAACTGAGGCCGCCTTGGTGCGTCCCCAACTGGTATCAGGCACCCATGCCATTACCTTGGGCCTGCGCCTGCTAAAACCCGGGGATGAACTGATTTCTGCCAGCGGTCCTCCCTACGATACACTGCAGCAGGTCATCGGCACAGCAGGCACAGCCAAACAGAGCCTGCTGCAGCAGGGTGTGCATTACAAAGAAGCCCCTCTCTCCGCAGACGGATGCTTGGATCACGACGCTATCCGGCAAACGGTGACCAAGAACACTGACATGGTGCTTTTTCAGCGCTCACGGGGTTACAGCTGGCGCCCGTCGATACAAACGAGCCAACTGCAGCAAGCGATTGAACTTGTTCGCACACGGAATCCTCGCTGCATTGTGTTCGTCGACAATTGCTATGGCGAGTTCGTTGAGGAATGCGAGCCGACGAATGTGGGTGCTGATTTGGCCGCTGGATCGTTGATCAAAAACCCCGGTGGCACACTGGCTGTCAGCGGTGGCTATTTGGTGGGAAGGCAGTCGCTCATTGACCGCATTGCCGAGTGGCTGACGGCACCGGGTCTGGGTGCCGGTGTTGGGCCCACATTTGGACTGAACCGGACGCTGCTGCAGGGTTTCTTCATGGCACCGCATGTGGTCGGCGAAGCCCTAGCCGGAGCTGTTCTGGCAGCTCAAGTGTTCTCCCAAATGGGGTTGGAGGTATCGCCCCTGCCCAAAGAACCGCGCACGGACATCATCCAAGCAGTCAAGTTTGGTAGTCGCAGCAGGCTTCTGCATTTCTGTCGGCAAATCCAGGCGGCTTCAGCCATTGATGCCCATTTTGCCCCAGAACCGGACGATATGCCGGGTTATCAAGACCCCGTAGTCATGGCCGGAGGGACGTTCATTCAAGGCTCGTCCATCGAACTTAGTGCAGATGCCCCTATGCGGCATCCATATATTGGATATCTTCAGGGAGGATTCAGCCGGCACCATGTGGAATTAGCTCTTGAGAGCGTGATCGACGGCGAAAAATGGTGAAAAACGCAGAAAAATGGGCCAGAAGACCGATAGACGATCTTATCCTTGACATTCCAGCACAATCTGCTAGAATTCAAGTTGGTTCATCGTTTCCAATCCGTAGGAAAAGGGGGCAACGAATGGGATGAAAAATGCTTTGGGACGTCATATCCTATGCGAAGCATATGGATGTGACCCTGGGGTGCTGAACGACCGGGACCTGGTCGAACGAACCATGGTGGAAGCAGCACTGGAAACCGGTGCTGAGGTGAGGGAAGTGGCCTTTCATCAATTTAGTCCGCAAGGTGTCAGTGGCGTCGTCGTAATCTCTGAGTCGCACTTGGCCATTCATACGTGGCCGGAGCTGGGCTATGCTGCCATTGATGTGTTTACGTGCGGCGACAGCGTAGACCCATGGGACGCTTGCAATTATCTCACAGACAAGTTTGCAGCACAAAACGCGACAACCACAGAAGTGAAGCGCGGTATTTTCCAGCACGAAGTATCGGTAAAGATTTCCTAGATTCACAAGGAGGGAAATTCACACTGTATGTTATCCGACTGTGATCGAGACACCTAGCCCTATTTCCATCAAAAACGATGGATTTAGGGCTTTTATTATGCATGCCCGAGCAGGATTTGGAACATTTGTGTCGAATTCGTAAGAAGCACCAAATCGCCAACCGGAAGGAGCGGGCGTGTATGGAAGCTCCGGCACCAAGGTTTCAATGCTTGAACGATGAAGAACTAGTCGTGTTAGCACAACAAGGCGATCCCCTGGCGGAGGAATATCTCCTGAATAAATACCAAAAAATGGTGTTTATCTGGACTCGTTCGTACTTCCTTCAGGGCGGTGAAGCCGACGACGTGCTGCAAGAAGGCATGATTGGACTGTTTAAAGCCATCCGAGACTATTCCGGCGGATCATCATCCTTTTGGTCGTTTGCCAAGCTTTGCATTGTACGCAACGTAATCAGTGCCATCAAAGGAACTACGCGCCAAAAGCATATCCCCCTTAACTCCTACACATCCCTGCACAAGCCGGTCTATGACTACGAAGGTGATCGGACACTTTTGGAAATGCTCTCAGACAACTCGGTGGATGACCCGGAAACACTCGCTATTAACCGGGAACACCTCAGCCAGACGAAGGCTAGGATCCGCGAAATCCTATCCGAATTCGAATACAATGTGTTTCAGTTCTATATCACGGGGTATTCCTACAAAGAGATCGCCGAAAACCTCCACACCCATACGAAATCCATTGACAACGCCCTCTGCAGGATCAAAGGAAAAATTGAACGGCGCATGTAGCGGGCAGTAAGGACGAGCATAGGTGCTGCAAGCCGCTGCCGATGATCGTACATAGGGTCTTTCGAGAATGCACTTGACTAACCATACCTTCAAGTGCGGCGGTAAAGCTGCAGGGATCAAATGCTTGCAGCTTTTTCTTTTTGCTGCCGTACTGCCTTACCGAATAGCCGTCACCGCACTTAAGATGAGCGCGGAGGAAAGGGGAGGCAGCATTGGAACTCACAAACCTTGAAATAGCCATACGCCTCGTCCTGGCTCTGATTCTGGGCGGATTGATTGGACTTGAACGTGAAAGCCACGGACGGCCCGCAGGGTTCCGAACCCACATCCTTGTCTGCGTTGGCTCTGCCCTTGTGATGCTGGTGAGCGCCTATGCGTTTATGGGTATGGAAACCGGCCGTGAAGGCGGTTATGATCCCGGGCGGATCGCTGCCCAAGTCATCAGCGGCATTGGGTTTCTGGGCGCCGGGACAATCATGCGAGAGGGGGCTAATATTCGCGGCTTGACCACCGCTGCCAGTCTCTGGTCGGTGGCCGGCATTGGCCTGACCATCGGTGCCGGGTTCTACTTTCCGGCCCTGCTAGCCACGGCACTGGTTGTCCTGACACTCATCTTCTTGAACCGCGTGGAATGGGCTTATCTATCCCATAAACAGGAAGTTCTGCGGGTTCAAGCCCAGGATACACCGGGGCAGCTGGCCAAAGTCTTTACAGCCATGGCAGAACACGATGTCAATGTGGTCAATGTCTCTCTGTACACCGAAGCGGAAGGGGAGGTAGCGGTCGAGTTGGCAGTGGAAGTTCCGCCTAAAGCCAATAGAATTCAAATCCTTGACGAACTGGTGTCCACTCCCGGGATCAACCGTGCGAGCTTCAAATAACGTTCGTCGTTAGAGAAAGGTGACAGCTCTTGAAAATACTTCTGTCCAATGACGATGGCTTCCATGCAACAGGCCTGCGCAGCCTGGCTGAAGCGCTGCAGTCCATAGGTGACGTCATGGTGGCGGCCCCTAGCCACGAACGTAGTGCTGTTGGGCACGGAATCACAGTGCATGACCCGCTGCGTATAACCTACCAACCTCTGATACCTTCACTGCAGGACAGCTTCATGACCAATGGTACGCCTGCCGACTGTGTCAAACTAGCAGTTCAAGCGCTGGGATGGAGGCCAGATCTAGTCATATCCGGAATAAACAGCGGAGCCAATCTCGGTACCGATGTGTTATATTCAGGCACCGTTTCGGCTGCCATGGAAGGCTTAATTCTCGGCTTTCCTGCCATAGCTGTTTCACTGTGCGGTACGTCCCCGAGCGGATTCGAGGACGCCGCGGCTGTGGTCAGCCGCATGCTCCAAAATGATCTGCTTCCTTTGCGAAAGGATACACTGTATAATGTCAATATACCGGACGGCATCAGTTGTTCTAACCCGCCGGAACTGCGGTTTACAAGACAGGGCATGCGCATATACAACAATATGTTTGAAGAGCGCAGAGACCCCAAGGGAATACCGTATTATTGGCTTGGCGGAACTTCCTCAGCGGCGGACAACGGCCCTGGCATCGATATGGCCGCCATTGCCGACGGTTGCATCTCTGTGACTCCGCTGCGGCCCGACCTCACAAATTGCAGTGTATTGCAGGAGCTTCCAAGAAGCGTTGCTTTTGACTAATTCTCTCCACCGTAGAGGAGGCTGGTTTAGGATGGCCGAAACCCCCCGCAATTATGGGGAAAAGGATGTGCAGCTCCTGGCACAGGATTCCTTCGATTTGGAGGGTGACTATTACAAACTGGTCACGTTCCTCAACCAAAGCCTTAAGCACAAAAACCTCATCTTCGGCCTCAGCCGTCAAGATGAGCGTCTTTCACTCAGAATATATGAGGTTAACGGCGAGGATGTTTAGATAAACGCAGTTCTGCTGCGTTTTCTTCACGACTGCACCTGCTGCCAGGCAGCCACAGATCGAATCCGATTCTGTTTCTGGAGTCACGCGGCAGGTGTCCCGCAGTCACCGTAGAATATTAAGATAGGGTTATGTTTTGGGGGGGCGATAGCTTTGAACACGGGTTTGCACCAGGACTACGTCATGCGTGGACTGACGGGCTTGTACCGCTTGGCGCAGCAGGATCTGCTCCGGGCTTCCATGTCGGCGAACCCCATCTATTGGCATCACCAGGCATTAGACCGGATGCAGACCTACGAAAAGCTTCTCATGGGCATGGAAACCGATGGCCTATCGGACTTGTATAGGGAAACACTGCAGGAGTATCAATCGTTGTGTAAGGATCGGCGTTTCTCCATTTTCCACGGCAGTGACCGGGGACGCAAACAGGCGCTGGAGATGTTTCTCGTGCTTTGTAAAGGGTGTAAGGAAAGTGTTGGTAGCTGCGAAACAGTTCTACATAGGCCGCTGCAGGAGCCTAACGAAGCAGAGTATCGCACCAGGGACTCATTCCTCTTTCTGGGAAGCGGGTCTAGAGTGGAAAACGGGGGAGCTGTGTGAACAGGGGCATTGCTCACAACCACAAGGTGGCTGCAGGGAAAACCCGGCCAATCCGCCGTTCTGGAACACGGCGCATACGGCGCAGCTGTTGGCCGGTTAGCCGCTCCATAGGACAGTGGAAATCGCCAAGGAAGAGCAATATGTTCCAGAAAAGGCACAAAAAAGACCGCTCCGACTGGTGCGGTCTTTGCGCGTGGTTTGAGCGCAAGGTTACCCAGCTCGGCATTTGCTATGCTCTCGGTCTAGAACCTCGCAGCTCCGGTCTAGAACCTCGCAGCTCTCTGTCATGTATCCTATTCTTAGAGAAGGGCTCCAGGTCAGTGAAGGCGGCGAAACACACCCACGACCTTGCCGAGAATTGCCACATTCATCGTCTCAATCGGCTCCATGGCTGGATTCTCCGGTTGGAGCCGGACGTACCCATCTTCGAGGAAGAAGCGCTTCACCGTGGCTTCCTCATCATCCACTAGGGCCACCACAATTTCGCCACTGCGAGCCGCAGCCCGCTGCTCGACGAGAACATAGTCGCCATCCAAGATCCCTGCGTTAATCATGCTGTCGCCGGATACCTGCAGCATAAAAACCGATTCGGAATCGGTGAAGTCCTTGGGAATGGGGAAGTAGTCGGTGATGTTTTCAGCGGCAAGCACAGGTTCACCCGCTTGGACGGAGCCAACGATCGGCACATTGCGAATACTCTTGGCCACAGTGCCCTCGGCTCCCAAAAGCTCTATGGCCCGGGGCTTTGTAGGGTCACGCCGGAGATAACCCTGCTCCTCGAGTCTGCGCAGTTGGGCATGGACCGAAGAACTTGACTGCAGGCCAACGGCGTCGCCAATCTCGCGGACTGAAGGGGGATATCCTTTCGCCTGCACTTCGTCATGAATATACTGTAAAATCTGTTTTTGTCGCATGGTTAGCATCTTCACCGACATCGCCTCCCAATGGCTTCATTGTGTTCATTATATCACGGTGTTCGAAAAAAATCAAACCTCCGTTCGTTTATTGCACAACCTTCACCGCTGACCGCCGAAAGCCGACCGCATCCAAGGCTGCTCACTTAACGGCTGTTCATCCTGCAGCAGACCTTACTTACAACTTACTTCCTGCGGTCAAAAGGGCTCCTCCGGCGAGGGACTCGTGGCCAAGTCAACCACAACCCTTTGCGGAGGAATGTGCTCCCCTGGAGGCGTTGTCGCTCTGTCGAGGTGGGAGGGCCCCCCCGAAACAGGCCGCACGATGCCGGTGCGCATTGCAGAAACAACCCAACGTCCGACCCCAATGCTGTTCAGCCGGTCAGCAGGGAAGATCTTCCCTTGAGTACACTCGGATCCGGGGGACAAGGATGACCTGTGTTCGCATGCCAGCAAACTTCTGTTCTTTTTCATCTTTTCTACAGATGAGGCGAAGCAGAAAGGCAAGTCCATGACGGCGAAGCCTGGGTTCGATCTTCCAACACGCAAGAACAAATATACGTATTGACAAAACAATTGTTCTGTACTACACTCTAATCATGGCATATATGAACAAGCGTTTTTAAAAGAAACATACATGCGATTCATGGGAGGGGTAGTACATGTTGCAAGATTCTCTGCGCCAGATTTGTGCATACGGTATCCTGTTCATGTTGGTTTTCACACTGGTGGCCGCGGGCTCATTACTGTCGGCCAGCGGTGACCAGGGGCTGGAGTTTGCGAAGGAAGAGGTGGTTGTGCGGCCGGGAGATACCCTCTGGACGATTGCACGCAATGCCAGTCCGCAAAATGACCCAAGGGATTTGGTATGGAAGATACGGAAGGCCAATGGATTGGATGATCCAACACTGTATCCAGGACAGCGCTTGGTCGTTCCCACAGCTAAAGCACCAATTTCGCTCCAGTAAACCTTCATAAGTCAACACAGCTGTTGTCATAACGGCGGCTGTGTTTTTTTCGTCTAGATAGAGCCCTGCCGCGAAAGACCGTGCGTGCAATCCGCAGGCGGCTTCGTGGGATATGTGTGCTATAATGGGCTCATGCTTTAAGATGCCTCCACTGGCGGGCAATGAAAGAATGGGGAAAAAGGAGGAGCAACTTCGATGGAAAGGCGGCACCTTTTTGACCACGCTGTCCAGGCCTATGATGCGGTCCGGCCTGGTTACGATGCCCAACTGTTTGAGGATATCATCGAGTATGCCCATATTATGCCTGGCCAGCGAATCGTTGAAGTCGGTTGCGGAACCGGACAGGCCACCCAGCCTTTCTTGGACAGAAGCTGCCGCATAACAGCCATTGAACTCGGAAGCAGGATGGCATCGTATACCCGAAAGAAGTTCGCAGACTACGAAAACTTGGAGATCATCCATGGGAAATTTGAGGATTGCGACAGTGAACCCGGGCGCTTTGACATGCTGTTTTCAGCCACAGCCTTTCATTGGATACCGCCCGAAGTAGGCTATCCAAAGGCCCGAAGGATCATAAGGTCTGGGGGAACCCTGGCATTATTTTGGAATAGACCGTCAGTCAATAATCCCGAAGACCCGCTGCATCGCAGGATACAATCGCTATATGACCGGTTTGTTCCAGAATGGAGCTTAAAGGGCCAAAAAAGAGACCCAGGTCTGGCACAGCAGTTCGCCAACAACCTAAACGAAATCGAAGCTTACGGATTTAGGGACCTGAAGTTCAAACTGTACCGCAGCACGCGCACGGTGACCGGTGAACAATATACACAACTGCTCAGCACGTATTCGGATCATAGAAGCCTCGGCGAAAAAATCCGAAATCCGTTTTTCCATGCAATACAAGAGACAATTGAGGACTGCGGCAATCGACTGGTTATCCATGATACGGTAGACTTGTATCTAGCCCGAAACCCTTGATCGCATCCTGGATCGATAGGAGCCGCCTGAGGCAACTTCCCTCATCTCACAACTTCGCATAATGTATATTATGTAAACTAAAGAAAAATCAAGGCCATGGCGTGTGAGCGCCTCCGGAGAACGCCCTTGCGGCACAGCCCGTACTCCAGGCCAATGGCGCCGCGTTAACGGCACTGGGACCCCACTGCTTCGGCAGAGTCCCTCGCCGGAGCCGTGCCCTAGCGTCATGCTCACCCCGTAAATGCCTACGGAAATGGCTCCCCAGCACCATCTGCCAGCCGAAGGTGCCGCCGGCCGGCACGGCCAGCAAAGGAATGCGCACTGGAAATCTTCAGCTGCGCGCCTGTCAAGCAAGGGCTGCTGCCCGTATATCTCGTTTAGAATGGCCACCTCTGCGGCCGCCAGCTTTGATGCACAGCTGATCAGAACACAACACCGCGGCGAGCGCCACTGTGAAACGTCATCCACACCAGTTGCCGCCATTCTCTGCCAAATCTCGACGCTAAGAGGTGTTCTGCAAAAGTTCCTCTTGTCACACTCCACTTGATTAAAGAAACCTCAAAACTGCCGCGACTGCCTACTGGCGCACCCGTGCTGCAGCCTTGATAACGGCATTCCAATAACGGCAGCTAACGGCAGCACGGTGCTCCAGATAACGAGCCACACAGCCTGCCGCGCAGACTGTGTGGCCCATCGTCCATCTACCCCGCTCCCCGCCCGCCTCCTCCCCTGTCTGAACGTTTTTAGGAGAGGCCGGGCGCGTCGGTCATGCCAGGATACCTAACCGAACTGCTACCCCCGCCGAAGGGGATATGCCGCCTGTTAGCCTCGGCTCTCTGCCTCTGCCTTACTGGGTTTCACTGCGGTCAGTCGCCGGCGGCGGAGTCGGAGACAGGGCGGATATTTCCTGACGCAGCGCTTCGCTGAGTCGAATCTCGGCGGCCTGGAGCGATGGCTCCAACTGCTCTAGATTGCGGGCGCCGATGATCGGTGCCGTGACATGCGGATGGGACATCACCCAAGCAACGGCCAATGCCGCCGGATGATATCCTTGGTCCTGTGCATATTGCGTAAACCGTTCGGCCACTTCATAATAGTGCGCATCGCCATAGCGTTTGCCGTACATTGCGTTCTCGATTAGCCGTCCTTCTCTGGGGCGGACATCCTTCGCGTATTTCCCCGTAAGCAATCCGCCGCCGAGTGGACTGTAGGTGAAAACACCAAGGCCCTCGGCAGCAGCCATCGGAAGCAATTCTACTTCCGCTTGGCGCTTAACAAGGTTGTACATGGGCTGCATACAGGCAAAGCGGGCCCAACCTCTGCAGTGGCTTAAGGTTAGGGCTTTGGCTGTCTCCCAGGCGGGCCAGTTGCTTACGGCCGGATAGACTATCTTGCCCTGACGCTGCAGATCGTCAAGGGCCCGGAGAGGCTCTTCCATGGGCGTATCTGGGTCCATGTTGTGCAGATAGTAGATGTCGATGCGGTCTGTCTGCAGACGCCTGAGGCTTGCCTCGGCGGCCTGCATAATATGCCTGCGAGACAGGCCGCGCGCGTTGATGTCGTCGCCCATTTGGCCGCAGACCTTAGAGGTGATCACCAATTGGTCGCGGCGGCCCTGGATGAATTCTCCCAGGTACTGTTCGGAAACACCTTGATTGTAGATGTCCGCTGAATCAAAACAGTTGATTCCTGCGTCAAGGCAGCGTTCAAACATGGCTCTAGACATCTCCTTATCGGCATAGCCGCCGAAGGGCATCGTGCCAAAACACAGTGAAGAAACCTGAATTCCAGTGTCTCCCATGACGCGATATTCCATACATGCACCCCTCTCAATAAATGCCGCAACTACTTCGTTTCTTCCCTGCCAAGGGCCCATCGCTCCAAGTCCGGTTTCAGCACCGAACTATCAGAGAACAGCTCTGGGTCCTTTCGCAGCATGTCCATCAGTAATGTCGCCATGGGCCGAGCTTGACATACCCTTGTCTCCGCTGACCCAAACTGTCCGATATGCATAACACCGGCAGCCCGCATGATGTGATCCACCTTATGGAAGTGATCCGATGGACTGCCGCAGTGACGCCGGGACGGGACCGGCTTCCGCTGGCCGCTGGGAAGGACGGTGTATAGGGTCTGGTGTCCATCGGTCAACCGTCCGGGAACATCCACCCATTCCTCTACGCCGTGGAAATACGTCATGCGATTCAGGTCAACGCCCACCAGTATAATCTGGGCATGCCTGTCAAATAGTCGGCCCCACACCGAGCTTCTGTGGCACGGTGTATCACACAGTTCATCACCCCGCACGAATGTTTCAGCCCCTCGTCCAAGGGCAGCTACTGAGTGTGTCGGATGCAGAGACCGATGGACTCCAGGACGTTGCCGAAACAATTCTGTCAAGATGCCCACGCAGCTTGGAGAGTGCTCACGGTCAAATACCGGCTTCTCCCGGCCCACATAGGACCAGGTGTGGGTGGGCAGTACTAAAAGGCCTTCGACCATATATTCCGAGAGTGCATCCAACACCGTGTCAGCGCCTCCGGCCACGTCCCCGATTTGTTTCATCGATGAATGGACTAAGAGAGTACCCTTAGGATCGATGCCCAGTGTCGCCAAATCCTCTTTCAAGCCTGTTTTCGTGTGCATAAAAAGTTCCTTTCCTGCCAATGTTCTAAGCCGGAGGCATAACCGATTGAACAAACAACACAGTGCCAGAGATGAACGCCAGAAAACCGCTGCAATTCACGTAGGGACTTCCTTGGATAATGGATATCTGCCGTCAGGTCGCCCCGGTCATGCCGCCACTGCCCTCTTGGCGCTGGCGGTCTGCCTCATAGAGCATCACCGTGGCAGCACAGGCCAGATTGAGCGAACTCGCTGTGCCGTACATCGGTATTCGAGCCATCACGTCGGACGCTTCCTTTAACGCCTTGCTCAAACCGACTGTTTCGTTCCCTACCAAAAGACATGTGGGTCTTTGCAAGGACACGCTGGCGAGATCTGTGTCCGCCCCGGCACTGGAACCAACGACCTGGAAGCCGGTGTAGCGACGCCGCAAGCCAGCTATCCACGCAGACAGCTCCCGAAAAGACGGCTGCCTGACCACCGGCAGCGAAAAGATACTGCCGACACTGGAACGAATCGTTTGTGGATCATAGAGATCGGCACTGTGCCCCACAACGATCACGCCCTGCGCTCCGAAACAATCACAGGACCGCAGGACAGAGCCCAAGTTTCCGGGACTGATCGGGCGATCGAGAAGGACCAATAGCGGGTCTTGGTGCGGAGTCGCAGCCAAGCTGCGGGATATCCGGTCCAAATCATCGCTCGGCATCGCAGCAAGCGCCATGAGTTCAGAGGTGTCTTCCCTGTCGCTGAGTTGATCCATCAGTTCCGGAGACAGCTGATAGTGGACTGGCGCATGGGAGCCAGACAGAATATCCCGCGCCCAACTGGAAAGATCCGCTTTCCGTTTGGCGCCGTAGATAAATGCCTCCACGGCCCACCCTTGGGACAGCATCTGGTTGATCGGACGTACACCTTCCACGAGAAAACGCCCGTACTGCTGTCGCTTTCTGCGGTTACGCTTTAGAACTTCCACATGCTGATAATCATTGTTCTTGGTTCGCACTTCAATGATCTCGGCCGCCATTACTGCTTGCCATTCTCCGTTAGGTAGCAGGCAACAATCTCGCCATAGTACATCGTGTGATAGTCCGGGTAGAACTGCTCTTTGATACCGTCATCAAGGTTTTCTGGCGCCATGGTCTGCTGGTACACCACCCGGCACTCAAAATGCAGTTGACACTCTCCGATGGTTGGTGTATCAATGATCCGGCCGGGGACCGCAGTCAGTTCACACTCCTGGAATTTGTCAACAACGCGCCCTGACCGGCTGCCGCAGTAGGCCAACGCTCTCTTCGTGGCATCATCCAGGGGAACACTCACAGTAAACTCCTGTGCCTTTTCAATCAACTCGAATGTATAGCGAGATTGCCGAACAGGCACAATAAAGACAGGCCGCGACCAGAAGCGGGTGACACCGCCCCAGCCAATGGTCATGGTATTCTGCGTGTTTGGATTCGGGCCCTTTACCGTCAGGAAAATGCCGCCGTCTGCCAGTCTGTCGTACACAGTGCCTAGGTAATCTTCCATTCTAAACTGTTCTGTCATAATGCGAACCTCCCCTTTTCTTTGATCAGCACTTCAGCATTGCAATCAGGTGCCGAACCTTGGCGCTATAAAGCCGCCCTGGACAAAGGGCAAAGCCAAAAGACACTCTTTCGGCATCATCGGCGGCTGCTTCGAAGTCCCCTGAGGGGCAGCCGAGCGCCGATTCCATCCAGGCAACTCTTTGCTGCCTGCACAGAGCGGCCGCGGAGATTACCACCCCCAGCTGACTGGATTAGCCGGCGGGAACCGCAGCAGCCGCCAGGAGCCTTGACTGGCGGCAGGAAATCCACCCGATCCATACCAGATCTTGCCCTGCTGCGGCCAAGCGATGGTGGAGTAGACCGTTCCTGAATGAACCCGATTTTGCTCAACATCTGGGTGGGCCAGGATAAAGGCCAATTCTGCCCGTGTTCCGGTGCCGCCCACTGCGGCTGCAGCTTCGCCGCCCAAAAACCCTTCCAGCAGATCTTCAACCGTTTTCTGGCGGGCCACCGAATCCGGATCCGGCGGCGGAAAGTCGCTGCCGACGCTGGTCCAACTGTGATTGGCAGCAGCCAAATAACCCTCCCCCAAATCCCAGCGCCGATGGGACTGGCAGGTGCATTGAAATACGGCACTGTCGTTTGTCTTTCCATCCACGGCCGACAGTGTCATACCTGTGGTGCGCGCAGAATGGGATAGGTGATGTTCTACATCGGCCAGAGTGCTGCATTGTTCCAGCATAAGGCGGAGCAGGACAAACGGAGAGACTGCACTGGCGGCAGACGGCCAATCATCTGCAGGAAGCCAATTGTAGTGCAGCCATAGCTGCTGACCGCTGCAGCCGGTCCCAGAGAAGCTCTCCCCCATGAGTCCAAACAGAACAACAGGATGCCGGCCTCGAACCCGCAATCCGGTGGCATACCCCCAGTATTGAGGCAGGATATAATCATTGTTGCGGCCCACCCATACCCCATCGTCTTTTCGTACCAGGAAACTAGTACACCCCCCTGGTATAACTTGGTCATGGGCATACCATTGGGCAATGGTATGCAGCGGGCAGCCCGAGGACATAGCAATGCCTTCGAGCTCCTCAAGATAGCATTGGGGCAGAGAAGACAGCCACGCATGGGCCGCGCCCTCTAGCGACCCGGGGGAAAACGGAAAGACACGCTTGAGATCAACAAGGAACCGGCTGATGTACCCTGTCAGTTGCGACCCATAATGACTGCCCATAGAACGGCCCAAGTCAAAATGGCTGCGGGCATCAAACTGATGCAGGCGATCCATGACGACATCCCTCCCCCTTGCAGCCGTTCGCCGTCTGCAGCGGCTGGAGCAGCCCTAGCGGACGGGCATGAAGAATCCCATCCGTTCTCGGACTTCCTTCATCGTTTCCTTTGCCTGTGCTCTGGCCTTATCGCCGCCCGCGGCGAGGATTTCTTTGAGTTCCTCGGGACGGGACAGCAGTTCATTGCGCTTTTCCCGAATAGGTGTTGTATAAGAGACAATGGCCTCGGCCAGAGTATTCTTCAAATCTGCATACCGCAATTTCTGATTGCTGTAGTCTTCCTTAAACTGCGCAACAACATCTGGTTCTGCAAACCCTTCCAATAAGATGAAAAGGTTCTTTACACCCGGTCCCATATCGCCCCCTTGAGGCCCGGGGTCAGTAACAGCGCGCCGTATCTTCTTGCGGATACTCTCAGGTTCTTCTGTGATCGTAATATAACTTCCTTCGACACTTTTGGACATCTTTGCAGTCGGATCATTCAAGGCCATCACGCGGGCGCCGCTGGTCAACAGCGGCTGCGGCTCTGGGAATACGTCGCCGAACATGGCATTGAAACGGCGGGTGATTTCCCTAGCAAGCTCCAAATGCTGGACTTGGTCCTCTCCTACAGGGACCAGGTTTGCCTTGTAGATAATGATATCGGCCGTCTGCAGTACCGGATAATTCATTAGACCGGCGAAGGTGTTGCCCCTCTGACGGGCCGATTTGTCCTTGAACTGGGTCATGCGTTCCAAAGCTCCTATGGAGGTAATGGACGTCAGAAACCAAGTCAACTCTGTGTGTTCCGGCACGGACGACTGCACAAACAATATGGCCTTCTCTGGATCTAATCCACAGGCCATCAACGTAGCTCCCAGTTCCAGAACCCTGTCCGGAAGCTCCGCTGCTTCGTAAGGAATTGTGATCGAATGATAATCGACAACACAGTACATGCTTTCGTATTCATCCTGCAGCTTGATCCAGTTGCGGATCGCTCCTACATAATTGCCGACGTGCACTTCGCCCGTGGGCTGAATGCCAGAAAACACTTTTTTGTCCATGGGTATTGCCTCCCTAACATAAAATAAGCTGATCCATAGGGACGAGATGCACTCGCGGTGCCACCCTATTTGATCAGCATACATACCCTCTCAAATCCAATAACGGCGGATCCCGGCCTTTCAAACAGTCACCCTTCGAAAAAAGCGACAGAAAGGCAGCTCCCGGGGCCCATTTTCCAACGGCTCCGCCCTGGTTCACACCACCCACCAGGTCTCTGCAGCCGGCTGACGCTGGATACTCTTCCCGTTCATCGCCATTTCCCTGTACATTTGTTTTATATTATACCCAATAACCCAGGGGAGATCAATCCTATCGGGGCGCTTTGAAGAAGTCGCTGGCTAGTCGATGAGTCAGTCCCCGATCACTCGTTGCCCATCGCCGGCCGTCACTGCAGCAAGATGACTGCAGTACCCTTGCGGCACGGGCTTATTCCGGCCAGTAAAGAAATCAAGGCCAACGGCCGTCCCAGCCTGAACCCAACACACCGGCGGAAGCCCCTACACTGACCACCGGGCCGCACGCAACCATTAGGGGCGCTGATGGGAATCAAACTGCACCACCCGGTCTTCTTCCAAGGAGCGATGTATCTGCAGAGCGGCCGCGGACGCCGCATAGCCATCCTCAGCGCTGACCGGAACGGGTAAGTCCTCGATGATGCAGTCGACGAACTGGCTGAGTTCTTCTCTGAGATGGCCCTGTACCGACCCCTGAACTTCAGGCCAATGGAGCATGTCCGGATAGGAAGCGCCCTCATCGGAGTATATTTCCAGGCCGGAACTGCTGACGTCAATAACGAGTACGCCTTTTGTGCCCACAATCTGCAGCTTCGCTTCCAGCATTGACGGATAGTGCTCCGGCAAGACCCAGCAGTTCTCCATTTGGTAGATCACACCATTGGCCAATGTCAGAAGCGAAAGGACGGTGTCATACACCGGCAGGCCTTCCGCCTTCAGCTTCAGCCAACGTCCCTTGGCATAAACAGACTGATACTCTGAGCCCACCAGCCAGCGCACCAAATCCAGATCATGAACGCCGCTGTGTGTTGTCAGCGCACAGTGTTCTGCGTAGTGTCTAGCGCCAGATATTGGACTGTTTCTTCGGGACGTAACGTGCACAATTTCGCCTAGTTGTCCCTGGTCTATTCGCTCCTTGGCTGCTATGGAACGCGGGTCAAAACGCAGAATGTGCCCGATCATGACCTTCTTCTGCGATTCTCTGCTGGCCCGGCAGATAGCCTCACAGTCATCGAGCCGAACGGCCATCGGCTTCTCCAACAAGACGTGCTTCCCTCGAGCCAAAGCCGCCAGCACTGCTTCGCGATGGAGATCGTCGGGAAGAACGATATCCACGGCGTCAATATCGCGGCGGGCGAGCAGCTGGGAATAATCGCTGTACCAGTCACACTCCAACCGTCGTCCCCAATATTCTGCTGTGTTTTCCTCGATATCAGCTACGGCGGTCAAGTGAGCATGCGGCAGCTGCTTATAAATGGCTGCATGCTTGGCTCCAAAGAAGCCCAGTCCAATGACACCGATGCGAATAGAACGCATATCCCATGCCTCCAAAAAAAGTGCAAATGCAAAGCTGCCATGCATTCACCCTCGTATTCTTCCCATTCTTACTTCTGGACCACGGTCCAACTTCCTCTTGTCAATAGACTTCAACGTGGTAAGATAGACAAAGAGCTTGCCGCACGGCCAGAAATCCAGTTGCAGGAATGGGGAGTGATCTTCCGTGCTTGAACGCTATTCCTATCTTGCTTTCGTGTTCATCGGCATCATTGCCCCTGTACACGGCTTAGCCATGCCCTATCTCATTGCCAACTTTTCGCTGTCCTTGGGTATTGCTGGACTGCTCTTTTTTGCCGGTTCGCTGGGTTATATCACCGCGTCTAGCACATATCCGCTTCTGCAGCGGCGAATCAGCGTGCGCAGACTGCTGCTCATCGGTGCAGTTCTCACGGCCCTGAGTTTGGCAGCCCTTCCCGTCATGCCGCTCTGGGCTCTGGCTCTGGTGGCCGCGTACTTAACCGGGGTCGGATCCGGGGTCATCGAAGTTGGATTTAACGCACTGATTGCCGGCTTGGAGCCAGACCGCGCCAAACCCGCCATGAACTGGCTTCATTTTGCCTTTAGTATCGGTGCTCTCAGCGGCCCGATAGTGATGTCGAGATTGACTGCATGGACCGGGCAATGGATGATTTTGTATTGGAGCGGCGCCATATTGTTTGTCCTTTTCAGCGGCCTCTGGCATCAGGCTCAACTGCCTCCTAGTGTATCAGCGGCACAGAACAACTCCAATGCAGGGAATGAACGAATATTGGCCAGCCTACAGTTTTGGCTGCTTCTCATCAGCATGTTCATCTACGTCGGTGCAGAGGTGGCGTTGGCCGGTTGGATCCCCACATTCCTCAATACCGAGCGTTCCATCGCAGTGGACACAGCAGCCATTGGCGTCTCGGTCCTTTGGGCCGGCCTTACAGTGGGACGCGCCATCTGCAGTAAGCTGTCATCCCATTTCGACACCCGCACCCTGCTTATCATCCTCTGCAGCGGTTCGGCCGTGTCCACTGCACTGACGGCCAGTGTGCAGGCCCCATGGCTACTGTTTCTTTGGATCTTTTTGACCGGTCTGTTCTTCTCAGCCATCTTTCCCACCATCATGCTCCACGGTACGGCACTGTTTCCGCACGCCCCGGGAGAGGTTACCGGTGGACTGGTGACCGCCGCCGGAATCGGCGCCTTGGTTGTACCCGCCCTGTTGGGATTTGTTGCCGAGTACGCCAGTCTCGCCGCGGGCATCCTGATTGTGGCAGTTATGTTTATCCTGTCTGTGCTCTTAGTTGTGCCGCTGCCGGCAGAATCACTGTTGAAACAACGTCGAAACCCCTGAGCATCCGGCACAGAACCGGCTAGACGGTCTCTCTTGCTGCAGGCCTACGGCGAGACAGGCCTTCACGAACCGCCCGAAGCCACGGCGTCATTGAGCTGTTCCAACACGTCTTTGGCATCACCTAGCAGCAAATGCACTCGCTCCTCCTGATACAACGGATTGTCCGTACCGGAATAGCCCGGCTTGGTATCGTAGTTGCAGATGATAATCGATGGGCTGCGGTAAACGTTTAATATCGGCATACCATAGATAGACGAGCCCTCCGCTTCCAATGCAGCCGGGTTGATTACATCGTTGGCACCCACCACAACTGCCACATCAACATCATCGAACTGGTCGTTAATCTCCTCCAGGGCATAGAGTTGGTCATAGGAAACATCGACCTCCGCCAGCAGTACATTCATGTGGCCGGGCATGCGGCCGGCCACAGGATGGATGGCCACTTTAGCGTCAGTTTCCATCTGTTCCAAGAGCCCTAGGAGACGTTTTACTTCCTGCTGTGCCTGGGCCACGGCCATACCATAACCCGGCACCACCATTACCCGCTTCGCCTTTCGAAGGCTGGCAGCAGCCGCCTCAAGTGTCTGCGGATCCAGATCAGAGCCTTCTCTTTCTGCCCGCAGGCTGCGCAATAGCGATCGCAGGCTGTCTTTGGCATCGCCTAGCAGCAGCAGGCTGCGTTCGAGTTCGTAAAGGTCATTGTGTACGCCTGCATAACCCGGTTTTGTGTCGAAATTACAGACGATGATATTTCTGCTTTCATGGACGTTCAGAATAGGCATCCCATAAATGGAAGTACCTTTGGCTTCGAGGGCGGCGGGGTTCACCACGTCATTGGCCCCGACAACGACCACTGCGTCGGTGTTCTTGAATTCGTTGTTGATCTCTTCTAGTGCAAACAGACGATCATAGGGCACATCCACTTCAGCCAAGAGCACATTCATATGACCGGGCATGCGGCCGGCCACGGGGTGAATGGCAACGCGAACGTCTTTGCCATGCTCCTCCAGGTAATCCAGCAGTGCTCTGACGTCCTCTTGGGCCTGCGAGACTGCCATCCCGTAACCGGGAACAAGAATCACCCTTGCTGCGTTCCGCAAAATTTCGGCAGCCTGCGATGCAGTACCGCCGGCCTTCCCCCCTGTCTCTCCCGTTGGTGTATGGGAACGCTGTGACGTTGTCTGTCCCGTGAGGATCTGCACCAGACTGCGATTCATGCCGCGGCACATGATCTGCGTCAGAATAAGGCCGGCTGCCCCGACAATGCCGCCTGCCGCCACAACCAAGAGATTGTTGACACTGAAACCAGCAATGGCTCCCGCCATACCGGAGAAGGAATTCAGAAGGGATATGGTAACGGGCATATCGGCACCGCCGATGGGCGATGCAAACAGAACACCAAAAAGGAGCGCCGCAAGTGCCAGTGCCACTACACCAATAACAGACACGGCCGCGCCTACCCACAAAAGCACCGCCAATGCCGTCACTCCTACGGCAGCCACGATCAGCTTATGCTGAGAAACCATCAGCGGCTGTTGGGGCAGCAGCCCAGACAGCTTTCCCGAAGCCACAAGACTGCCGCTCAGTGTCAATGCCCCTACCAGAAGGGCCAGGGCGCCAGCCCAAATGGACCACGGCGGCGCCGGATGTGCTCCCAGCAGAACCACCAGTGCCACCAACGCCGATGCGGCACCGCCGAAGCCGTTGAGCAGAGCTACAAACTGCGGCATGGCCACGATACGAACCCGCCGGGCGAAAAACAGTCCGAGCAACCCTCCCGCAGCCAGTGCTGCCCACAAATGCACGGCAGTGAGCAGACCTTCCGCTGTTAAGGCAGCGACAATGGCCACTAGAACCGCTGCGGCGCCGGTCAAATTCCCGCGCACAGCAGTCTTGGGCGAACTCATCCAACGAATGCCCAGCAGTATGGCGGCGGCACAGAGAAGATAGATGATAATCACCTTCGTCCACCCCTTCCGCCATGGAACATCTTCAACATGCGATGCGTCACAACGAAGCCGCCTGCCACATTCACAGCAGCCAATACCACAGCTGCCATACCTATGATCACATTCCCTGTGTACACAGCCGTCCCAGCGGCCAAAAGGGCTCCCACGACGGTAATTCCAGACAGGGCGTTCATCCCTGACATCAATGGTGTATGGAGAAGACTCGGTACGTCCGATATCACCTTATATCCCAATCCGGCCGCGGCCGCCAATACCAGCAATAACCACAGAAACTGCACAACTCCACCTCCTATTCGCCGATGGCTTCTAGTGTTCCTTCGTGGAGAATGTCTCCGCCATGGGTTACCAGCGTTTCAGCGACGATCTGATCACTGCGGTCCAAGGACACATGGCCGTCATGAACCAGGAAATCTACGAAATTCAGCACATTTTTGGCGAACAAAGATGTGGCATGGGTTGGAACCGTCCCGGGGATATTCTGTGTACCATCCACAATCACTCCGTTGTGATCGATTACGTCCCCGGCTTTTGCCAACTCACAGTTTCCGCCTTGATCGATGGAAATATCAACCACAATAGACCCCGGGGACATGGACTCAACCATTTCTTTGGTCACCAATATGGGTGCCCGCCGGCCGGGAACGAGTGCTGTCAGGACAACAATATCCGACTGCGCCACCGACTCTGAAAGCGCTTGGCGTTCCTTCTCGAGCTCATCCGGGGGAAGGTTCTTGGCATACCCTCCTTCCCCTACAGCCAGGTGGGGATCGATTGGAAGCTCCAAGAGTTTGACACCAAGGCTCTTTATCTGCTCACAGGCATCGGGGCGGATGTCGCAAGCGGTCACCACAGCCCCCAGCCGTTTAGCCGTGGCCATCGACTGCAGGCCCGCTACCCCCGCCCCAATGACCAATACCTGGGCTGGGTATATCATGCCCACAGCAGTACCCAGCATGGGCATGAACTTCGGCAATCGGTTGGCTGCCATGAGCAGGCCTTTATAGCCCGCTACCGTACTCATGGACGTCAAGGCGTCCATGGCTTGGGCCCGGGATATCCGGGGCATCGAGTCTAAGGTAAAAGAGGTAACTCCCGATTGAGCCAACCGACGGATCATGTCATGGTTCTGGGGCGACGCCGGATGCAGAAAACAGACAAGATATTGCCCTTCATGCATCAAATCGACCTCGTGCTGACTGACCCTATCATTGAACATCGGTTCCTTCACCTTTAGGACGACGTCGGCTCGGCCATAGAGGTCTTCCGGACCTGCCACCACCTCTGCGCCCACATCAACGTATTGATGGTTGGCAAAAAAAGAACCCTGTCCAGCAGAGTCTTCCACCAGTACAGAAGCACCTTGATCCACTAAGAGGGCTGCCGTCTCTGGAGTGGCGGCCACCCTGCACTCAGATTTCATAATTTCCTTGGGTATCCCAAACGTCAGTCCCCGATATTTCAACTCCCATACCTCCCACCTAAGGGTCGTCTTACAACTGCGTGCATATTGATTCTATTCCAGACAAGATCGGGCTTTCCTGCTCTTTACAGAGACTTGCCTGCGCCGGCCGCAGAGTTGCAGCGGCTTGAAAGACTACCAGGCCCACTTTTTGCCGAATAAGCAAACTTGACGCCAAGTGGCGTAATCAGTGTGAAGGATTGGACGGGCCCCTTGGCGAATAGTGTTTGGAATCAACGGTGAAATAACAGGAAGGAGAATGTCCATGGCCTCCACTGCAGATATCAAGCTCTTCACAGACAGTGCGGCTGACGTGCCCGCTGCATATCTAGATAAATACGACATTAGCGTCGTCCCCCTCTCCGTAATCTTTGACGGAGCTGAATACAAAGACCGCGTTGATCTATCGACGGACGAGTTTTACCAAAAGCTAGCCAGCAGTTCCCAGTTGCCCTCCACCAACCAGGTGAACCCCAATGCGTTCGAAGACGCCTTCGGCCCCTTTGTCGAAGAAGGCACAGCCATTCTCTACCTGGGCATCTCACTGAAGCTCTCGGGTACTGTCCAAAGCGCCCAGATCGCCAAGGACACCCTAGACACCGAAGACATCCACATCTTTGATACGCGTTCGGCCTCCCTAGGAGAAGGCATCCAGGTTATCCGAGCCGGGGAGATGATCGCCTCCGGCAAAAAACTGTCGGAAATCATGACTACACTAGACCACCACCGCAGTCACAGCTTCGGCATGTTTCTCCTTGATTCCCTTACCCATCTGGTCAAAGGAGGCCGTCTCAGTAAGACACAGGGCTTGGTCGGTTCTCTTCTTAAGATTAAACCACTGCTTAGTTTTCTGCCCGATGGCACCATAACCGTTGTCGAAAAGGTTCGCTCCCAGAAGAAAGCGCTGCAGACAATTGTTGATCGCGCACAGCAGCACTGTGAAAACTTCTCCGATTTGGACGTAGCCATAGCCCATACCAATGCGCCAGAAATGGCCGACCAATTTGAAACTATGGTGAAGGAGCAGTTACAACCCAAATCGGTCGTCAAGGGCATTGTCGGCCCCACAATCGGCACCCATACAGGACCTGGCGGGGTTGGCCTCTTCTTTTAGAGAAACGGCTATAGGTACGTTGGCTTCCGCCAACGGATAGTGCAGCAGCTTCCGCGGATGTACCCAGTCCACGTCACGGTGAACGCGGAGGCTTATTTCGCCGTGCATGTAACGCGCCAAAAAACCGATCAGCAGAAAATCACCGTGGTTATACGCTGTGTGAACCACCTTATAGACCGGCCCTACGGCAATGACAATGTTGAGCTCCTCATAAATTTCCCGCTGCAGGCATTCCTCGGGAGTTTCTCCCTTTTCAATTTTCCCTCCCGGAAACTCCCACTGTCCTTCTAGCGCTCCGCTCTCACGCTGACAGAGTAGTATATGTCCCCGTGCATCTCTGATAATGCCGGCTATGACCGGAATGGGCGGCATATTGTTACCTCCTTACGCCCCTGCGCCAGTTCCAACATGTCTTCCTTGCAGGTCAAAAGCAATATCTGGTGGGTATTGGACAGTTGACATAGACCGTCCAAGACATTCTCCGTACGGGCAGGATCGAAATTGACAAGGATCTCGTCTAGGAGAACGGGCAGTACAACACCGGAATCGGCATAGTATTGGATAAGGGCAAAACGCAGTGCCAGATAGAGCTGCTCCACGGTGCCCCTGCTCAGACGCTCGGCATGCCACACAAACCCGTCGCGGTCCTCTGCCTTGATCTGCCGTTCCTGAAAAGGAACATAAACCCTGTGATAGGCCCCTTGGGTAAACGCAGCAAACCAGCGGCCCGCCTTGCGAAGCAGTTCAGGCTGTCTTGTGGTTTCAAACTCCTGCCGGGCCTGTTCCACGGCTTGCTGCAGGACCGCAACCGCTGCCAAACGCTGCAGTTCCGGCTGGGCGCGGTGCTTCTCCTCTGTCAACTGGCGCCTCCAATGGTCCACCCTCCCCTGACTTTCCATGTCATCCAACTCTTTCTGCAGACGGCCCCGCTCTTCCAAGCACTGCCGGCGCTCTTCTTCCAATGCCGCCCGGCGTTCTCCCACCAGAGCCATTTCCTTTTCAATATCTTCTTTCCTGGCCGAACGCATTTTGGGCTCGGCCTCCGGAAATTTCATGCCCAGACAGAGTTCTACCCCGTGGGCCAAACGCTGCGCCTCTTCAGCCAGGGATTCGTACCGGCAGAGCGCCTGCAGCGCCTTTTCCGTTTCCTCTTCGCTGCCTGCATTGAGACACACCATCCATTCCCGGCACTTCTCGACTACAGCATGCGCTTTTGCCTCGGCATCCTTCAGTGCATAGGCGGCGTCATCAAGTTGACGCTGCAAATCCCGACACTCCTGCCCGAGGCGTTCGTCCTCGTCTAACCGGGCCTGCCAAACCCCGATGTCCACCGGCCAATCTCCGAAGAACGGCTCCAAACGACGCCATTCCTCCTGTACCTGTCGACCGGAATGAAACCGAGCCGCAGCAACAGCGGCCGCGGTAATGAGGGGCAGCAGCGCCAATAAACCAGACCAACCGGAGAGCCCTCTCCACAACCACAAGTACAGAAGAGTACCGGTGTAAAACACTCCTGCAAGGGCCACCCAGCCCCCCGGCAGCGCAGACGCCTTGATTTTCTCCTGCTGCGCCCTGCACTGCTCCAAGAGCTGGGTTCGCTCGGAAGACTGCAGAGCCCGCAGTGGCTCCGGCAGGAGCTGTCTGCGCTGGCTCTGCAGATGGTCCATGCTTTCCTGCCACCGCCTAAGCTGATCCCGTGCACTAACCACCGCCGCGTCTGCCCAAACGCGTTCACTGCGCAGCCGTTGAAAGCTGTGCAGTGCTTCCGAAGCCTGCGGAACACAGACACGCTCTGAAACTCGTCTAAGAGAATCCAACGCAGCCATTTCCTTGTCGGCTTCCTGCCACTGCACCCAGTACGGCCAGGCTTCGGCCTGAGCCCTCAGTTCATCGGCTTTAGCCTGGAGGCCTTCCAGGTCCGATGTCAGCTTGCCGATACGAGCCTCCAAACCAGCCAGTTTCTTTTCTGTATCTGCATACGTCCGTTCTCGCCGTTCGGCTTCGCCCAGCCTGTCCTTTATCTCATCAATGGAGCGCAGACGTCTGTTTAACACCGGCTGCTGTCCCCGAGGTTTGAACAGCTCATCGCGCTGGCTCTGCAGGGATTTGTCCATGGCCGCAATGGAATCCGCGGCGTGCAAGCCAACACTGAGCAGATGGCTGCGCAGTTCGTCCCGGCTGAATACATCTAAACGGGCCAGCTCATCAAGGCCTAAGGCAAAAACCTGTTGATACACCTGCTGTGGCATTCCACCCAGCAGCTCCTTCAGAAAGTCTTCATCCGCAGACGAACCATCGCGGCGCCCGATGTGCAATGAACCCGCTGAAGGCCCCTTGGGAACACGCTCCACTTGAATGCGCTCACCATTGCTACCAAGAAAAAGCCGGCCGCCGCGGAATGGCTGTTGATCCAGTTCATAGCGCTGGACACTGCGGCGATGGGCAAATCCAAACAGACAGGCACGTATAAAGTTGAAAAGCGTAGTCTTACCCTGCCCATTGCCGGCTGCAATGACATTCAATCCTCGGCCCAGTTCCATATCCAGATCCTGGAGCATGCCAAAACCGTAGACGTCCAATTTTTCAATCCACATCGAAGTCCACTCCATTACTTTCGTCGGTCAAGAAGATTGCCGAAAGACGTCGGGCATCTTCTTTCACATGCTCTTGGCAGAGGGTAACACCGAGGCGCTTCTCTAGACGGCGTATTTCCTCTGGCAAATCGGCGGCCGTAATTCCCCGAAGCACTTCTCCGAAGAAGCTGTCTTGTTCCGATACCCTTTGGAAGCATACCGCAGGTTCACCGCGGTAGGTGAGGCCATCAATCCATATGGACTGTGTCTGCAGGCACTCTTCCTGCCACGACTCCAGCAGCTCGTTTTGAAAACCAACATCCATGAACTGGCTGTGAAAACCAGTGCTGCCTTGCAGCACCACCTGGCATAGAAGGAACGCCTCTGACGAATTGGCGGCGGTCCGTGCCTGATCGACCAGATCCTGCCACACAGATTCTTTGTCCTTGGCAGTGATGTCCAGAGACAGCTCGAGCCACTGGAATTCGTTGATGGGAAGCAGTTCCACATGGGTTCCCCGCTGGCTGACCGTGACCAGGCAGACACCTTTTTCTCCTGTTTCGTTGCGGTCTCGGCCTTGAGGAACGCCGGGGTAAACCATATCCGGGTGCCTCCAGTGCTGAAAACTGTGCTCATGGCCCAGTGCGTGATAGGAGAACGGACTGTCGTACAATTGCCCGTGCAGCAGGGGATGATACTCTCCGGATTCGCCCTGCTCGGCATGGAGCAGGACAGCACTCCAGTCGGCCGGAGACGATGGAGGAAACAGCCCTGTCTGGGATTCTCGGCGGTGATTGGGCTGAAAATTGACACCCCAAATCTCCACCTCCCAGCCGCCAACCTTCTGGCCTACTGACTCCAAAGCAGCGCCAAAGCAGTGCACAGAAGAAGGAAGCGAGAAGAGGAAGGTGTCCCAGACGCCGGCATCATGGTTTCCTTCAACAATGTACACCCGCACCCCCCCTTGATGGAGGGTCTCCATGGCCCGCTGAAAGCTTCGCTGCAGCCGCAAACTAGGCCCAGCATCATCGAACACATCGCCGGAGAGGAGGAGAAAATCGACACCCTTGGCACAGCAGCAGTCAACCAATCTGTTAAGCAGGCGTTCATCAACCCTCTGGGCGGATTGCTCCAGGAAGTCCGGAACACCGCGCAGACCCAATGGCCTGCCTAGATGCAAATCAGCTGCATGAATGAACGAAAAACCCACCATATCACTCCTATCGGCGTTCATGAAAAACGGGAAGTGCCCTGCACTCCCCGTCCACCACAGCCACTATGCCTGCTTGGAAGAACCAAATTCCCGCATCTTGGCAATGACTGTGTCCTGTATGGCATCTCGGGCCGGGCCGAGATACTTTCTAGGATCATAGAGATGTGCATCCTCTGACAAGACCTGCCGTACCTTGGCCGCACTAGACTGCTGGCTTTCGGTGTTGACGTTAATCTTTGCGGTGCCCAAGGATATGGCTTTCTTGATATCCTTCGTCGGAATGCCGGTCCCGCCGTGGAGAACCAATGGAAGGCCGGTAACATCCCGGACCTCAGCCATCTGCTCAAATCCCAAGTTCGGTTCGCCCTTGTACGGTCCGTGCACCGATCCCAGTGCCGGGGCCAAACAGTCCACCCCAGTAGCCTCTGCCAGCTCTTTACATTCTGCCGGAACGGCATAGGCGGCGCTGGCCTCCTCCACAATCAGATCGTCTTCTTGACCTCCGATACGGCCTAGTTCCGCCTCCACAGAAACACCCACAGCATGCGCCACATCTACTACGCGCCGAGTAAGCGCTATGTTTTGGTCTAAGGGATAGTGCGAACCGTCAATCATGACCGAAGAAAAACCAGCATGGATCGCCTGTACACACTTTTCGAAACTGGAGCCGTGATCTAAATGAACCGCTACCGGCACCGTAACCTGATACTCCCGCATCAATTCCTTCACCATTGCCATTACCAGATGAAAGCCACCCATGTAACGAGCCGCGCCTTCCGAGACCCCGAGTATCACAGGGGATTTCTCCCCTTCGGCCGCCTGCAATATGGCCTGCGTGAATTCCAGGTTGTTGAGGTTGAATTGGCCCACGGCATAGCCGTTGTCTTTGGCCTTGTTAAGCATTTCCGTCATTGAAACCAGTGGCATCTCTTATCCTCTCCTTTTCAAAATAGCCCCTGGTATTATTCTCGAAAATACTATGATTTCCTATCCCCGGCATAATGTCGCAACATTCACTCATCTCCGCTCAAGAAAGAAGAGCTCCCGATGGAGAGCTCTTCTGCACATGACGCTGCGAATTCGACAGTGCCGTTTTCAAGTCGGAACCGCGGCAACCAAAGGCTAGGCCACGTATTGATTCAGTTTTTCTTCGATGGCATCCTTCGGAACGGCACCGACAATCTTATCAACCGGTTCACCGTCTTTGAAAACAAGCATGGTTGGAATGCTCATGATACCAAACT
>PUOC01000087.1 GCA_003551965.1 Clostridiales bacterium | reverse complement strand
GGTGCCAACGTGACGGTGCGCAGGGTTCCGCCATACTGTCCAATGCTGTCAACCGCCTCTACGACATAATAGTCTTCGGGCAGCCGTTCTTCCACAGGAGGGAGAACACCGTCGGCCACAAGTTGGTCCAACATCGGTGCCTGGCTGAACTCCATGGCAGCGGCGCTTCCCACGAGAAACAGCAGCGAAATCGTGATGATTGACAGGCGTTTCCAATTTGCAAACATGCTTTTTCACTCTCCTCAGATAGAAAGAATAGACATCAACCGACATCAACACCTATTGTTGCTGGAATTCCCCCTTTCGTGAAGCCGCGGCCGGACCGACCAACCGTGCTTGCAAGGTCGTGGTTGTGGGAGGACGCTGTCTATCGTTCATACGCCAAAATACCACATCCGCAGCTGTCTTGCCGATATCAAAGGCTGGAATGGCCATGGACTGAAACGGGCTATCAGCTAGGTGGGCGTAGGTATTGTCAAAGCCCATCAGCTGTATGTCGTCGGGTATCCGCCGGCTATGCTCTCTGAGAGCGGCGGCCGCCCCCAGGGCCATGAGATCGCTGCCGGCAAACACACCGTCGAATAAGCAGCCGCGGCTTAAAATGGCTTGCATGGCCGTGTATCCGTCCTGCCAGGTGAAATCGGCGCCGAAGGCCGTAAGCTCTGGGCTGTATACCGTCACTGCCTCCTGGTAACCTCGGAGACGCTTGAGGCTGGTCGTGCTTTCCGAAACACCAAGGAAGGCCACGGCATGGCACCCCTGGTTTTGAAGAATGGTGACCGCTTGACATGCTGCTTCTTGGTCGTTGATGAGGATGCGGTCGACGAATTCGGCACTGCCGGGAGCCATGGCCGCTGCCAAGGGAATGCCGGCCTTAACGATCCTGATCATTTCATCCAAGCTCTGCTGGTGATGGCTGCCGGTGAACACGACTCCGTCGACGCGCATCTCCAAAATCCAGTCCACATAACGCTGCAGCGTAGGGGAATCAAAATTCGTACTGCAGAGAATTACACTGTAGTTCTGCCCATTGGCCACCTCTTGGATGCCCTTGGTTATTTGCGAAAAAATGGGGTTCGTAATATCGGGCACTACGTATGCAATGGTATAACCCTTTCCCGTAGCCAAGCTCTTGGCCCAGCGATTAGGCCGATAGTCCAGATCACGAATCGCCTGAAGGACACGGCTTCGCAGTTCATCGCTGACATATTTGTTTTCATTGATGACAGCGGAAACGGTTGCCACAGATACACCGGCCCGTTCTGCTACTTCTCTTATGGTCATGGTAGTGCCCTCCGAAGCTAAACGGTTAGCTAACCGTTTAGCTGTGTTGGAAAAAATAAGAGCGTCAAGGCGCCGTAAAGGAGTTTGCTTCTGTGTAAAGAGAACTTCGCCGCTGGGTTGTCAATTCCTTCTGCGAGCGAAAAATATTACTTGTGTCATTCAGCATTGGGCCTAGTCCAGGGGCTGGTTTTTAGAGAAGAGACATAACAAAAACAATCATAAAATATTTGTTTAGGAAGGGATAATCCCATTGAGCAAAGAAACAATCTCCAGGACTAATAAATGTATGACAATTGGACGGGGGGATGCATAGAAAACAGAAAGTCGGGTAACGGGTGAAATGACACAAGCGAGAGACAACGAAGGATTTTGTCGATGCATATATCATGCGTAGGATGCGTTAGCGCCTGTGCATGGTATCATCTTTGTTTTAGAGGGGAGGTTTTGGCGTTTGCTTGCCTATCTTTTGCGTCGTTCTGTTTGGATGCTTGTTACCATCGTACTGGTTTCGATGCTCTCGTTCATTCTGATCCAGCTTCCACCGGGAGACTTTCTGTCCACATATATCGCGCAGTTGTCGGCTAGCGGTCAGCAGGTAGATGCGGCCGAAGTGGCTGCGTTGGAGGCGCGCTACGGATTGGATCGGCCGGTGTATGTGCAGTATGCCATGTGGATACGGGGTATTGTTACCCGCGGTGATTTTGGGCAGTCTTTCCAGTGGAACCGCCCGGTTTCCGACTTAATCTGGGAGCGCGTTTGGTTCACTGTGATTTTGTCCGGTGCTTCCTTTGTCTTCAGCTGGGTGGTGGCTATTCCTATTGGCATTTTTTCCGCGGTCCGGAAGTATTCCGTTGGCGATTACCTGTTTACCTTTCTTGGTTTCATCGGGCTTTCTACTCCCAACTTCCTTTTGGCCTTGGTACTGATGTGGCTCTTGTACATCAACTTTGGGGTCAGCCCCGGCGGCCTGTTTTCGCAGGAGTACATTGACGCTCCATGGAGTCTAGCTAAGGTTTGGGATATGCTTCAGCACCTCATTGTTCCGGTTGTGGTCATCGGAACAGCCGGAACAGCCGGGCTTATTCGTACCCTGCGTGCCCGCTTGTTGGATGAGCTCAATCGTCCCTATGTTACGACGGCTCGCGCTAAGGGCCTTTCAGCCTGGAAATTGCTTATCCGGTATCCTGTCAGACTCGCCATTCTGCCTTTTATCAGCACCGTGGGATGGGTCCTTCCCCAGTTAGTCTCCGGTGGAATCATTGTCGCCATTGTCCTCAACCTGCCGACTGTTGGTCCCATGCTGCACCGCTCACTGATGAGTCAGGACATGTACCTGGCCGGGAGCTTCATTCTAATCATCAGCGTTCTCACGGTTATCGGCACGTTGGTAAGCGACCTGTTGTTGGCATGGCTGGACCCCCGAATTCGCTATGAATAGATGGCGCCGAACATGGAGGTGAAGAAATGGCTCAAAATACTCAGGGTGTGGAGGCAACAAAGGATCCGAAGCAGTTGCGGTATGAGACAGCTTCGCAGTGGCAGTTGATGTGGTGGAAGTTTTTGGACCACAAGCTGGCGGTCATTAGCACAGCCGTGGTCATCTTGCTGCTGCTTATTGCTGCGTTTGCGGAGTTTGTGGCGCCGCAGGACCCCTATATACACCGGTCGCAGTTCGTCAATGCACCTCCGCAGGTAATACGCTTTTGGGATGAGAACGGGTTTTCGCTGCGGCCCTTCGTGCATGACTACGAGCGCGAACGGGATATGCGCACGCTGCGGACGATATATACGTTTGATACCGACAGCCGAATCTATCTGCGGTTTTTTGTCGAAGGAACGGAGTACGAGCTTTTCAGTTTGATTCCCAGCAGTGTGCGTCTTTTCGGCACGGAGTCGGGCGAGCCGGTTTTTCTTTTTGGAGCAGATCGGCTAGGACGCGACCTGTTTTCGCGAGTGATATATGGCACGCGGATATCGATGACAATTGGATTTATCGGGGTTGTGCTTAGTTTTGTGTTGGGTATCACCATTGGCGGTTTAGCCGGATACTATGGAGGCATTATTGATACGATTGTGCAGCGGATTATCGAGCTGCTCATGAGCATTCCTACAATTCCTTTATGGATGGGATTAGCAGCTGCTGTACCGAGAGATTGGTCCAATGTACAAGTATATTTTGCGATTACTATCATTTTGTCTCTCATCGGTTGGACGAACTTGGCTCGTGTAGTACGCAGCCAATTCCTGTCGCTCCGGGAAGAGGACTTTGTCATGGCCGCGCAGTTGATGGGGGCCAGCAAATTCCGTGTTGTGTTTCTGCACATGCTGCCAAGCTTCATCAGCTACGTTATTGCCGCCGTTACGCTAGCCATCCCTACCATGATCTTGACCGAAACTGCTCTTAGCTTTCTAGGTCTTGGCCTGCGTCCGCCAACCATCAGTTGGGGTGTTTTGCTGCAGGAGGCACAGAACATCCGTAGTGTTGCTCTAACGCCGTGGCTGATGATCCCTGGTCTCTTCGTTGTCATTGCTGTTCTATCATTAAACTTCGTAGGAGATGGTTTACGTGACGCAGCCGATCCGTATACACAATGATCCTGGAGTGATATTGGAGCTGTTGAACCTGCGAACTGTGTTTGAGACCAGGGGAGGCACAGTGCGGGCGGTGAACGGCATTTCCTTCTACACTAGAAACGATACTGTTTTGGGCGTAGTGGGCGAAAGTGGCTGCGGCAAAACGGTTATGGCGCACTCCATATTGCGGACAGTCGATCCCATGGGAGGGAAAGTCGCCGACGGTAATATATTCTTTCGCAGAAAGAACGGGGAAGTAGTTGATATAGCTTCCCTGCCATCGGAAGGAAGACAACTGCGGTCGTTGAGAGGTTCTGAAATATCCATGATCTTCCAGGAGCCGATGACTGCGTTTTCACCAGTATATACCATCGGCCAGCAGATCATGGAAGTGATTACTCTCCATCAGAAGATCCCGAGCAGGCAGGCCAAGGCCAAAGCCATTGAGATGTTAGGCCGCGTTTCCATACCAAAGCCTGAGGTTAGAGTGGATGCGTATCCACACCAGTTGAGCGGGGGAATGCGGCAGCGCGCTATGATTGCTATGGCGCTGTCCTGTCAGCCCAAACTTCTCATTGCCGATGAACCCACAACGGCGTTGGATGTGACTATTCAAGCCCAGATTTTGGAGTTAATGGTGGCTTTGCAGCGGGAGTTCGAGATGAACATTATCATGATCACACATGACTTAGGTGTGATTGCAGAATTAGCCACCGACGTGGTGGTTATGTACCTCGGCAGCATTGTCGAGAAGGCTCCCGTTGGCGAAGTATATTCAAATCCGAAACATCCCTACACAAAGGCCCTGCAAGAATCCATTCCTCGTGTAGAAGGAAGCGTGTCGAAGAAACTCGCTACCATTTCCGGCAGTGTCCCATCTGCTAAAAACATCCCCCCGGGATGCCCCTTTCACCCTCGCTGCCGCGAATTCATGCAGGGGCAGTGTGACGTCCATGTGCCGACCCTTGAAACTCTATCGGCCGATCACACGGTTGCTTGTTGGCTCTACGGAGGTGGAGAATAGTATGCAGAGTGCTGCAGCAGTACACGACGAACAGGTGCTTCTAAAGGTGGACGATCTTAAGAAATATTTTCCGATCCGCAGAGGTTTTATAAAGCGTACTATCGGGCATGTGAAGGCTGTCGACGAGGTTAGCTTTTCTGTCCGTGCTGGGGAGACCTTGGGCGTTGTGGGTGAAAGCGGTTGTGGAAAAACAACCACGGCTCGTCTGATCATGCAGGCGTTCCCCGTCACGGGCGGTACAATTCAGCTGCGCCGTAACTCGGGTAACCTAGAAGACATTACGGGGCTGAATTCACGGGAACTATACTTTCTGCGCCGAGAGATTCAAATGGTTTTTCAAGACCCCTATGCATCATTGAATCCCCGCATGACTGTTCGTGATCTCCTGACAGAACCCCTGGTTATTCACCGCATCGGCACCTCCCAAGAACGGGAAAGGCGCGCCCGAGAAATGCTGGATTTGGTCGGCTTACAGCAGGAATATCTTAATCGCTACCCCCATGCGTTCAGCGGCGGGCAGCGGCAGCGTCTAGGCATTGCCCGAGCTATTATTATGAATCCAAAACTGGTTGTGTGCGATGAACCGGTTTCCGCTTTGGATGTGTCTGTACAGGCGCAAATCTTGAATTTGCTCGAAGATCTCCAAACGGAGTTAGGTCTGACGTACATTTTCATTGCCCATGATCTAAGTGTTGTACGACATGTGTGTGATCGGGTGGCGGTCATGTACGTGGGCAAGCTTGTGGAGTTCGCCGAGGTTGAGTTGCTCTTTAGCAAACCTAAGCATCCTTATACAGAAGCACTGCTTTCGGCGGTACCAGTTTCGAACCCGAGTCTCAGAAAGGAGCGGATCATGCTCGGCGGCGAAGTAGCAGATCCGGCCAATCCGCCTTCGGGATGCTACTTTCATCCCCGCTGTACGTACAAGAAGGCTATCTGTGAAACAGAAGAACCAGAATTTACCCTCGTTTCGGAGGACACCACGAGTATGGTGCGATGCCACCGGGCTGCTGAACTGTCGTTAAAAGGTGTACCTTCGGTTCGGGATATGCCGCAGCCGTAGGTGGGTGAATGGAGAGGAGGTGAGATCATAAGCGAAATCGTCTTAAGGTGGTGAATGATAGGAACAGCAAGAGCTTGCATGCGACGAAAAACAAAGGAGGAACAGCAATGAGAAGAAGTTTGCCTTTGGTGCTTTTCGTTTCCTTGGTTATGGTTTTCGCTGGCGGTACAGCGACTGCTTTTCAGGAAGCGCCGATGTTGGCTGACCTTGTCGAAGCCGGTGAACTACCCCCAGTAGAGGATCGCCTCCCGGCCGATCCGTTGGTTGTGGATGTTGTGGAGGAAATCGGAGCCTACGGTGGGTCCCTACGGGTTATGTCCACCAATCCGAACAACTTTGAAGACGGTGTCAATGTCATGGGGCGCGAGCCTCTGCTGCAGTTTAACCCGGAAGACGGACAGACCGTGGAACCCAACCTGGTGGAATCTTGGGATTTCTCGGAGGACGGTACCCAGTTGACACTTAAGCTGCGGGAAGGCATTAAGTGGTCCGATGGCCATCCCTTCACGGCTGATGATCTAATGTTTTGGTACGAGGATGTTCTGCTCAACGACGAACTAACGCCCGTGAAGCCTGCCTGGACAAGGGTAGAGGGTGAGATCATGGACATGACGAAGCTTGGGGATTACGAAGTACAGTTAGACTTCGCTGGTCCGTACTCGTCGATCTTGATTCGCTTGGCTGCTTGGGCTACAAGTAACAATTTCTTCCTTCCTAAGCATTACCTGAGCCAATACCATCCGGACTACGTTCCTGCTGACGAACTGGAAGCTATGGTAGCGGAAGAAGGGTATGACGAGTGGTACGAACTTTTCGGGGCTCGCCAAGCATTAGGTTACTTCGACGGTATTCAAAATCCCGATGCGCCAACCGTCCGGGCCTTCAAGAGCGTGCGCTCGACTGCTGACGGTTGGGTTGGGGAACGGAATCCCTATTATTGGAAGGTGGACTCGGAAGGGAACCAACTTCCCTACGTGGACGAAATTCGTGTTGATTTGGTTGCTGATGCCGAGATGTATACCATGATGGCGTTAGCCGGAGAAGTGGACCTGGCCCAGTGGAATACTTCTTTGGACAATTTTACGCTCTATATGGAATATGCTGAAGACGCTGGCATGCGGGTTCTTCGCCATGACACCGCCTGGCCTTCCATGGCCCGCTACCTCTTTAACATGAACCATCAAGACCCTGTAATGCGAGATATATTCCATGACGTCGATTTCCGGATAGCACTATCACTGGGAATTGATCGCGACGAGATCAATGAGATGGTTTTCTTCGGTATGGGTGTTCCCATGCAGAACGTAATTCTTCCTCCAGACGGCCGCTTCTGGGACGAAGAACGGAGTAAGCGCTATACCGAATACGACCCTGAACGGGCCAATGAACTCTTGGATCAGGTAGGGTTGGACGAATGGGGTGCTGATGGCTATCGGCTTCGCCCAGATGGTGAACCCATGTCCATTGAAATCCTGTACTGGCCCGGAGAAGGCGGACCGCAGAAGCGCTCCATTACCGAATTGGTCCAGCACTACTGGGAGCAATTGGGCATAGAAGTAGATGTGCAAGAGGCCGAGCGGACCTATCAGCAGGTTCGCCGCGAAGCTGCCGATTTTGACATGACCCTGTGGCATACCGGTCAAATGTCAGATCCGCTGTTCATCCTGAACCCTTGGCATCTTGTTCCCACCACTTGGGAAAGCGGTGCTCCTTACTGGACTGAGTGGTACAACACCGAAGGAGAATCTGGAGAGGTCCCACCTGAGTACATCCAGCGTCTTTTCCATCTTTGGGAAGTGATGCAGACCTCGCTCTCCGATGAGGAAGTAGTGGCAGCCGGTAACGAACTGATGGACATTTACATCGACAACCTCTACAGTATCGGTACTGTGGGGCTGGTGGAATGGCCCGTACTAGTCAACGAAGATCTCCGCAATGTCCCGGAGACCGGGCTGTTGGCTTGGGACTGGGTGTATCTGTCAAGATATCGTCCGGAACAGTTCTATCTGCGGCAGTAAGGCAGTACTGGCGGGGAATGGTTTCCCCGCCTTTCCTGCATCCGTTAGGGTTTGGCCAGCATATTTCTATGGAAGGTGAGTTAATGGCTGAAGAGAGCATACGAAGGAATGTACTGCTCATTACCTGTGATCAGATGCGGGGAGACTGCATCGGATATGAACATCCCGTGGTTGAGACACCCACCTTGGACTTCCTGACCCGGGAAGGCAAGGCCTTTTCCCGTGCTTACAGCGCTGTGCCAAGCTGCATCGCGGCCCGAGCGGGTATACTGACGGGCATGGCACCGCAGAGCCACGGACGGGTCGGCTACCGTGACGGAGTTCCTTGGCGCTACCCGCACACCCTTCCAGGCATCTTTGCAGCCAATGGCTATCACACCCAGGGGATTGGAAAGATGCACTTCTATCCCTCCCGCAGTCTTCAGGGATTTCACAACGTTGCCCTCCACGACGGCTATCTCCATCACGGCCGGCGTTTTGGCGTCAACTATGAGCAAAACGATGATTATCTCAAGTGGCTGCGGGAAAAGAAAGGGTCAGACCAGGACCTTCTTGATCACGGGCTGAACTGCAATTCTTGGGTCGCTCGCCCATGGCATTTGGAGGAGCGTTATCATCCGACGAACTGGGTGGTGTCAGAATCCATTGATTTCCTTCGCCGGCGGGATCCCGATAAACCGTTTTTCCTGTGGATGTCATTTGTGCGGCCCCATCCGCCGTTTGATCCGCCCCAGGTTTTTCTTGACCAATATCTCGATGCCGAATTGCCGGCTTCGCCCATGGGAAACTGGGCGCTCCAAGATGATCCCGACGACTGCGGACGGATTCCGGATACTCGAAAGGGAATGATCGAAACCAGAGCACTGCAGCGCGCCAAGGCTGCCTATTTCGCTCTTATCACACATATGGATCACCAAATCGGCCGTTTCCTGGAACAACTGCGTGAGACCGGTGAGTTCGGGCGAACGGTGGTTTTGTTCACGTCGGATCACGGTGAACTTTTGGGCGATCACAATTTGTTCCGCAAAGCCCTTCCTTACGAAGGATCAGCTCGCGTGCCGTTCATCCTGCGAGTCCCAGGGGAACGTCCCAGCACAAGGTTTGACCGCCATCCTGTGGAACTGCAGGATGTCATGCCGACATTATTGGACAGCGCTGGTCTAGACATTCCAGACACTGCCGATGGGCGGAGTGTATTGCCTTTGTACCGCCAAGAACAGACCCACTGGCGCAGTGTTGTCCACGGCGAACATGCCTACGGTGATGATTCCAACCACTTTTTGGTTGACCAGGATAGGAAATACATCTGGTTTTCCCAGTCGGGTAAAGAGCAGCTATTTGATCTGGCAGAGGATCCCAGTGAACTCTGCGATCTGGCTGAAGATCCTAACTACAGTCAAGTTTTAGAGGCAATGCGCCAAGAGCTTATCCGGAGATTAGCGGATCGGGAAGAGGGGTACAGCGACGGGCAGGAGCTTATAGCCGGGCGCACGCCTAAGCCGTGCCTGAACCACATTCTTTGACAGGCAATCCCGACGACGCCCATGGTTTTTGCATAGGGTCTTGCCCTGATTGCGTTTTGGTCGGAAAGGCTTCGGGCAACGTGGATCTGCCGAGCGAGGTATATACAGACAGACGAAGGAGGAGGTTTCGGTATGGCCAACCAGCCGAACATATTGTTGGTGACAACGGATCAGCAGCGCTTTGATACGGTGGGTCCGAGGGCTCCTGGTTTTTTGCGCACGCCGCATTTAGATGTCATGGCCCGGGAGGGCGTGACGTTCAACAGTGCCTACTCAGACTGTCCTATCTGCGTTCCGGCGCGGGTAGGCATTATGACAGGGCAGTTTGTGGGAACCCATGGCATGCGCGGCAATGGTCCCACATCTGAGGTGATGGGACGTGATCATACCCTTCCGGCTTATCTGCGGGAGCTGGGTTACCAAACGGCAGCTATCGGGAAAATGCATTTTGCACCGGAGCGATCCCGGCATGGATTTGATGAGATGATCCTGCCTGCCGATTATTACCGCGAGATGATGCGCTCCGGATCGCCTGTGCAGCCCATGCACCACGGATTGGGCCAAAACGAGTTGTACCCCGGTATGGCTACCGTTCCGGAAGCGCAGACGTTGACATCATGGATTTCGGAGCAGTGTGTGGAGTACATCAAAGAACGCCGTGACCCAACAGCGCCGTTCTTCCTGTGGTGCTCGTATTCAAAGCCCCATCCGCCGCTGGATCCGCCGGAGCCGTACTATTCCATGTACCGCCACAGTCC
>PUOC01000264.1 GCA_003551965.1 Clostridiales bacterium | reverse complement strand
CAGCAAACGATGGACTGAGGCCCAGTGATCTAGAGCGAAATCACTCCAGACGCGATCGTCCGGCAACGATGGTCTCTGCACTGGGGGCCGGAATCAAGCATGTCAACACTGTGATCGATTTGGAATATGGATATCGAAAACAAGAGCAGCGAGTGTTGAAAAGCAATATCAATGCCAACAGGTGAAGAGACGGCAGACGATTCGGCGGACGCGGGCCATGTCTGCCGGTGGCTGCAACCCGGCCCGGCATTATCTGTATCAGTGGACATCCCGGGCCATGGACCGGCGTTGCCCTAACGGCTGGACCGGATCAAGCTGCAGTATTTCTGGAACAACACATGTCGGTCGACCACCCGCCGCCGCTCAAAAGCCAAACCTCTCTGCGTGGGAGGGTCCGCACGGCGGTGCCTTTGCGGTAGCGCAGCCTAGGATAAAAGCATTCGCAGCCGTGCCAGTCGCCCTTATGTGCTGATGCCGTTAACAAGCGATTGCTTTAAGGTAATGCGACTGTTGAATTCGTATTATCCCCCTGCTAGTAATATTAGCACAAGAACGCTGAATTCCTGCCGCTAATTTGAACTTTTTTGCCCTTGGCCCAAGAAAAACCTGCACTGCATGCAACCGGTACCCTGGTGCCTGGGCCCTGTGCCCTCCGACACTGCCTAACGGGAGAGGTTGGGGCCCAATTTCCAGTGTGGCAGGGACGATCCGATGCCGCGGCCTGTTGGATCGAGAAATGGCTGTGTTTGCCTTGGAGAAATGCAGTGCGGGTCTGATGTCTGCCAGGAAGCGTTGGTGTACGGCCTCGGCGATCCAGGAACTTTTGCACCAGAGCACAAGATGACGCGTTGCCGTCAATGAAAGAAGGGCTGTCTTTGAACCTGCAGCCGTTCACGAGATGTGTTATTCCAGCAGCCCATGGTTGTACGAAAGAAACCAAATAACGGGAGACGATACAAGAGGGACAATGACAAGGGGAGTGTTCCTAGTCGAACGCACTTATTTCCGTGCCATATATTATTCGGAAGGGATTGGAAACATTGACGGTGGTGGAGTCCATAAAACCACCGTTGCTCAGATTTCATGGGTGCAGAACCGGTCGCGATCGGTTCCAGAACGATATTTGAACCAGCGCCTGCTAGCGGAAGTATCAGGCGCCCGTGCAAAGCAGCGCGGCCATAACTTAGCGGACGCCGACCGTATTGGCTGTGGCGGCGAAAGGCGAGACAACAGTCAGCTTCAACGGGCGCAAAAAAACAGGGGTGTGGTCTTCCCACACCCCTGAACGTTCCATGGGATTGTCAATCTTCCAGCCAGAATTGAGCCGGATTCACGATGGCTGGATAGGGCAGAATCCAGGGATTGACAAAGCCTCCCTGGCCAAGCTCTTCACGGTCGGGTACGTTCTTCATGCGAACACTGTGGTATACAATCCGCGGTACATCGGACACGGTACCGAGAAAAAACGGCCCTTCGTCGATATGGATGCGTACCATCTGCATGGCCAGATCGTCTCGAACCGACTCATCGGTTTCGAAACGGATTTGATCGTAGAGCGCCTGCAGACGGGCGACCGGGCCAGCTGGATCGGGCTGCTTCCGCGGCGGCATGCGCTCGTACGGCGGCAGGTCATCCTGATCGTGGGCTGTTCCCAGCTGGGCCTGCTGGTACCAGCCCCCGTAAAGGGGTGCCCAGCGGCTGTTGTCGACAGGGACGATCCAATGCGGATAGACCACGTGGTTTGGTCCGTCGCCGACTTCCCAGCTGTTCAGAATATCGAAGTTCCCCGCCCACATGTTCATGAACATCTCCTCCATCGTGATCGGGTTCAGTTCTGCCTGCAGGCCAATGTCTTCCCAGTCGCTTTTTGCCATCTCGTTGATCTGCAGGTATTCCCAACCAGCTTCGGGCCAGTAATCGATGCGGAGGGTTAAGGGGTCACCATTGGGCATATCCCGCCAGCCGTTGCCGTCGTGATCCGCTACGCCCAGCTGATCCAGCCACTCCTTGGCCAGATCGGGATCGTATTCGACGTAACTGTTCTGCCACTCTGTCAGAATCTGCGGGCCCTGGGGATGGCGGGTGTATTCCACGGCCTTGGCACTGAAGGTTCCCGTGGTGAGCTGGCCCGTTCCGAAATAGACCATGTCACGCATGCGGGGGCGGTTGAGCGCTACGGAGATCGCCCGGAAGAAGGCAGGCTCCCGATACAGTGCGCGCCTGGCCTCGTCGGGGTGGTTCCAATTGGGAAGGAACATGGCTCCGGTTCCGGAACCGGTGTCCCAGAACTTGAGTTCATAGCCGCCGCTCTCGGCGCCTTCCGTTAGTACCGCCAGGTCTCGCAGGGCCAGCTCCTGCCGGAGGTGGAAGTCAGCTTGGCCGGCGATAAGCCGCAGTTTCAGCACTTCCATGTCAGAAACGTAGTTGATCTCACGCCGGTCAATGTAAGGAAGTTGGTTGCCCTCTGTGTCGACAGCATAATAGTAGGGGTTTCTTTCCAATGCCAGGCTTTGGCCGGGGATGTGTTCAACTGTCAACCATTCCCCTAGCGTGGGAAATCCCGGATACAACCACCATTGTGCCATCTCTTCCAAGCTCTCGTAACTCTCTAGCTCGGGGTTGTGCGCCGGGTGATACTGCTTCAGGTAGTGGGCCGGTACCACCAAACGGCCGCCGGTTTCGACATCGAAGTTAATCCACATGGCCAGGTTCTCGGCCAGCAGCGGTGACGGCTGGGAGAATTGGATTTCGATTGTGAAGTCATCGAGCAGCTGGATCTCGGCGGGTACGCCGGCATCGGTGAACATGTCAGGCACAGGATCGGACACTTCTGGGTTCAGGGCCATGTCATGCCACCAAAACATGAAGTCATGGCCAGTGAAAGGCTCACCATCGGACCAATGTATGCCGGGGCGCATGTGCAGCGTCCACACTGTCGCATCGGCATTGGACTCCCATTCATGAAGCCAGTTAGGGGCAATGTCCAGGCCATCGTCCACCCAGCGCAGGGGGGAGTGCCCGTACATGGTCATTCTAAAGGACCAGAGCCAATCAGGATGTATTTGCTGGCTATACCAGGTGCCGCCATACTGACCTATTGTGTGGTAGGGTTCAATCACCAGGGGTTCGGCCGGCAGGCGCATCTCCACAGGGGGGAGTTCGCCGGCATCCACGCGTTCTTGCAGCATCGGTGATTCGCTGAACTGGGCCCAAGCCGCTCCGCTCCCGATCAACAGCAGTGTCAGGGCAACTAGTAACAATTGGCTGAACCGAATCATGTTCTTACCTCCTTTGTTGATACTTCCGCTGACTGTCATAGCGGGACGATTTAGACGACTATCGTTCTGGAACCATGAAGGGTGCGTTTTAACGCCGGTAACCACCTACTTTCCATGTTATTGCTCCGTCAACCAAAGACCGGGGTGCAAAATGCCGCGGGGTTTCTAGACGGCCAGGGATCCGCGACGGCCGATGCAGTTCACAAACGCGCAAATCCGAACAAAACAATAAATTTAACTCTGATGTGCAGATTATACCATAATAACGAAAACAAAACCAGTAAACTATATAAATTTGACAAAATAATTGTAATTTCTGTCGGAAGTGGCAGTGGATCCCCCAGCGTCAGTGGGTTTTACTTTCTTCTTGATTCCCGTGGATATGTAAGGTCGCCCGCGTTCACCAAGGCAGCGGCGGCCAACGTCCTCGGAGGGTCTTCCACGGGGATTAGGCGGGGTTGGTTACGCAATGGTACCACTCAAACACACGGGTGGGTCCCTGGAGCCATGCTTATGCCAATGAAAACACAGGATGCGAACGAGAGTTATGTGCGTGCATGCGGTGAGGCGCACGCGTGGACGCCATGGATGCACAGGGAGTTCTCCCACAGCGGCTGAGTAGAAAGGCAGTGGAACCCTGCGCAACGGCAATCATGGGGTTCTGTGCACACACAAAGAAAGAGCGCGGGTTGTCCCGCGCTCTTTCGTATGGCGTCTAGCTTGTCTACTACTGATCCAGCCAGAACTGGGCTGGGCGGGTAATCGCTGGATAAGGAACAATCCAGGGATTGACGAAGCCGCCTTGGCCGAGCTCGTCGGACTCAGGTACATTGCGCATATCTTCACTGTGGATCAGGATACGCGGAATGTCGGATACGGTACCGATGAAGAAGGGGCCGTATTCCATGTGGATATTGACCATGTCCATGACCAAATCGTCGCGGACCGCCTCATCAGCCTCAACGCGTCCTTCATCATAAATCTCATGAAGCTGGGCGATGGGGCCTTCTGGATCTGGCTCTTTGCGCGGTGGTGTCCGGTCACGGGGATCTTCGTCGGCCTCTTCATGGGCCGTTCCTGCTTGGACCTGCTGGTACCAGGAACCATACAGCGGCGCCCAGCGGCTTAAGTCAATGGGTACCATCCACTGTGGGAAGACCCAATGGTTCGGTCCGTCACCGACTTCCCAGCTGTCATGGATGTCGAATTCAGCTGTTTCGGTCATGAGACCCAACTGTGCTCCATCCATGGGGTTGAGTTCGGTGCGCAGTCCTATATCTTGCCAGTCGGACTGGACCATTTCATTGGTCTGGATATACACGGGGTCAGCTTCCGCGTCATAGTCGATGCGCAGTGTCAGGCTTTCACCGCTGGGCAAGTCGCGCCAGCCGTCACCGGTTTGATCCACTACGCCGATTTCATCCAGCCATTCTGCGGCCTGTTCCGGATCGTGCTCAACATAGCTCTGTTCCCACTGCTCGTAGATCTCTTCGCCATCGGGATGACGGGTGTACTCTACGGCCTTGGGGCTGAAGGTGCCAGTGGTCTTACGGCCTTCGCCGAAGTAGAGCATGCTCTGCATCCGTTCACGGTCCATGGCCACCGACAGTGCCCGCAGGAATTCCGGTGTTCGGTAGACTTCCCGCTTTTCTTCGTCGGGGTGGTTCCAGTTGGGATAGTACATAGGCCCGGTACCGGAGCCGCTGTCCCAGTGCTTGATCTCATAGCCGCCGGCTTCTTGATTGTCCACCATCATGGCCATGTCGGTCAAAGCCAAATAGGGGCGGAGGTTGAAGTCGGATTCTCCATCCATCAAGCGCAGCTTGAGAACTTCGATGTCTTCTGCAAAGGTGACGACCTTGCGGTCGATATATGGCAGCTGGTTGCCTTCGGTATCAACGGCATAGAAATAGGGGTTGCGTTCCAGAACGAGGCGCTCGGCCAGTTCGTGCTCTACCGGCACCCATTCCGTGATGGTTGGTGCACCGGGGAACAGCCACCATTCCATGCGTTCTTCCAGCGTTTCATAGTCGTCGTACTCATCGGTGTACTCCGGATGATACTGGCTGAGGTAATGTTTGGGGGCAATGTAACGTTCCCCTGGACCCGTGTTTACCCACATGGCCATTCTTTCCGGCAGCAGCGGGGCAGGTCCGGCGTATTCGATCTGGATGGTATAGTCATCCAAGAGTGTAATCTCGGCCGGCTCGTCACGGGCCACCAGCATGTCCGGTATAGGATCGGAATGCTCTTCATCGAGAGCGAAGTCTTCCCACCAGAACATGAAGTCATGGCCGGTGAAGGGCTCACCATCGGACCAGCGGATCCCTTCCCGCACATGGAGGGTCCACACCGTGGCGTCTTCATTGGACTCCCAATCCTGTACCCAGTTGGGTGCAATGTCCAATCCGTCATCCACCCAGCGTACGGGCGAATGCCCATACATCTTCATCAGGGTGTGGTTCCATTCATCATCCGTGGTATGGCTGTACCAAGTACCACCGTATTCGCCAATGCTGTGATAGGGCTCAATGACCAACGGTTCATCAGGAAGGCGGTCTTCTACGGGTGGCAGTTCTCCTTCGTCAACGAGTTCAGTAAGCATCGGAGCTTCACCGTACTCCGCCATGCCTAAGGAACTCAGGGCAAGAATCATTGCGGCCGCTAGTGTTAGGATACGTGAAATTTCTTTCATTATAGGACCTCCTTGCAGCTTGTTCGTGTCTTGTTACAGAACAGTAGACCGTGGTTCATGTGAAGCACCTGTTTCAACGAATTCCCCCTTTTCTTCGTTTGTTGCTGTCCCGAGCCAAGTGTTGATTCTTCTGATCCGACCCGGCAATGCGCCGTAATCGGAAGGATCTCCCGCGTTCTGGGATTTGCCCGCCCCTTTACTGTTGCTTTCGAGGCTGCTGTGACGGCAAGTCCCTGCGGCGGGGACAGCACAACTATTTAAAAACGAAGGTGCCGTCGGCAATCTTCGTTTTTTGCAGTGGATTAAACTCGTTCCTGGCACGCTTTACACGAGTTATATGTTAACTGCAACTGCTGCAACTAATGCAACCGGTTAATCCGCTGTTATAATCAGTGTATAAGCCATAACAAGGACTGTCAAAGTTAACCATGTGTTGCTCAACCAGAATGAATCGCTCACAGCTTGCTGCAGAGCGACATAATCACCGAAAAACCATTTTGCTCCCATTTCCTCTTCGATGCGGCCCCATCATTTTGAACCGCCCGCTCTCTATCTGAACAGCCAAAGGGCTGCCAAGGGTTCGTCGGGTTTGAACGGCATACAGTTTCTATACAGTCTCTGCATGCTCGGCGATGCCGTGCAGATCTCGAAAGTGTGTAATTTGGGTCAAATCCTCAGATGCTTCTTGTTGACGGTGTAAGGGTCCTGGGAACTTCCTGTTTTCGCACCATCGTCACGCAGTGAGTATGGCCGGGGCATGGGGCGATTCCGCCGCGTCCAATTGCCTGCATGGTAAACATAAGAGCCAGGAAGAGAGAGGCCCGCGCCCGATTGGGCCCGGGCCCCGAATCTTATCAGTCCTCAGCAGCGGCCCGCTTCAGGAGTGTATCGGACGGTTTCACGGGCGTTAAATCCAGTTCTCTATGGCGGTGACAGGCCACATAGTGGCCGGTATCGCCTTCGACTTCCTCTAAGAGCGGCAGTTCCTGGGTGCAGATCTCCTTGGCATAACGGCAGCGGGGATGGAAATGGCATCCCGGGGGCGCATGGGCCGGGTCCGGTACGTTTCCTTCCAGCAGAATTTCTTCATGCTCCATATCCGGATCCGCATAGGGAATCGCCGACAGCAGCGCTTCCGTGTAAGGGTGTTTGGGGTTTTCGTAGAGCTGTTCCGATGAGGTCAGCTCAATCATCCGTCCCAAATACATGACGCCAATCCGTTGGCTGATATGCTCCACGACGCTGAGGTCATGGGCAATAAACAGATACGTCAGCCCCATTTCCTGCTGCAAGTCCTGCATCAGGTTGATCACCTGCGCCTGCACCGATACGTCCAAGGCCGAGACCGGTTCGTCGCAGACAATGAACTTGGGCTCCAAGGCCAGGGCGCGGGCAATACCAATCCGCTGCCGCTGGCCGCCGCTGAACTCGTGGGGATAGCGGTCGGCCACTTCGCCGGTTAAGCCGACAATTTCCAGCAGGTCCTTCACCCGGGACTCGCGGCTGCGGCGGTTGCCGATGCCGTGAATGACCAGGGGCTCGGAAATGATCCGCTCCACGGAAAGCCGGGGATTCAGCGAAGAAAACGGATCCTGGAAGATGATCTGCACTTCCTTGCGCAGGTTGTTTAAGCCTTCCTTGTCTAAACTGCGCACATCCACTTCGCCGGCGAAGTCCGATTGAAACCGGATTTCACCGTCTGTGGGCTGGATTAAACGCAGGATGGCCCGGCCGGTGGTGGTTTTGCCGCAGCCACTCTCACCGACCAAACCCAGGGTTTCCCCGTGGCGAACAAACAAATCGACGCCGTCCACGGCCTTGACATAGCCGACCACCTTGCGGAAGAAACCTTTGCGGATATCAAAGTACTTCTTCAGTCCTTTGACGTCCAAGAGGACTTCGTTGTTTTCTAGTTGACTCATGGATAGTCACCTCACTCGTACAGCCAGCATTGGACCAGATGGCCGGGCTCTACTTCGAATTCGGGCGGTTCTTCATTGTCGCAGCGTTCCATGCGGTAGGGGCAGCGTTCGGCAAACTTGCAGCCCGGGGGCAGGTGGAAGGGGCTCGGCACCGTACCCCGGATGGGGTGGAGCCGGGCGCCCTTCAAGCCGATGATCGGAATCGACTTCAGCAGCCCTTGGGTGTAGGGGTGCTTCGGGTTATAAAAGACATTGCGCACCGTCGATTCCTCGACTTTCTTGCCCACGTACATAACCAGTACGTCGTCGGCCATACGGCCGATGACGCCTAAATCATGGGTAATCATCATGATGGCCATGCCGTACACATCCTGCAGTTCCCGCATGGTCCGCAGAATCCGGGCTTGAATGGTCACGTCCAAGGCCGTGGTCGGCTCGTCGGCAATCAACAGGCTGGGATTGCATGACAGAGCCATGGCAATCATGGCCCGCTGCCGCTGGCCGCCGCTCATCTGGTGCGGGTACTCGTTGAACCGGCGTTCCGCCTGGGGAATATCCACCTGCTCGAGCACTTCAATGGCCCGCCGTTTGGCTGTGGCACGATCCACGTCTTGGTGCAGTATGATCGTTTCGGTAATTTGGTTGCCGATGGTGTATACCGGGTTCAGCGACGTCATCGGTTCCTGGAAGATCATCGCGATATGCTGGCCCCGGATACTGCGCATCTGGCTGCCGTGGCGGTTGAGTTTTTCAATGGACACCGTTTCTCCATCGGGATGGTGAAACTGGATCGTACCGCCCACAATGCGGCCCTGGGGTTCGGGCAGCAGGCGCATGATCGATTGGGCTGTAATACTTTTGCCGCAGCCGCTTTCACCGACAACGCCTAAGACACGCCCTTTATTGATTGTCATATTCAAGCCTTCCACGGCTTTGACAATGCCATTTTCTGTGAAGAAATGGGTACGCAGGTTATTGACTTCAATCAATGGTTCGCCCACATCAGGCATGGGTGCTGCTTGCTTTTCTGGCATAGCCACAGCTATCCCTCCTTTTCATGATCGGCATTAACGGGCATAGGGATCCACCGCGTCGCGGATACCGTCGCCTAGGAAGTTGAAGCACAGTACAGCCACAACCACAAACAGGCCGGGAATCATCAGCCAGGGCTGGGATATGACAACGCTGACCTGCTGGGCTGCCTGCAGCAGTACGCCCCAGCTGGTAATCGGCGGCTGAATCCCCAGTCCCAGGAAACTCAGGGACGTTTCGGCGATGATCATGCCGGGAATGGACAGCGTGGCAATGACGATGATGTGGCTGAAGGCATTAGGCAGCATGTGGACCAAAATAATGCGGCGGTCCTTGGCTCCGGCTGCATGGGCGGCCATGGTGTAGTCTTCTTCCCGGTAGGCCAGCACCTTAGCCCGTACCTGCCGGGCGAGGCTGGTCCAGTTCTTGAGGGAAAGAATCACGGAAATGGCAAAGAACACATGCAGCGGCGACCACTCCGGAGGAACAGCAGCGGCCAACGCCGCCCAGAGAGGAATGTCCGGGAAGGACATCAGCAGTTCCACAATCCGTTGGATGAAGTTGTCGATGACGCCGCCGTAATACCCGGAGACGGTGCCCAGCACCGAACCTAAGATGATGGTCAAGGAGACACCAATCAGGCCCACGGTCAACGAAATCTGCCCGCCATAGAGAACGCGGCTGAACAGGCAGCGGCCTAAGGCGTCGGTACCGAACGGATAGATGGTTCCTTCTTTGACGCCGAAAAGCCGAATATTGGACGAGAAGAAACCTAAAAGACTGTATTCACGTTCGCTGCGCACAAAGAAATGGATGGGCCGTTTTTCTTCCGGGTTGACTTCATGGACCCAGGCGTAACGGGCCATATCCAGTGTGGTTTCATAGCCGTAGACAAAGGGCCGCAGTGACCAGTTTCCCTCTTGGTCCACAAAGCGGGGTACCTGCGGCGGTGCGAAGATATGCGTTTCGTCCTGTCTGAGATAGTTATTGGGCGAAAAGAAGCCGGGAAACAACACCATTACGACATAAAAGCAGATAAGAATGATGCCCCCCCCAATCGCCAGGCGATTGCGCAAAAAGCGCCGCCACATCAACTGTGTCTGGGAGAGAGATTCCCGCTTTTGAATTTCTTTCAGTTCCGGATCCAGATGTCTGGATTTCAGTTCCTGGGCGTTAGAGGAACTTCCCGAACGCCCGTTGCCATTCTTATTGTTAGTGCTATTGTTTGCCATCACACGAACCTCCTTCTATCAGTCATAACGGATGCGGGGATCAGCCATAGCCAGCGCAATATCCGCCAGGAAGTTTCCAATTACCAGCATGAATGATAGAAAGATCAGAAACGTTCCGGCTAGAAACATGTCCTGGGAGCGCAGGGCTACAAAGTACAGGGGCCCCACAGTCGGCAAGCTCAATACAATCGACACCACTGTTTCGCCGCCGATCAGCATAGGAAGGCTCATGCCCAAGCTCATGATTAATGGATGCAGGGCATTGCGTACAGCGTGCTTATAAATCACGACATTTTCTTTTAGGCCTTTGGCGCGAGCGGTCTGGACATACTGCATGTT
>PUOC01000233.1 GCA_003551965.1 Clostridiales bacterium | reverse complement strand
GATCCTTGGAGGGAGTACATGCAGAAACTCCGGAACCGCAGCCGACGGTTTTTCTGAGTGCTCTTCGGCGAGAAGTCAACGATGTTTACCTGAAACCTGTCCTATGGCTGAGAAACGAGTATAGGAGACGAATACAAAGCTGGGCGGGCGCATGGCGGATGCCAGCCTGAATAGCACAGACGAGCCCAGGCGTGTTTTGTCATTGCACAAGGGGTATCAGACCTAAGATGGGATGACAAGAGCCGCCTGACGGGAGAGTGGCGCGTGCGGTTCTGACGACCTGAGGCTGCGATTCCCTGGGGCTTGGACTACTCGACCGCATTGGACCGCTAGGTGGTGGAAAAGTCACAGCGTTCGCGGGGTATTAAACATGGTCCGTGAGTGGGACGATACATGAGAAAGAGGAGGTAGCGAACAGATATGGAATTGCAGCTTCAATCCAAAGACCTCCTGTCCTTCGTGAAAGGAAATCCACATCTATCGTCTCTGGTCGATCGAGAGGGAAGGTATGTGATGGTTTCCGATTCTCTCGCTCGCGTTTTAGGTTGCCCTAGCGAAGAAATCATCGGGCGAAAGTTCGAGGAATTCCTTCCGGAAAAGGTCTGTCAACAGTTTCGTTCTGCGCTCACCGAGGTGCGGACTTTTGGGAACCCTGTCCAAAAAGAGGAAACAGTTTCCGTTGATGGGCTTGAGCGTCATTACATGACCTGGCTTTATCCTGTGAGAACAAACGACACCGGCATAGATCTTATTGCTGTGCAGTCCATCGATATTAGCACGGCCAAAAGGAGTCAAGAGGAAGCACGACAGCGCCATGAGCTGCTTTTGGCTGTGCTGAACGGTATGGACGCCCTGGTCTATGTGGCTGACCTGGAAACCTACGAAATATTGTTCGTTAATGAGTATGGCCAGCAGATCTGGGGAAATGTCGTAGGTGAAAAGTGCTGGCGAGTATTCCAAGACGAAGTGGAACCTTGTGCATTGTGTGCCAACAGCACTCTCCTGACCGAAAACGGAGAACCATCCGCTTGCTATGGTTCTGAGCGGCAGATTACCGCGCACAGACGATGGTATGACGGCCGAGTTCGTGCCATCAGATGGGTGGACGGACGAGTGGTTCGCTTGAAGACAGCTATGGATGTTACACAGGAGAAATTGGCTGAAGAGGCACTCCAGCGCCGGGAGCAGGACATAGAAGCCATACTGCTGTCCATTGGCGATGCAGTGATTGCCACTGATGACGATGGATCGGTTACACATATGAATCACGTAGCTGAGGAACTCACCGGGTGGCCTATGGCAGAAGCCACGGGTAAACCCCTGCGTGACGTGTTCTATATTATCAATTCTCAGACCCGGAGAAGAACCGAAGATCCCGTTGCCGAGGTTTTGCGCCACCGCAAAAGAGTCGGCCTGGCGAATCACACGGCCATCGTGTCCCGAGACGGTGTGGAACGGCAGATTGCAGACTCAGCCGCTCCCGTTGTCGATAGTGACGGGAGAACCCAAGGCGTGGTGTTGGTCTTTCGTGATGTTACGGAAGAATATGAACTGCGCGAGAAAGTCAGGGTTAGTGAGGAGCAGTTTCGGAGTTTGTTCGAGAACTCCAGCGATGCCGTTGCCATTCACGAATTAATCCTGGATGACGAAGGAAGGCCTGTGGATTACGTCCTTTTGGAGGCCAACCGGGCGTTTGAGGATCATACTGCGCTCCGTGTCCAGGATATCCTGGGAAAGCGCGTGACCGAGATTCACCCCGGAGTTGAGAACACACCGCTCATTGGCACTTATGGAAGGGTTGTTCTCACGGGCGAGCCTACCACCTTCGAATATTCCTTTGACCTCGTAGGACGCTACTACAGCATCAACGCCTTTAAGGTTGGTGAGATGCGTTTTGCCGTGGTGTTTCGTGACATTACAGCCCGCAAACGAGCTGAAGCGCGAGCAAGGGACGCGGCTGACAGGACTGAGCGCCAACGGTCTGCTTTTGCTGTCTTTTCGAGCGAACGTTCCATCCACAGTGGCGATCTAGCAACGGCGAAGAAGGTCATCACAGAGGCCGCGGCCGAGGCTATGCAGACAGAGCGAGTGAGTATATGGATGGTCTCCGAGGATGCCTGTAAACTAGAATGCATCGATCTCCATGAGCGAAGTGCGCAGACCCATTCGGAAGGATTTGAACTCAACGTATCAGAACAAGGTGCCTACCTGGAGGCACTGCAGGCTATGAGTCCGGTGGTGGCTACCGATGCTGTGTCCTCGCCATTTACCAGAGAACTTGCATCTGTGTATCTGAATCCCGCAGGTATTTCTTCCCTGCTAGATGCCGGCATCCTTGTGGATGGCAAGTTGGCAGCCGTTCTCAGCTTTGAGCATGTGGGTGCGGGGCGAACCTGGTTGCCGGATGAGGAATCTTTTGCTAGCGGTGTAGCATCGGTCGTGGCCAATGTCCTTTTTAATGCCGAACGACGGCGGTTTGAGGAAGAAGTTAGGCGCAAGCAAAGACTTCTGGAAGCCACGCAAGAAATGGCCCATCTTGGTAGTTGGGAACTGGATTTAAACACCAACCAACTAGTGTGGTCGGATGAAGTGTATAGAATCTTTGGGCTGCAGCCGCAGCAATTTGCTCCGAATTATGGGGCTTTCCTGGAGTTTGTCCATCCCGAAGACCGAGAGGATGTCAACCGGGCGTATGCGGAGTCTGTACAGCACGGTAGAGACGGCTATGAAATTGAGCATCGTATTATCCGATCGGGGACGGAAGAGACGAGGCACATCCACGAAAAGTGCATGCACGTGAAGGACAGTACAGGTACGGTGATTCGTTCTGTGGGCATGGTTCATGACATCACGGAACGCAAAGAGGCAGAGAACAGACTAAGACACTCTGAAGAGAAGTACCGAGCTTTTGCGGAGCAGTCCATGGAAGGTGTCTACATGCATGATCTTGAGGGGAATATCCTCGAGGCGAACCCAGCGGCATCAGCCATGAGCGGGTATACTCAAGAGGAATTACTCGAACTAACGGTGTTCGATCTCCACCGCGAAGATGAGGATTCGGACATCGATGATGTACGACAGAAACTCCTGGGGTATTGGCGATCGTGGTCGGTAGGGGAGTCCGTAGTGACAGACGCAGAGCACCAACGCAAGGATGGAACACGATTCCCTGTGGAGATACAGACGGGGAAGATCGCCTTTGGCGGAGACGAGTATATCTTGGCGCTCGTTCGGGACGTCACGGAGCGTAAACGAGCCATGGACAGAATCCAATACCTGAGCTTCCATGACAGCTTGACTGGGCTTTACAACCGCAGGTTTTTCGACGAGGAGTTGAGACGGCTGGATGTCCCGAGAAATCTGCCGCTCACTCTTTTGATACTGGATGTTGACGGGCTGAAGCTCACTAACGATGCGTTTGGCCATCGAGCTGGAGATGAACTGCTGACCAAAGTGGGCAGAAGTATCCGACAGGCATGCCGGGCGGATGACATTGTATCTCGCATCGGTGGGGATGAGTTTGCCGTTGTTCTGGCAAGGTCCGCTGAGAGCCAAGTTCATGCCTTGAAAGGCCGCATACAGCAAGCTATTGCTGCAGAAACGGTCGAGGGACTTCCTATTTCGGTGTCCTGTGGATGGGCGATAAAGACCGGTCCGGCGGTAAGTATGGAAGAAGTGTTCAAAACAGCAGAGGATGATATGTACCGCAACAAAGTCTTTAATCGAGACAGCCATCGTCACCAGTCGGTTCACCTGATCATGCAGACGCTGCACGCCGCCTCGCCGAGGGAGCAACGGCATTCGGAGCGAGTCAGTCAGTTGTGCAGGGGTATGGGACGGGCGATGGAACTGGAGGTTGATGGCCTCGGTACCGCCGGAATGTTACATGATATAGGGAAAATTGCCACAGACAAAAGGGTTTTGAATAAGAGGGGTTCCCTCAATCAATCCGAATGGAGGGAAATCCAGCGGCATCCTGAGGTGGGGTATAGCATCCTGAGTGCGGTCAACGATTATGCACCATTGGCCGAGTATGTGCTGGCCCACCATGAACGTTGGGATGGTGCAGGTTATCCGAATGGTCTGAAAGGTACGGATATTCCTAGGATGGCAAGGATTATCGCTGTTGCGGATGCCTATGATGCCATGACTACTGCCCGTCCCTACCGGCAGGCTATGAGCCATGCAGACGCATTGTTGGAAATTCAAAGGTGTTCGGGCAGTCAATTCGATCCAGACATTGTCAGGGTCTTTTTGGAGATGATGAACAGCGGCGGAACGGATCTGGTGGAGGAACCTTGAGTTCGCGGCCGCCTTCCGGTTCTATGGCACAAGGGAGCCGGTGGCAAAAGCTTTCGAGGAGAGGTCTGCTTGCAATCTGCCGGTTTTACCGATCATGACTTCGGCCTAGAGGAAACGCTGTCGCCGATAGGCAGCTTATCGAGGAGAGCGGCTGTTCCCGCCGCCATTAGCCTTAACCGCGTTTGCGTCATTGCAGGTGTTGGCGACTCTGCCCACGAGTCAATCGAGCGACGTGAAAGAGTCGTAGAAATCCCTTCCGACGAACAATGCGCAGAACTGTCTCCAAAGACCGTGTCCCCTTCACCGGAAAAGATCTCCATGGGAAATAACGAGCCCAGAAAGCGAAGCTTCTGGGCTGTTGTGTCGTTTGCGCTCTAAGCTTGACAGGAATTCAGGATCGACACGAACGTTTACAGGGACAGTGAGGCGGCAAAAAACTGGTAGTTCCGAAAGGCTTGCAGCTTTCAGGAAGCTGAATGCCAACTGGCCTGCCAGTTTTTGTCGATCAATGCGCCGCCTTGAGAGCGGCGCGGATGTGGCCCACGACTTGGGCAGACCTCAGTTGCATTCCATAACGAGGCAGACAAGGTGTCAAAGAGCCTGCCGCTTCTAGTCCCAACTATTGTTCGCTTTCAGTGGCGTGCCAGACTCTTCCCGTGGGAGCCATCCTACCATATGTCTTTCTTGTCGTGACGCACGGCCAGCTGCCGTTAAACGCGATAGGGCTCCTTCTTCCGCCAACGAAGCGTCCGCGGTGTCAGCTGTGCGGCGCAGGTTGTGGGTGGTTTGGTTGTTCACACTCCCTGCGGCCGCACGCAAAACCGTTTTGCAGTGCAGAAAAGGCAGCGGCTAGTATGCAAACCGGTGGGTTACGATGGCCGTTTCGCTACCATTGACCGATACCTCTCGCCGGTTGAGGTAGTAGTGGGCAAAAATGGGTGACACATCGATTGGTACACCGTTGACGTCGCTGAGGTAAAAGGTATCGACTTTCGTGTAGACACCGAATCGCGTGATGTAGTCATCTCTGCCATTGACGGCTTTAGTTTCGCTTACGGTTCTGCTTTCCTCGACAGTGACGGACTGGGAGGTCTTTTCTTCAACGGTTGTCTTCAGCTCGGCTGTGACTTCACCCCAGCCCCAAGACGCTGTTGATTTCACCTCCGAGCTTGTTGACCGGACAAACTCAGTGGCCTCTGTTTTCGAGGTTCCTCGGGTGAAGGAAATGGTTTGGCTGTAACTGGCGTTGTGGTAGAGCAGTCCGGCGTCTACTAACTCATAGTGCACACGATGACTGAGATACACAGGTTCCGGCAGCGGGCCATCGGCATAATCATACGGTGTGAAATAGGGAGCCTCGCCCCACCATGGGATATCAGGGTCACCTGGTTCGAGTAGTTCCCCATCTTTAACAAACTCGTGCCACCCGATGGTCGTGTAATGGCCGCCGTCGCGAATCATGTAGACCCGATAGTCGCGAAAATGGTCGACTGGCTCACGGTCTTCTACGATATAGTAATCTGTCTTGGAAGGTAGCGGATCGTGGGGGCTTTCCGGTCTGGGGAACAGGCTGTCCGTTACGGGACTTTGCAATAGGGGTATAACGCCGATGGTCAGAGGCTCGGCGGCAATTTCGTCTGCGAAGGCTTGGACCGTAATCGTGTCGCCTTCAGCATAGTCCCAGCCTGTAGCGTTTAGAAAGGCCTTATGGCCTCTTGGTTCTAATGATCCTGTGCCGCTGAGGATCATCCACTCGGGACTTACAATGACCTCATTGCCCTCGGTGTCGGTTCCCACCGCTGCAATGGTCAGTGTTTCACCATCAACGATAGATGTTTTTTCTGCGGAAATTACCATTTCTGCCAACGGGAGTGAACTAGAACCCCCGCCTAGGCATCCGGTCAAGAACATGGTGATGGCCAGCAAAGCGACAATTAGCCTGATGTTTTCCAGATGGATATTTCGCAAGATGCTGCAACTCCTTCTCCCTGAGGGGATATGTACACACCAACAAAAATTGGTATGCCTGAACCTTGAGAACACGAGTAGAATCCCTTCTAAGCTAGGTATTCCGTACTCGGAGGCAAGCGCGGCCGAGTAAATGCTTGACACACGAGCATCCACGGCCAAAACGGACCATCAAGACCGCGCTGGTCAGACCGGCTAATGCTATCACCTCCCGGCTTCCAGGCGTTGTTGCGAAAATCAACTAGTTCCTTCTGATAGATGAGGTGCCAATGCGCGAATAGATTGTGAGATAGACAGGGAATACTTACGGCATTAAACTGTTCTTGTCCTGCTATAATTACTAGTAATTTTCGACAGAAAACGAGAATAAATCTGATGCTTTTGACGATATCCTAGGACCACCAATTGCACTTCGCCTGCTGCGTTTTTGGGTGAGAAATGTCACACACACGCCGAGACGTCTTTCTGTCTGTTAATCAGTGAACCAAGCTATGCATGCTTGCAGGACAGTAAACAGGTGCTCAAAAAATGACCGGGAACAACACCGAACTCAACACCCACAAGCACCTGGTAAAGTAAGTTAGGGCAATTTCACATTCGACTTTGAAGGTGAAATCGGACAGAACACCCATGGTACGGTTTCATCCCTGCTCTAAGGCGTGCGCCCGCATGGCGTCGAGCCCCTGACTACTAAGTCGAAACATCGGCACCCGAGCTCTCTCTTTTGAGTCCCAACGGCATCGTCCAAGTCTTCCTGAGTGGAGACACCACTGCTGCATCGAACACTAGTTGTGGACACCTTCGGGAGCGTCCTATACTGGATAGCAGCCTACTGCTTCATCTGAATATGAGCTGGGTCTTCTTTCTATAGCCCATACAAACCATCGTTTTCAGTCCTGCTATCAGCGCCAACACATCTTATGCGGCTCCTTGTGTTCTATCTGTTTTGGAGAAGATCGAATCACCCAGGGACAATCAGCCTTAGTTGTTTGAAAGGGGCCAGGCTGGCTGGACAGATGTCTGTCTTGGCATGGTTGAAGAGGCCTCGGTAGTGCCTAGATCGCAGAATATCTCATCGGTGAAGTTTTCACACGTTACCGCCTAATGTGAACTGGGAAAAATCGTTGGAAATTGGATCATAGGAAAAGTGGGGGCCATGGCGAACATATTCCAATAACCTGCCGGGGTTTTCCGGCGCAGAGGGAATGGCATAGTGAAAGATTCCGGTACCCAATGCGATCGGCCTGCACGCGCTCTCTAGAATCCCAGTGTATCCGCCGAAGGCCGCTCCCACAAATGCGTTGGCGATCTGTGCCAAGCCCTTGATGCCCCATGTGTGAAGTTAGGCTTTCCACGCTCGGACCGAACAGTCCCGCGGGGGTCACCGGGCATGTGCACAACATACACTGTAAACGGACTAGACGCACAGCAGTGCGAAGACCCCAAAGGCCGCCTCATTGTCACGCCCAGGGATCTTCGGCACCGCTGGGACCAAAGCCTAACCGGCGGGATGCGGTTCCGTCTGCTGGACTGGAGAGACAAAACCTGCTATCGCTGCGGCTGTTGCCTGGCCGAACGGCAGTCGGCAGATCCGTCGAGAGATCAAAGCGCCCAGATACCTTGAAGATGTAGGCCGGGCAGCGAACAAGCCATCCCGAAGAACGCCCCGGCTGGGATCGTGCATCTCATCGACTTGCCTCTTGCCTATGATCTTCGCGGGTACATAGCCGGCGCCTCGTTCTTTATGGCCTCGGTGCAAATGCCCAAACAGCGTCTCTTGCTGCGCCGGTAGTCTTGGCATCCGCAGGCAGCCACCCCGCCAATGGCATGCATGGGGCGTTGGATTGGAGGAACCAACCAAAAGACATTCCTGTTCCCCCGAGGCCGTCTCCCGTGAAACGCGCCTATGCGGCCAGTTGGTGTCTCGTCCAGTCGTCAACGCAGCCCTGACCATTTAGACCAGAGTGGAGCCGTCCGACCACAGACAAGAAAGACACAGGAGGATGACAACCCATGTCACAGGACTTCGGTATTCTCGAAGCGGCCGTCAGAGGGCAACGGTGTTCTGCTGTACCGCTCTACGAACACGGCATTGATCTGCCTGTCATTGAAGCGATCATGGGGTATGACTTTTCCGAAGTGGACCCATCAACGGAGGCCGGGTTCAAACAAATGTGGAAAGGTATTATCCGGTTTTATGACGAGATGGGATATGTCTATGTACCCGTCGAGCTTGGCGTCCGATTCGTTGCGGCGTACCGGAACACTGCTGGCGGCCGCGGCTGGGTCGATGAACACAGTGGCCCGGTCAAATCTTGGAGCGATCTGGAAAACCCCGATTACTGGCCTGATGTGGAGCACGCCTTTGCTTACGATACCTTTGCGGAAATCGCCGGCCTTTTGCCGTCACACATGAAAATCATTGGCGGAGCCTCAGGGGGGCCGTTCGAACACGCTAGTTTTCTCATGGGTCTCGAGAACCTATGCATAACTGTTCTGGAGGATGAAGCGTTTGCCGAACGCCTATTCCGGCAGATCGGGGAGACCATCGCCGGAATTGCGGCGAAGGTAGCCGGATTTGAGAAGGTGGGGGTGTACCGGTTTGGCGATGACCTCGGTTACAAGACAGGCACCATGTTCTCTCCGACACTGCTGCGCAGGTACGTGTTTCCGTGGCAGAAGCGTGTGGTAGAGGAAGTCCACCGGCATGGAAAAGCTTTCCTGCTCCACAGCTGCGGCAACCTGGAGGCCATTATGGAAGACCTGATTGAAGATGTGGGTATTGACGCCAAACACTCATTTGAAGACATCATTATGCCTGTAACCGAAGCGAAGAAGCGCTGGGGCAGTAGGATCGCCATCATGGGCGGCATTGACGTAGACTTCCTGTGCCAGAGCAGCCCCTCAGAGATCAAGGAGCACACCAAACGGACACTGGAAGTATGCGCGCAAGACGGTGGCTATGCAGCGGGAAGCGGCAACACGATTGCGGGCTACGTCCCGGTGCAGAGTTACCTGGCCATGGTCGAGGCGGTCAACGAGTTTAACGGCGCCTAACCGAAACTGCACTGATTCCAGAACCGCTGCCCACCACTGAAAGGTTTTTTCTGTCCAGACCGGTATATGTTCTCGATCCTTGGGGACACCGTCCATCTGGTGAGAATACGCGGCGCCCGAGAGCGCCGCGTCGCGCCAGAGGGATGGAAGGAAGTGTGCCAGACAAGGGACGGACTGCGTTTGCCTTGAGTCGGATCGAGGCACGCTGCGGACGTTGGTGATCGGCACGCTGGGGCCAGGTTTATGTAAAGCAACAGCGGTTTTCGTTTGCTAACGGGTCTGGGGCGGTCTCGGCGATTAGACACTGCCAGTACATGGTTTGGCGCCGCTTCCAGCCCCGAAAATGGCCGGCCAAGCAATGTCTGGCCGCCAGCTTCGGGCCGTGCAGGATCCGGCCCGCGAAGGAGAGGAAAGCCAATGAAGGACTGTATATTCTGCAAGATTGGAAAACATGAAGCGCGATCTTGGATAGTTGCAGAATCCGAGAACGCCATTGCAATTTTGGATATTCATCCCATGAACCGATGGCATACCCTCGTCATACCGAAGGCACACTATGAGAACATATTTGACACACCCACGGCGATACTGCATGAGCTTATGTCCCTGTTAAAACACGTGGTGGATCTCTACAACAGGAAATTGGGAATTGAGGCCGTACAGATCGTGTCTAGCAACGGCAGAACTGCGCAGCAGGAGGTTCTTCATGCCCACTGGCATATTGCACCCCGGTATCCAAATGATGGTCAAGATGTGGAATGGGCACTCCATCCTGAGCTTACGAGTGACTACCACAGCATGCTGGAGCAGCTACGGGTTGGACAGTTCATCGATCCGTCAAAAACATGACGGTGTACTTAGCCCATAGCGATCGGAACCAGCGTGCATGTTTCGTTCCCCGTGACTATCTCCCGTGGAAGCATTCTGCGTTCGAGGCATTCCCCGGATTTGCATCTAATGAGGCACGCCAGCGGTTGTTTGTCAAAAGCCCTTGCAATGACGGCTGCGGATTGGATGGTGGCTGTGCAGCTGCACATCTTCCGCTGCCGGGCCGTGTCCATTGGATAACAAACAAGGAATCAATACAGGGCCTTTTCGAGAGCTGGCTTGCGCAGCAGCACAAGCACCCACGAATGGCCCATGGGCCAACCAAGGATGTGGCTGCTACCCGAGAGAGGAGAATGTGCCCATGAAGAATTACAGACCGGCCGACAGTTTTGATAGGGTTACGGCGGCGCAGGATGCAGGTTTTCTGCGGGGTGATGAAGAGTCTGCTGTTCGCTTTCTCAAAGAACGTGCCCGCGGCGGCCCGGCACTGGAACTGGCCATT
>PUOC01000154.1 GCA_003551965.1 Clostridiales bacterium | reverse complement strand
TTTGTATGCACCTCCGTCTGCGCACTGTCTTAAACAGCTATCGCTGTTGTTGCGGCTTGATCCATCATTGTGGTTTATTATACTACTCCTGCGTAATTTTATGCAAGGGCTTTTGCCATTTTTCTTGTTAAGGGTCCGTAAAAAAGAAAACGCCCCGGGGTTTTGCACCGGGACAACGCGGCCTCGCCTCCGCAACCATAATCCTCGCCCCGGGCTGCAGGTAAAAAAGACAGAGACGTGGAACTGTGAAACAGACTCGTTTGGATGGCCGAGAACAACACCGGCGGCAGGTCTGCGCGCCCTTATCCCGGCAGTCATATCCTGAGGAGGGACAGCATTGGTCATCAATCTATTGGCAAAACGGCGCAGCGTGCGCAGTTTTGCGGAGAAGAACGTTCCCAAGGAAACCATACGCCATATTTTGGAGGCCGGACGGTTATCGCCATCGGGCGGCAATGAACAGCCTTGGAAATTCGGAGTCATTACCGACAAAGCCTTGATTGCAGCGATCTCCAAAGCAGCCTATGATCAAGCGTGGATAGCCGGGGCTAGCTTTCTCATCGTACTCTGCACCACAGCGGTGCCCGGCCGTCGCGGCGGCCGAGACGTGCAGAAAGCCAGATTCCCCGAGCGGAGCGCAGAAATCGAACAGCTCGAAACCGAACTGTACCGGAAACTGCACCAAGAAGAACACCAGACGAAAATCCCCGGCAGCCACATGGTTCTAGCCGCCCTCGAGCAGGGAGTCGGCTCCTGCTGGGTATCGCTCTTTGCAGTGGATGAGGTCGCCGCGCTTTTGGGTCTGCCTGCGGGCACCCTGCCCTCGGAGATCATCGCCTTTGGCTATCCGAAAACAGAAGCGAAGCCGGCACCGAAAAAGTCACTGGACGAGATCGTTTTCTACAATCGGTTCTAGACCACTGGGCTACCGCTCACGAGGCGGGCATGGCGCGGCAGAGAACCCCACGGCAGCGACGGTACCTGGCTGCAACTGGCATTGATGCAGCCATGCGTTGGGTGCCGTCATGCATCTGGAACTTCGCTGCGCACCAATTGGGCCCGGTCATTGAAAAACACGCGGCTGCCCAAATAAAGAAAGACAATCACTGTCAGCGAAACACTGCCGACAATGCCCAGCATAATGGCAATTTGGTACTGGATGGCGGTCACCGGAGATTCTCCGGAAAGGATTTGTCCTGTCATCATACCGGGAAGGAAGACAATGCCCATGCCCATCATGGAGTTGATGGTAGGCAGAATGGCCGAATCGAAGGCGCTGTTGGCTATGGGCTTCACGGCAGCGGCCGGCGCTGCGCCGAGCATAAGCGCTGCCTCCACCTGGTCCCGCTGGTCGCTCATGGTTTCCACGAGGCTCTTGACGCCCAAAGAAATGCCGGTCATGGAATTGCCGATCAGCATGCCGGCAATGGGTATGAAGTAACGCGGATCATACCAGGGAAACAAGCCCACCACCACCGTAACGAAATATACCAAGGAAACGCCGGTGCCGAAGATCATGGACGCGGCCGCTGCCCTCTTGAGCCGGCTGCTCAAAGGCACCTTCACCCTCTGAAAAATGTTGAAGATCGCGAAGCCGAGCATAACCGCCCAAATCAGGCCGGTCACCGCAGGATGGGGATGCTCAAACACGTACACCAGCAGATAACCCACGAATACCAACTGTATTGTCATGCGCACACTCGAAAGCACGATCTCTTTCTCTCGGGCAATGCCCCGCAGCCTGACAATGATCAGCAGCGCTGCCACAAAAATATAGGAAGCAATCATCTGCCATAGGCTCAGTTCAATGATGCCGTTATTCATCCACAACACCCTCCCCTGGCTGTTCCTTGATTGTGCCCTGGTTCAACTCAACCTTTTGATCCCCGTAGGCATTCACCACCCAGCGGGCATGGGTCACCATGATCAGTGAACGCTCCTTTTCTTTGGCAAACTGTGCGAGGCGGTCGAAGATCAGCCGCTCTGTGTCTTCATCCAGGGATGAGGACGGCTCATCCAGCAGCAGTACCGGAGGGTCCATCAGCAAAACCCGGCCTAGGGTTAAGCGCTGCTTCTCTCCTCCCGAAAGGGTATCGACGCCTTCGTCTAAACCCTTTTGCAGCCGCACCAACTCCAGGGTCTTCGCCAGTTCGTTGCGATCTGCATCCAGCTTTCCCGCCAGCCGCCGTCCCAGCTGCAGGTTGTCGGCTATGCTGCCTGGAAACATAATAGGCGTCTGCGACAGCATCACCACTTCCCGCCGCAGTTCGACGGGATCATAATCGAACAGGTTCTGCCCGCGGTAATACACTGTGCCCTGATCCGGTGAGATCAAGTGGTTCAAAAGCCGCAGCAGTGTCGTCTTTCCCGCGCCGCTCTCCCCGAATATGCAGGTGACCTGCTGTTCGGGGATCTCCATGTGGGGCAGTTCCAGAATACCGTTCACTTTTACCTTTTCCAGAAGAAACAGCATCGCCGCCACGTCCTTTCTTCCATCTAAAAACGAAACTGCTGCGAAACCAGAGCGGCACCGGACAAATACGGCCAATCGGGCTGCGGTATCCAATCCTGCGGTACATCACCCAACGGTGCTGTATGGGACTGTTCCACGACAAGCAGTCCCAGTTCGGCATGGTCCGGAATGGTAAAGCGCAGGGACAGGGGCTCGCGGCCAACGCCAATACACTCCAAGGCCCAGATCCAGTCGGCGGAAAAACCTTCAGTCACCGTGGTTCCGTTGACTTCTGTTCCATGGACTTTCGTGCCCGGCTCTAGATACACCGCAAAGGAGTGGGCCTGGCGGTTAGACGAAAGTTCAATGTCCAAGGTCCGCCGGCCGCCCTCACTGTGCTCACCGACCACAGCAGCCGAGAAGCTTTCCAGGCCTACGGGCTCCGTTTCCGCTCGGTAGTAGGGGCCCCAGTGGGGCAAGGCATGCTCTAGGACCGTCCGCTCCGGGTCGCTGCCTAGATACTGCTGCAGCCACGGGTGATCCGGAGGTTGGCTGCTGGCCCAGTAGGCGGTATCCTCCGTTTTGGACTCCACATAAAAGAGCTCGTAGTGCTGCGGCCGTTCGGGGCTGGGCCCTGCGCTGTAGGCCACCACAATTGCGGCCGCGGCCAGAGACAAAACCGCCGCCGGCAGCCACCACCGCCCCCATCGCATAAGGGGCTGCAAGAGCGGCTGCAGCAATACCCACACTGTCCCTGCCAGGGCCATACCCGGCACCGGATAGGCAGGGGTCATGGCCGTAAAAAGAATCCACACCAAGGGTGCCGCCAGCAGAACCCCGGGCAGAACCGCCAACACAGCCGCGGACCGGTGCAGTGCCTCGCCGCCGCTGTTCCCGATGCCGAGCGTCAGCAACAGCGCCGCCGCTCCGGCCAGGGCCGGCCAGGTCAGCAGATGACTGCCCAGAGGCAGCAGGAATGCCATGCTCAACGCACCCAGCCCCAACAGCGCAACGGCCCCGCCGAGAAGATGGCGTGTGTCCAGTTTCCGCACGGACGCGGCAGCCAAGGCAGCCGCCAGTCCCAGGAGCAGAAATCCCGCATAGTACCACGAACTTCCGTAACTGCGGGGGCTGAGCTCCAACCACCCGGCGATGCCATATACCGCCGCGATTCCCACAGCCAGCATAAGGATCTGGACCAGGAGTGCTGTCAAAACCCGGCTGAGCGCCAGCTGTCCCGCGGCAGCACCCCACACCACCAGAACCGCTGCCAGCACAGCGGAAAGAACGGCAAGGGGAAGGGCCCAGGCCGCAGGGTAATGCACAAAGAAGGGACCCCAATTAAAGTAGACAATATCCTCATCCAGAAGCGGTTCGCGCAGGTCCAGGCGGCCGAAATGCTCGGCCAAACCCATGGCATAGAATCCTTGATGCTGCAAGCTGCCCGGATGGAGACGGTCGAGATTGTCCAAGGCGGAATGGTAATAGGCCCTGTCAGCCAGTGCAGCAAACCCCAAACCGGGCAGCCCGGCTTCCCGGAAGATGCGGAAATCATTGTCGAAGTTGAGCAGCGGATAGACATGGGCACTGAGCGAGTCGGCACGGGGATAGGGAACCGCCCGCCCCAACTCCCGGACCAGCGCCGCCCGGGCCCCTTCCGCTTCAAACATATAGACCGGGCCCGTGGGGCCCTGGGCTTCAAAGTTGAACACCACAGCGGCATCGTCCGTCCACGGATGCTTGCGGGCAAAGGCCTTGGCGCCGAAAAGGCCGTATTCGTGGGCGTCGGTAAAAAGAAAGACAATGTCGTTGCGCAGAATACCCACATGGCGCAGAGCCCGAGCCGTTTCCAGCAGGGCTGCCACTCCCAGCAGATCATCGCCTGCTCCAGGGCCCGTCGGGACCGAATCATAATGGGCGGCCAAGAGAACCGTGCCTGTGGAATCCTCTCCCTCTAAACGCGCAGCGATGTTCTGGACCGCCGCGGCCCGAAAGGGAACTGCCTGCCGATCTTCGGCGACGACCGTAGCCGACTGCAGCTCCACGTCCATCTCCAGAGCTTCCAATTGCTCTAGGAGATAATCCCGGGCTACGCGATGGTATGGAGCCCCGGGAATACGCGGCTTCTGCCCCAGAGCTTCCATGTGGCCTTTGGCCGCCTGGACAGAGAAAAGCGAAGGCCGTCCGTCCTCCCGCTGCGGCCGGGGTGGTTGTATCTGCCAGGCACTCCAGACAACCACCAAGACCAAGACCGCGGTAGCTGCCGCCGCTGCCCGCCGGGCCGATGGCATATTCACTGGACAGTCCTCCGTTCTTCACCGCCTGGCGAACTTGGCATTGAATCAAGCACGGGATGGCTGAGCTGCTGCCGGATATACTGCCATGCCTGTTCGTCTCTTTCGGTGCGGACATGCGGCACAAAACCGTGATCCAAGTAGAGCTTGATAGCTTTGATTCTTTTGGTATCGGTGTCCAGGAAAGCGCGGGAATGGAACAGAGCCAAGCGGTTCATGGCCTGCCCCAGCAGCGGGCGCGCCAGGCCCTTCCCCTGATAATCCGGCAGAATGGCGACCCAGTGCAGACGCCCCCAAAGCTGCCCTTGGAACTGGCAGTCATACCAAGCCGAAGCCGTTCCCACGGGCTCGCCGTCGGCCGTTTCCACAAGCAGGCAGCGCTCGGGAATTTGGCGGGGAAAGGGAAGGAACTCCCAGCTAAATCGCTGGCGGGCACCGTCGGCGGTGTCAAATTCATTGACAGCCGTCTCGATCTGGGCCCAGACCTCGGCCTCCCGAGGCTGCAGGCCTCGGATGCGGAATCCCGAAGGCTGGTCGGGGCATGTCCTGTGGGACAGCGGACCCTGGTGAACCATGGTCACGGATGTTTGCTGCATAGAAGTGGCCTCCCTTTTCGAACGTTGCTGACTTCTATTCGCCACCTGCCCGGCCATTCCCTTTCCCTGCCATGCCGTACCGGCGGTGCCGAAAAAATTGCAGGCATTGCAGTCCGTCTATCGAAGGGATCCGCTGCCAGCTTTTTGAACAGCCCTCTGTAAATGCTTTGCCCTGGCGGCAAGGAAGGAGAGATGACTTTGATTTACAAAAGCATACTAATCCTCATCGTGCTGTCGCTGGCCGTACCGGCGGCAGCGGCCCCCATGGACGGCGAATCGCCATTTCTGCCGGTGTCTTTGGATGTTCTGTCCAATGGGATGCGGATCATCGTACGGGAAAACGAGCATTTCCCCACTGTGTCCCTGAACCTATGGGTCGGTGCGGGCAGCAAGCACGACCCTGAGGACGCATCGGGCCTGGCCCATTTCTTTGAGCATATGCTCTTCCAGGGTACAGAAACCAGGGAAGCCGGAGAGATGATTGACACCATTGAAGGGCTGGGCGGCTCCTGGAACGCGGCCACATCCCTGGACACCACCTTCTACTTTATCAACCTGCCGTCCCAGCATTGGGAAAAGGCCATGGAACTCCAAGCCGATGCAGCATTGGCTGCCAACTTCCCGGAGGAACCCATGGAAATCGAGCGGGACGTCATCATTGAAGAGATCCGCACCCGGGCCAGCAGCCCCAGCTCAATACTGTTGGACAGCACACTGCAGACCGCCTTCGAAGGAACGCCCTATGCACGACCCATCCTGGGCACTGAAGAACATGTTCGCCAAATTGACCGGGATGACATGTTCGAGTTTAAAGCTGAGTACTATGTCCCCAACAACATGACCTTAGTCGTCAGCGGCGACGTTGATCGAGAAGAAATCCTCGCCAAAGCCGAGCGGCTGTATGGCGGCGAAGAGCCCCGCCGCGTAACCCCCGTGGACCCGGGAGAATTAGAACCTGTGGATGAAATCGAAACAGTAGAAACGGAGTTGGACGTAGACACTCCCCGGATCGCCGTGGGAATATCCGGTACTGCCTTGGACCACGGCCAGGGCGCGGCCCTGGAAATGGCCGCACTGATCCTAGGCACAGGCCAGACATCCCGGCTGTACCAGGACCTCGTGGAAACCGGCCTGGCCCGTGATGTCTCTGCCAGCTTCAATGGCTTTGAAGATGTCTGGATCTTTCTGCTGCAGGCTCAGGCCGACGCAGAGAACATGGAGGAAGTCGAGGAATATCTGCAGAGCGCCATCGTTTCCCTGCAGGAAGAACCTGTTGCCGAGGAAGAACTAGAGCGGGCACAAGTGATGGCCCGGGCCAGCTTCGCCTTTTCCGCCGAAACCAATGCCGATGTGGGCACCTTGCTCGGCCGGTTCGAAACGTCGGGCTCGCTCCAGGATGGCCTCAACCATATCCTGACACTGGAATCCGCCACAGCCGATGACATCCGTACGGCCGCCCTGCAGCACCTGGATTCCGATGCCTATATCCGCAGCATCATCAAACCGGCGCAAGGAGGAATGGATTAAATGCGTACCTCTGCCTTACTGGCTCTCAGCCTCATTCTGACAGCCATAATCGCTTTACCCGTCCAGGGAGAGGAAATCGGTTTTTCCCTCAGCGAAGGCGTGGAAACGGCCGAGCTCAGCTCCGGCAGCCCCCTTCTGGTACGGCACAATCCGGCCACGGATCTCACAGCCGTAGTGATATTTTCCACCGTTGGTGCCGCCCATGATCCCGAGGGAATGAGCGGCCTCACAAACTTGACACTGCGGACCATGCAGCGGGGTGCCGGGGACATGGACGCGCTGGCGTTCGCTGACCGCCTCGAGTCACAGGGCATGGACATGGAAGTGATTGTCCACAACAGCTACTCCGGCCTGCTTCTGCAAGGTACTTCTGCCCAGATCGAAGAAGGCCTCGATCTGCTCCAGACCGTACTCTTTGAGCCGCAGTTTTTCGAAGAAGAGCGGCAGCATGAAGCGGAACAGGCCCTGCACACACTGGACTCCATGGAAGATGAACCCAGCAATCAGACGCTGATCAAACTGATGGACGGACTGTTCGGAGAGCATCCCTACGGCCGTCTCCCGGCCGGAACCGAAGAAGGCATCAACCAAGCCGCTGCAGCAGACATGACCAGCTGGGCCCGGTACATCTTCCATCCAGAGCATACGGCGGTAGCTGTGGTCGGGCCGGTGGCTATGGATGAAATGCAGCCCGCGGTTGACGAAACCCTAGGCAGCATCGATTGGGAAAAGGACCCTGTCTACGCACCGACCGATCCCGGCCTGCCGGATTACCAAGGGCCGGAAACCATCACCCATGAGCGCATTACGCAGGCAGCCTGGGTGGGCGTCGGCTTTCCGGGCCCGGCTTCCCATGATCCGAAGCGGGCTCCCGGGCACATTCTGGAAGCCGCCATACAGCGCCGCCTCTTCCGCACCCTGCGGGACGAATACGGCCTCGTCTATATCACCCAGACTGCAGTGCAGCCGGACCTGCGAGGCGGCCATTTTTGGTCGTTGGCGGCTGCAGCGCCTGGCCAGGAGGAGGAAGTGGCCCAAAGGACCATTGCAGGGTTTCGGCACTATGCAGAAGAGCCCATGGAAGAAGACGAATTGGAAACCATGCGCAGCCGGGCATTGGGGCGGGAATTGATGAATTTGGAAACCACCAGTTCCCAAGCCTTAAGCTTGGCCGCCGGTGAAGTGCTTCACGGCGGCTATGATTGGCGAGACCGCCTCCAAGAGGATCTGCGCACCGTAACCGCCGAAGATATCCAAGAAACAGCAAAAGAGTTCTTCACCGATCCAGTGGAAGTGTTCATTACGCCCTAGCTGCCATCACAAAAAACGGGTGGGAACTGGCCGCAGTTCCCGCCCGCCATCAACCGCTCACTCACAACCGTCGGGCCATGCCCAGCCAGTAACGCTGCAGAAGCATGGCCGTCTTGCTGTCATTGAGCTCTCCGCTTTCGACCTTGCGCCGGGCTTCACTGAGGTCCATCCAGTGCACAGCGATGTCCTCCCCCTCATCAAGGTTCTGCTCACCGTCGGCCACATCTTCAGCCACGAAAAGAAACAGCTCCTCCGTTGTATAACCGGGCGAAACCAGCATGCTGCCCATGGAATACCAAATTCGGGCAGTCAAGCCCGTTTCCTCTTGCAGTTCACGCTGGGCACAGATCAGCGGATCTTCCTTCCCTTCCAGCATGCCTGCCGGCACCTCCAGCACATTGCGTCCTACGGCCGGCCGGTACTGCTCTACCAAGACAGCCTTCCCGTCCCGGATTGCCAGAACTCCGGCACCTCCTGGGTGGTTTACAACCTTGTATTCCCTTTGGCGGCCGTGGATGGCCGCCGTCACGCTGCGAAATTCAATGTCTGCCATTCAGTGATCCTCCCCATTGTACCGGCACACGAAAATCAGCTCAGGACCACAGCCCATGGGCGTGCCGTCGTAATTTCCCCATTCCTCTTCGACCACGAATCCATGACGCTGCAGCAGTTCCCGAAGCTGTTCTTCATAGAAATAGCTCAGCTGGAGCTTCTCCTCGCCGACCAAGCACCACCGCCCGTCCCGCCACACTTCGTAGTGCAGTTCGGGATAGATGATCTGACGCTGGCTGTCAATGAAACGCCGGTTGTGACTGCGCCGAAACAAGCGGCACGTTTCGGGATCAACGATCTCCCAATCCACGGCCGTCTCCGCGACCCAAGACTGGTCCAGCTGGGCATAGGGTTTGAAGACGTCAATGATGAAGTATCCTCCGGGCCGAAGGTGCCTTTTTGCGCAGCGCAGACAGCCTTCCTGCTGTTGGCTGTGGATGAGGCCCTGAAAAGAGCGGTCCGGGATGAATATCAGGGAAAAAGTTTCCGGAAGCGAAAAGTCGCTCATGTCTCCTTCAACCACCTGCAGCCGTCCCCGGGCGCCAGGCGCCAAATTTTCGGCTTTGCCGTGCAGCACCTGCAGCATAGACGGGGACAAATCCAGGCCCCGGACCTCAAAACCGTCCGCGGCCAAAGGCAGGGTCAGGCGCCCGGTGCCGCAGGCCAGCTCCAAGACCGGAGAGCCCGTGCGCTCCGCCCAGCGGCGATAGAAAAGGTAATCGGACCCGCGGGCCTCCCGGTCCAGATCATAGAGCCAAGCCGTGTCCGCAAAGGTATTGTGGGGCATCAATCATCCGCCCGTTCCCGGTGCACCACAATGCTGCCGGAACCGTGTACCTTGCGCTGCACCTCACCCTGGACTTCGTCCACGGCAATGTCACCGCTGCCGTGGATGTTCAGTTCGGCTTCACCGCAACGGACACCTGCCTTAATGTCCCCGGAGCCGTGTATGTCCGCCCGCAGCCAGCGCAGATCGCCGGACACCAATACGATGTCACCAGAGCCATGGACAGAAAGATCGGCCCAGCGGCCCACCGCATCCACTGTCACATCGCCGCTGCCGCTGACATGGACACGCAGCTCCTGCGCTTCCTGGGCATGGATATCACCGGAGCCGTAGACATTGGCGATCAAGGTCTCCATGGGCAGACGTACGTATGCGTCTCCGCCGCCGTGGATCTGGATATCTCCGTGAATGTTGGGCGGAACATACACGCGCACCGTACTCGGCTCCCGGCGGGAACTGCGCAGTCCCAATGCGGCCTTGGTCAATTGGACCGCAATGCCGGCACCTTGGTGCCTGAGGCTCGATCGCACTTCCAGACGCCCCTCCTCACAGTGGGCCTCGAAATCGTCCAAGAACTCCGGCGTTCCTTCCACGTCTACCCGCGGTTCGCCATCGGCGGGCAATACATAGCATTCTGCCGAACCCAGTTCCACCGATAGATGCTTGACCTCCGAAAAACGAAAGCTCTTCTTCTGCCGGTCCTTTGTCATGTCAGCCATTATGCACACCTCCCGTTAATGTCGGCACTGCGCCGCACACGATGAGAGCAACCCACCGATTACCGATCATCCTACCACAGATCCCACCCCCCGCATAACCGCCTCAAGCGGGTATTGGCCTCCGCCGCCAGTCGGAAGCGCCTATTTTGTCAAAGACCAGGAGTCAACCTTCTCCCCGTCGAGATTCCAGGCCGTACCCTCCAAGCGGGATTCCGCTGCTGTAATCATCACATACGTAGGAACGTCTTCGGCGTAGAGGACATCGGTGTAAGAAAAAGACTGCCCCGGATAGAACTTCTTCCCCGCGACACCCCCTGTGACATAGACGGTGCCGGGTTGGCCGGAAGCCGGTTCCCCTTCATACATGGGCTTTGTCCGCATATACACATGGTCGTGGGCCGTCAGCACAAGATCCATTCCCAGTTCTTCCAATACCGGCGCAAAAACCGCGGCTGATGCATCGGGACTGCGAAGCGGGTTGCTGTTGTACGGCGCCCGGTGGAGCACGGCGGCCAGCCACGGTTCCTCTGCCGCTTTCACTTCCTCCCGAAGCCACGCTGCCTGGCGCTCCATACTGCTGCGGTCTGCCTCTGAATTGAGCACAAACAGCCGCAGACTGCCATAGCCGAGGCTGTAGACTGCCGTTTCGGGAGCGCCTTCCTGTGGGTACGGGAAGAACTGGCCAAACCAGTTCCGCCCTTGTCCGTAGACGTCATGATTGCCCATGGCGGGCACAAAGGGCGTCGAGCGGAGAAAGGGCTGCGAAGCTTCCAGAAAATTGAGCCACTGGTTCAACTGGTGCCCGTCATCAACGATATCCCCGCCGTGCAAGATAAAGGCCATGTCATCGGAGCGGCCCGCGGCCGCCTGCAGGGTTTCCCGCCAAACGGGGAACCGGTGATCCTGGGTATCGGCGGCAAACAAGAACGAAAACGGCTCGGGACTGTCGGGAGCGGTCCGGAACTGCCCCTGGGGGATCCAGTCGCCCGTTGTCCGAATGGCGTAGGCATACTCGATGCCGGGCTCCAGCCCGTCCAGCAGTGCCCAGTGGATCGTGCTCCATTGCTGGCCGTCCTTCACCCAGCGGCTCTCGGCAGCCTGCTCCACCCAAGGCCCGTCCTCGGCATCGGAAGCAGCCGGCCGGAAGCGCACTTGGGCACTGGAGACATGGGGGCCCGTGCCAAACGCCACCGCCTGGGTGACGGCAGGATCACCGGCCCAGGAATGGGATACCCAGTCGGGGTCGCTGCCGCCCCGGGGACGGGGCAGGGCTATTTCCTCCCAATGGCTGAAACGGCCGTCGTGCTCTGCGGCCGCCACGATCTGCCGCGCATCCTTATACTCCTGCAGATCGAAAACAACCTGTCCGTCTTCCCCGCTGACTGCGGCCGGTTCCTTTTCCCAAAACCGGGGCACTGCCTTGTCCCGCCCGACGCGGAGCAGCGCCCCGGAGACCGGTTGGCCGCCATTGTCCAGCACGGTAACTTCCAGGCCGTACGGCTCCGGCACAAGAGACCAGGAAAGTTCCAAACCGGCGCTAACCTGGGTTTCGGTTATCACAGTCCCCAACAGTCTGGTGCCGTCCTGCAATTCGACAGTACCGCCGGACAACTGCAATTGAATTGTGCCCGAGACCGGCTCCCGCCATCGAAACCAGAGCGTCAGTTCGCCGCTACCCGCAGAGGCACGCAGAGACGTTCTCCCTGGCTCGCCATCGCCGAAAATCTCGGCCCCCCGTGCCTCTTTAACGGCAACGGCGGGGTCATGCTGCAAATGTATTTCGGCTTTTCCCTCCATATCAGGCAGGGATACAGAGGCCTCCCACGGCTGCATCCATTCCGCCGTTTCCGGAACGGAAACGGAAGGCAGTTCTAGGCGGCCATTCTCCACACGCAACTGCCAGCGGTGCCAGACCGGGTTGCCGGCATGGTCTTCTGCGTACACCGCTGCTTCATGGGTACCCCCGCCGAGGACAAAATCCTGCAGATCAAATACGGCTTCTTGCAAGTCCTCGTTCCACACGACCTCCACCGCCTGCCCTTGGACATAACCGCGCAGGGCCTCCGGGTTGACGCCGGTACCCTCCGGTCCATCGGCTATCTTGGCAGCAATCCGCGGCCTTTGTGAGGCCGTACGGCCCTGGGGCGTGGCATCAGATACCACGGGGGGATCCCGGTCCTCTGACCCATCCCGGGAATATATCGCCCATACCTCATCGATTAACAATGTTCCTCGGCCCTTTTCGGAGCCGTCCAAGGCCATATAGCGAATGGGGGCGGTAATCGCCAGCGGAGGTTCGAGCCCCTGGGGCAGATCCGCTTCCACATAACCCCAGCCGGTCCAGTCCAGCCCCGCCGGCGAAGAAGCCGTGAAGTTGATGGGGTAACGCTGGCCCGCGGCATCGGTGATCTCGCCCCGAAGCCAGTGCCCCTGGCCGTCGCCATGGAGCCACAAGCCTAAGGCCTTTGGATAGCCTTCCAGGGGCAGGGGCTGCTGGGGCTTTAAGTACACGCCCGACGTGCCGGGCAAACCGCGGAAGTCATACTCCACCTCCAGTACCGGTGTTCTCCCTCTGGCCCGGTAACTGCCCCCTGCAATACGGGAAAGGCTGATCTCTCGATACTGGTTGCCCGAAACCTGCCAGTCGCTGTGGTCTCCGGCAAAATCCGTGATCTTTTCCGCGTCTTTCTCCGCAGCCATGGCAGCCCCTGCCAACCATACCCCTGCGGCCAGTAGAATGAGCACAGTCAACCAACGTTCCATGATCATCACAACTCCTTGGCTGCCCGTTCCCCGTCCGGGAGCGGGTCTGCTATATCCATGTCGATGCGCCACTGTGGAGGAGGGCCGTCATCGGCAAAGTACTCCACCATGCCCTTAATCTTGTCTCCTTGGAAGGTAAACCAGCTGATCACCCGCAGGCTTTGCTGCTCCGAAACGATCCTGCTCACAGTAACGATATCGCTGCCGCACCACCGCAGCGTTTCTAAAGCCGCCCGCCATTGACCGGGATAGTGGGTGTTGACGGTGACAAAGGCGTCGCGTCCCCGCAGCATTTCGCCCGTATTGGGCCACGCCACTTCCAAATCAGCCGCGGCGTATTGCCCGGCCTCGGCATAGTCTCCGCGGCCAAAGGCATCCCAGAAGGATCGGACCGCTTGTTCCCTGGGATCTGCAGCGCCGTCCTGCTCCCACTGCCAACGGAGAACACTGAACAGCCAGAAGTCCCGCCACTGCCCGTGGTGGAAGCGCCAGCTGCGCAGCTGCGCTTCTCGGCTGAAGCCTGCCTTTTCCAAAACCCTTTGGGCCGGCCGGTTATCCTGATCCGTTTCTGCCTCAATGCGCATGGCCGGGTAATTGCAAAAAATGTGATCCACCGCCAGGCGCAAGGCCGCGGTGCCAATGCCCTGGTTGTGGTGTTCCTGTTCCCCGAGTACAAGGCCCAGGGCATAGACACCTTCTCGGATGCGCGTCATGTAGACCACGCCAACGGGCCCTAAATTGCGCCCGTCGATCATGAGTACGGCACGGGAATCCGTACAAAACCCGTGTTCCTCGAACTCCCGCCGCAGCTGGCGCGGGGATTGGAAATGAAATTCCTGGTAGGGTCCCCGCACCTCCGGTTTGTTCCATTTCTGCAGCAACTCTAGATCCTTCTCCTCTAAGGGGCGCAGCCGGAAGCGGTCGTCTAAGGCCATGGTATAGCCACCCTTCTGCTTTCTTCCTTCCTGGCAGGGCCGGGCGCTGTGTGGCTGTTGCGGCCGCACTGTCCAGGGAAGCAGATTCATGATCCTTATATTCCACACCCCGCCGGTATTCCCTTGCCCGTCCGCGACCCTGCCGATGCCTAAATCGGCGGAAGATGGGAAGATTCCATTGCCTCCGGCATGGGGCGGCGGTATAATAATTGTGTACGCATATTTCGCACGAAAGGGGTTTTTTCGATGCATTTCTGGGAAGATCAGGCCCAGCTCCATCAAGGCCGTGAGGAGGGGCGGGCCTATTACGTGCCCTTCGCCAGCAGCGCCGAAGCAGAGCCTGGATGCAGCCGGCGTTCCAGCCGCTTGTATTCCTTAAACGGCCAATGGGACTTTCATTTGGCGCCATCCCCTTGGGACACCCCGGAAGGATTTGAACTCCCTGGTTTTGACAGCGCAGATTGGGGAAGCATCCGTGTTCCGGGCCACTGGCAGCTGCAGGGCTATGACCGGCCGATTTACACCAACGTCATCTATCCATTTCCAGCCGATCCGCCGCGGGTGCCGACGGAAAATCCCACCGGTCTGTACCGGCGCAGTTTTTGCCTGCCTGACTCCTTCCAGGGCCAGCGGGTCTACCTGCGCTTTGAAGGCGTGGACAGTGCCTTTGAACTGTGGGTAAACGGACAGTCCATCGGCTTTAGTAAGGGAGCGCGCCTGCCGGCCGAATTCGATATCAGTCAAGCAGTGCAGTCCGGGGAGAACGTCGTGGCCGTCAAAGTCATACGCTGGTCCGACGGCAGTTACCTGGAAGACCAGGACATGTGGTGGCTGAGCGGCATTTTCCGCGATGTCTACCTGCTGGCACGCCCGGCCGTACATCTCTGGGATGTCCAGATCCATTCCCCCTATGACTACAGCCGCGGGGCCGGCACCCTGGATCTTTCTTGTGTTTCCCGGTTCAACGGCGGCACCGTACCCGACGGAACCATGCTGGAGATCACGGTGACAGATCCCGACCAGGGCACCTGCATCCACGATCGCATTCCTGTGCAGGAAACAATTCGGCAGTCCTGGAACTTGGAAACCGTCAAACCCTGGACCGCAGAAACACCGCAGCTTTACACCGTTTTACTGTCACTGCAGGACGGCAGCGGCTGTGAACTAGAGGCCATCGCCCTGTACACGGGATTTCGAACCGTGGAACTAAAGGAAGGCATGATTCAGGTCAATGGACGGCCGATCATGTTCAAGGGCGTCAACCGTCATGAGCACCACCCTGTCCTCGGACGTACGGCGACCATGGACAGCATGGTGGAAGATATTCTGCTCATGAAAAGACATAACCTCAACGCCGTTCGCACATCACACTATCCCAACGATCCGCGTTTTTATGCCCTCTGCGATCAATACGGCCTCTACGTCATGGACGAAGCAGATTTGGAGTGCCACGGCATGGGTCCCGCGGGGGATTTGGACAAACTCAGCAGCGATCCGTCCTGGGAAGCAGCCTATCTAGACCGCATGCAGAGAATGGTGCAGCGGGACCGCAATTTCCCGTCCATTGTAATCTGGTCCCTGGGCAATGAATCCGGATTCGGCGACAACCACAAAGCCATGTCCCGCTGGACCCGGGAGCAGGATCCGTCGCGGCTTATACACTACGAAGGTGACATCGAATTTACCTTTTCCGCCTACGATTTCATGGGCCCCATGTACATGGACGTGGAATCGGTTGAGGCCATCGGCCAGAAGAAGCCTTTCCGCTTTAAAGGTGTCGACATGAAACCAGAAGATTATCAGGGGCGTCCCCTGGTCCAGTGTGAATACGCCCATGCCATGGGCAACGGTCCCGGCGGGTTCAAGGAATACTGGGATGCCTTCTGGAAATACCCCAATCTCCAGGGCGGCTTTGTCTGGGACTGGATCGACCAGGGCATCCAGTGCCGGCGGGAAGACGGCACCATAGATTACCTCTACGGCGGGGATTTCGGCGATCAGCCCAATGACGGCAATTTCCTCCTCAATGGGCTCGTGTTTCCCGACCGCACCCCCTCGCCGGCCCTGCGGGAGTACAAAAAGGTGCTGGAACCGATTGTCTTTGAAGTCCATGACCAGGAAGAAGGAACCGTTACTGTCCGCAACCGCCATGATTTCCTGTCCCTTGAACATTTCCATTACCATTGGGCGGTGAAGAAGGGCAGCGCCGTTGTGGCATCGGGCGGGGGCCGGCTGCCGGCTGTGGAAGCGGGCGCCGGCACGGAACTGCGGCTCTTCCAGCCCTCTGCACTGGATCTCACAAACGGCGACGCTGTGTTGGAAATCCGTGCCGTCCTAGCCGGCGCAGTCCCCTGGGCCGAGGCCGGCCACGAAGTGGCTGCAAGCCGCTGGACCATGGGAGCCGCACAGGAAAATACGTTCCCGTGCTTGGACAGCGCAGTGCGCTGCAGCCATGACCCTTGGCAGTGGACGGCCCAAGACAGCCTGATCGGATTCCATCCGCGCCGGGGCCTGACACAGTGGCAGTACCAAGGCCTGCAGCTGCTTCACAGCCCGCCGAAGCTCAATTTTTGGCAGGCACCCACGGACAATGATGTGCGGTCAGCGCCGACCTGGAAACGCCACGGCCTTCACGGGCTGCGGGAACGTTTTGATGACATGCAGCACCGGGTACTGCCTGACGGACGGCTTGAGGTCCTGGCTAAGACGCGGGTGGCACCACCGGTGCTGGCCTGGGGTGTGGAATGCCAGTACCGGTACGTGATCGAGCCCCATGGGGTAATCCACTTGACGGTGGAGGGCCATCCCAGCGGCGAACTGCCGCCCATTGTGCCGCGTATCGGCTTGGAATGGACGATTCCATCCTGTCTGGATCAGGTCACTTGGAAGGGCCTAGGGCCCCATGAATCCTACCCGGATAGCCGTGAATCGGCCTACCCGGGCGTCTTTCAGGCCACCGTGGAAGATCTCTATACACCGTATGTGGTACCGCAGGAGAACGGAAACCGCAGCGGCACCCGCTTTGCCGCCCTTACAGATCTGCTGGGCACTGGGTTTGCAGTGGCCGCGGAAGAGCCGTTCCATTTTTCAGCGCACCACTACAGCACCGAAGTCCTAGAGCAGGCCCGACACGCCAGCGAGCTGAAGAAGGACCCGTTCATCACCCTGCACATCGACCACCGCCGGCACGGTCTCGGCAGCGCCAGCTGCGGACCCGGTGTGCTGCCGCAGTATGAACTGCCGCTGACGGAGTTCCAGTTCAGCGTTACGCTCTATCCCGTACTGGACCATCATTGGACCCAGGTGCGCTAATACGCTACAGGAGGGGTGCCCATGCATTGGCTGATCATGTTTCTTGTTCTAGGCATGGTATTGGGCCGGACAATTCGCCTGCAGGATAGGTGGGCCAACATACCCAGCCATTTGACCACAGGCGGCCTTGTGTTTCTGCTGGTTGTCATGGGAGCACAGCTGGGAGCCAATCCAGAACTGCTGGAGCAGATCGGCCTCTTAGGGGGACAGGCCGCCGGTCTGGCGTTGGCCGCCACCGCAGCAAGCGTAGGCCTTCTGCATCTTTTGGAGATAATTTGGTACCGGAAATACCGCCAGAGGCGCAGCCAATGACGAAAATCGCATTAGCGTCCATCGGCGGCGGTATTCTCTTGGGCTATTTCTTCCTGCAGCCGGTCCATTTGGAGCTCCTGGGCACACTGGTCACCATCGCGCTGTGGATACTGCTCTTGGGCATCGGCCTGGACTTGGGACGCACCAGCGGCCTCCTTGCCCGCATCAAGGGGCTGGGCCTGCACTGTTTGTGCGTGCCAATGGTCGTGGCTGTTGGTTCTATTGCCGGCGCGGCGGCCGCCGCGGTCCTGATGGGCCTGACCCTGCGGGAAGGGGCTGCCGTCGGTGCCGGATTCGGCTGGTATTCGCTGTCGGCGGTGATCATATCCCAGAGCTATGATGTTTCCCTGGGGGCGGTGGCGTTCTTGACCAATGTGTTCCGGGAAGTTCTGGCGATCATCATTATCCCCGTGGTAGCGGCCCGCATCGGACACCTGGCTTCCGTGGCACCTGGAGGCGCCACGACCATGGACGTCACGCTGCCTTTGGTAGCCAAGAGCACCACCAAAGAAATGACAATGATCGCCTTTGTATCCGGCATTGTTCTATCGGCGTTGGTTCCTATCTTAGTTCCGATTCTGCTCCCGATTTGATCAAGTAAGAGCCGGATGCCATGCATCCGGCTCTTATCTTTCCAAGGCTAAGGCGCCCTGGGCAGCCAGCCAAAAGAGCTTTTCGCGGACGTCGGAACGCTCCGTCCACTGCCGGGAATCCCAGGTCTCGGCACTGACATCATCGCCGCCATACAGAAGCTGGCCGAAGGGCACGCCGCGGAACCGGGCCACGGCGGCAAAGGCAGCGCATTCCATCTCCACCATCATACAGCCCTCAGCCCGCCGTTTCTGCACCCTGCCGTACGTTTCCCGATAATAGGCATCGGTCGTCCACACCTTGCCGGCGGAGTAGGGCACACCGGCCTTTTGCAATACCTTCTCCAGTGTTTCCGCGGCCATCGGATCCAGCTCCACTTCCCGGGAAGGCGGCAGATAATGGTACGAAGTCCCCTCATCCCGCAGGGCCCGCCGGACAACGAAGACATGTCCCACTTCCATGCGGGGGTCCAGCACTCCGGCCCCTCCGCAGGCCGTGAATGCCCGGGCGCCGAGGGCAATCATCTCTTCCATATGCCCCGCCGCCAGTGGGGCTCCAATACCGGGATGGACCGCTGCCACCGCTTGGCCGTCCACTTCCACACGATAGACGGGATTGATTCCCATTTCGCTGCGCAGTTCCGCTGCCACCTCGGCGCTGCCTTCCCGCTGCAGCTGATCCAGTACGTCGCGAAAGAAGCACATCACACAAGCGCGCGGCACGGCATCGGACGGCGGACGCTGCTCAGGTTCAATGATCGCCCGACGGGACGGATCGCATTCGAGAATCGGCACCTGCTGCAAATATATCTCCTCCCAATACGGCCAGCTCCGAGAATGGGCTGGCTCGTCTGCCATTGGAGCCAAGGACCGCGCCGGCCGGACCTGCGCCGGCGATCGCAGCGAGTTCCGGCGGTATCACGAACTCCGGCGCCCGGCGCTAAAACTTCGAATCTTCCAGATCGGCAGGCAGCTGCAGGCTGTAAAGATCATCGACACTGTCCTGAAGCCAGGCAGCACAGTCTGCTATGCCCCTGTTGTAGATAACAGGCCCCAGTCGTGCAATCATGAAGTCCAAGAGCAGCGATGCTGCCAGATCACCGATTTCTTCATCCCGCTCCTCCAAAAAGTAACTCTGCATGTCGCTGACCAGCTGTCGGCGAACGGCCGCGGGCAGCTGCAGGCGTTTTTTCAACGATGATTCTCCTTCCACCAGGCAGGGCCTTTAGACTAGACTTCGACCTTCTCATTCTGCTCGCGTATCTCTGCACCCAATACATTCTGAAAATGGCCCAGGGCCCATTGATGGCCCTGGGGATCAAAGCTCTGCACGGCATCGGCGTGGACCACCAGGGAATATCCCAGGTTATATGCTTCCACGGCCGTATGGAGGACGCAGATATCCGTACAGACGCCGGCCAGGTGAATGGTGTCGATCCGGCGTTCCCGCAGGCGCATATCCAAGTCCGTGCCGGCAAAGGCACTGTAACGGGTCTTATCCATTTCATATAAGTGGGCCTTGTCCCGGTGCTGCCGGACCGCATCTTCCAGACGGCCATACAGAGATCTTCCGGGTGTTCCGGCCACGTTATGCGGCGGAAACAGCTGGTTCTCCGGATGAAAGCTGTCCTCAGGGTCATGACGGTCCAGAGCCATGACCGTGAAGCAGCCCGCCTCCAGCCACGCCGAGGCCAGTGCAGAAATACGGCCTTCAATGGCCTGCCCGGGCCGGCCGCAGGTCAGCGCGCCGTCATCAGCCACAAAATCCACCGTGTAATCAACGACAATCAGGGTTTCGCCCAATGCAATCCCTCCTACCAAATGTCTGTCACCTGCTCAATGGGCACGGCCACACCCCGGATGCGACCGCTGCCGGAAGAACCCAAGGTGGCAAAGACCACTGCCACAACCTGGCCATCCTTGTTCAACACCGGACTGCCGCTGCTGCCCGGATGAATATGCCCTTCAATCACCATAACCGGTTCATTGCCCTGATCTAAGACAGCCGTTCTTAACATCTTCGCCTCCACGGCAACCCTGGGAAAACCCAGCGGGTTGCCTACCACAGTCAAGGCATCGCCGGGCCGGGGAACGTCGGCTAACTGCACCGGCAGTATCGGCAGGTCAGCGGCATCGAGCTGCGCCACGGCCAAATCCGCCGTGGGATGAAGCGTCCATTCCTCAACCACATAGCGCGTTCCGTCGTCGAAGGACACGTCGGATCTCCAGGCGCCATCGACCACATGCCGATTGGTCACAATCAGGCCCTCGGACATAACGTTGAATCCCGTTCCCCGCCGTGTTCCGGTGGCATGGGATCGGCTGTATGCCTGGATTTCCACGATCGCTTCGTCCACTTCTTGCAGCATACGCTCTTCTTTGACACGGGGCGATTCATAGACAAACTCCAGGGACGGCCATGTCCAGAAAGACATCCAGTGATTGAGCAGATAGCCCAGGAAGATCCCCACCACCACCAGGGCCACCAGCCGCCAGCCCCAATGCCGGCCCCCGGGCTCCTGCCCGCCGCCTACCTGTTCATACTCATCGGCGTCTGAACGATTGAAGGTCTCCATATCTTCGGCATCGGGAAGTTCAACCGGGGAAAGATGGTCATCCCGAGGCGAAGGTCTGCGGTACTTAGGTGCCACAGGTATCATCCCCTTAACGAGGTTTTCCCATGCTCCTCTTCTGCATATAGGTCATGGCAAATCCAGTCAGGGCCGATCCGCCAAGAATCAGCCACAGCGCAGTGAAAGACAATCCGGCCACCCTTCCCAGGGCCATGGCGCCGGCGGAGAGGCCGATATCAAAGGCATTGTTGTAATAGGAAACTACCTGCGATCGCTGTTTGGAGGTCACCCGGTCCATCACATGGGAGAGCATCACTGCACCGACACTGGCGACACCGGCCCCCACCAAGGCGGCCGACAGCAGAAACAGGCCGTAGCCGCCGGCAAAGGGCAGGACGACCATGCCCGACGCCGCCAGCAAAAATGCGGGCATGGCCACCCGCAGGCGTCCGAATTTATCGGAAAGATCACCGGCCGTCACGCCGCCGACCATATGGAAAACCGCAAAGGTGGTGAAATACAAGCCCACATTGCTGATCTCCAATGTCATGCCGTACAAAGGCAGAAATGCGTTGACGCCGCCCATGATGGCGGTGACCGACGCTGCCGCGGCACAGGACAGCAGAATAGGGCCCCGCAGGGGCAACTTCTCCGTCGGCCGATCACCGGTGCGGACTGGGGATGCTTCCGGCTCCTTAACGAACAGGCCGACGACGATGATAGCCAATCCCATAACCGATCCGATCATAAACAGCCATGTAAAGCCCAAGTGTTCGATGATGGCAAATCCTATGGCAGGAAACATGGCCAATGACAACCCGCCCATGAGGCCAAACATACCCATGATGGTACCGCGGCGGTTCGACGGTGCCAAATCAGCCAGCAAAGTCTGGCCGGCCGTGATAAACCCGCCCAAACACATGGAATGGTACAGCCTTGCCAAGGTCAGGAACCAAAACGCTTCACTGACGAGATACAAAAGCGGCCCCGTTACGGAAAAGAAACCGGAGAGGAGCAGCAAATTCTTGCGTCCAATGCGGTCGGACAGTCTCGCCAGCGAAGGCCGGGTCAGGACGGCACCGAATGTCATCAAACCACCCAACAACCCCACGACCAATTCCGACCCGCCTAAGAAGGAAATATAAACAGGAAATGTAGGTATCAAGAGGTTGAAGCTGGCAAAAAAGGAAAATGTGGCCAGTAGAACGAATACTACGTCTTTAGTGAGGACAGATCCCATGGTACTTCATCCCTTCTATCCTAGATCTATTCCCTGCAAACAGCAGAGATTCCTTTTTCGGCCGCTGGGACCACCTTCAACCGGCGGAAGATCCCGGGAGACGGCAAAACCCGCAGGCACTGGAGAGCAGCTGTCAGGGCATGGGCACCACTGATGCGGATGTTCTCATCACGCTGCAGCGAAAGGGGGCCGTGCCGCCATGGGTGGATCACGGTGGTTGTATATTTCCCAACAGAAAGCATATCGAGTTAGGCAGCCCGCCAAGGGCATGCGGCAGCCGGTTCCCGCCCTGGCCGGGCGACACGTTTTAGAGGTGACGCTGTACTATGAGACAAGGGACCGTAAGCCGTGGAAGTTGATTCGCGTGGATTTCAGCAGACTGGAAATCGACAGCGCCGGAGAAGCCGCGGCTGACGAACAGATGGAGAACTACAGAGCCTCTAACTGGATGGAATTCGCGGTTCGTGATGTCCTCGGCGATAGCGATCCGTCTGGTCCCATCACCCTGCCGATGCCTCCGGTTCTTCCCACCGTGTCGGAGAAGGAGACGCTTATCGCCTATTTGAAGGACAAGATGCCAATCCTCTGGCAAAATAGCCCCGAGAAGGTCGAGGCGTCCATTTCTGCACAGGTGCGCTCTCACAAAAAAAGAATGGCCTGGGCCAAGGGAAAGCACGAAGGACCGCGTGGCTGCCTGTAGCGACCGTTTTCCTGCAGATAGAGCGGTCGTCTCGCCCCATGATGTGCTTCCTGGAATATCTGCTCTCTGTTCCGCCACCGGCAGAAGGCCAAGAAAAGCATTCGCTGCCTTCTTTTGCCCTCGCTGTAATTCCAAGCAGGATTTGGGCGAAAATACCAAGAAGGAACGACAAGACCAATAAAGAAAGGAGATGATGCGATGTCCATTCAGGAAGCACGTTTTGGCCATATCGACGGCCGCGAAATCTATGCATACACATTGACAAACACCCAGGGCGCCCTCGCGGAAATTCTGACCTATGGCGGCGCCATTCGCCGAATACTAGTACCGGACCGCAGCGGCCAGTTGGGGGACGTTACATTGGGATATGACGACCTGGAAGGCTATGTCAACGGCAGCGGCCATTTGGGTGTTCTCGTGGGGCGGCATGCCAACCGCATCGAAAATGCCGAGTTTGAACTAAACGGCACGGTATACAAACTGGCCCAGAATGACGGCAAAAACCACCTTCATGGGGGCTGGAAAGGATTCGGCAGCAAAATCTGGACGGCGGACACCGACCACCAGGACGGGCAGGAGCGGCTGAAACTGCAGTACATCAGTGAAGACGGCGAAGAAAACTATCCGGGCCGTCTGGAGGTAACGGTGTTTTACAGCTTTGATGACAGCGGCATTCTCAAAATCGACTATGAAGCTGTATCCGATCGCGATACGGTGGTCAACTTGACCAACCATGCATACTTCAACCTCTCGGGCCACGATTTCGGGGACATCACCCGCCACACTCTGCAGTTATTTGCTGAACGCTACACTCCCATCGACGAGGAGTCCATTCCCACGGGCGAGGTACGGCCCGTGCAGGGCACACCGCTGGATTTCACCACGCCGACGTTCATCGGTGCCAATATCAACAGCAGCCATGAACAGATTCAAAAGGGCGGCGGATTCGACCATAATTGGATCCTCGACAGCGGGCGTGCGTTCGACAAAGCAGCAGCGGTCTTCGACCCGGAATCGGGACGGATTATGGACGTCTATACCACCAAACCAGGGATCCAATTTTACTCCGGCAATTCCCTCAAGGGGCAGACAGGCAAGGACGGCGCCTCTTACCCGCCGAGGGCAGGCTTCTGCTTGGAAACCCAATATTTTCCCAATGCCCTCCGGCACAGCCATTTTCCGTCGCCCATTCTGCGGGCGGACGAAAAATACCAGCATGTCACGGAATATCGCTTCCGGACAGACAGTGACTGACGTCCCTTAAAACATCTCTTGGAAAGGATGAATGCAATGTTCTACACTGCCACCATATTTCTGCTGACTGCGCTGCTTATCCTAGGCCTATCTCTGCCGGCCGCGGCTGAAGAAGCTCCGAAGCCCCAGGTGACCATTGAAATGGCCGGCGGCGGTGAGATCGTCATGGAGCTAGACCCCGATGCCGCGCCTAACACTGTCAACAATTTCCTCCATCTAGTGGAAAAAGAGTTCTACGACGGCACTATCTTTCACCGGGTCATTCCCAACTTCATGGTTCAGGGGGGCTGTCCGGAAGGAACCGGTACCGGCGGCCCGGGATACACGATCCCGGGAGAGTTTCAGGACAATGGCTATGATAACCCCCTAGAACACGAGCGCGGCACCGTCTCCATGGCCCGGGCCCAGGACCCGGACTCTGCAGGTTCGCAATTTTTCATCGTCGTCGGTGAGGCCTCGCACCTAGACGGCGGCTATGCTGCATTCGGCCGCGTCATCGACGGCATGGACATCGTCGACGAAATTGTGGAAAAGCCCCGTGACCGCATGGATCGGCCCGATGAAGACCAGGTCATGGAGCGCGTCACCGCCGACACCTTCGGCGAGACGTATCCGGAACCTGACACACTCTAAGCCAGGCGCACTAGAAAGCTCTCAGGCAGACTAAACCTGAGAGCTTTCTTCATCGCGGCAGGGGCGGCTGCGGACCCGCTCCCCGCTGGTACAGGTCGCGGCAGGCTCGGCCGATCCAATAATCCAGAACTTGGCCGGGAGGAAAAAACAGCTGTCTTCCTTGGGGATCACCGTAGTTCCGGGCCAGTTCCGCCGGGCTCCATTGGTTCAACACCTGCAGTCCCAGACACTCGTCATGGACATAGCGGTCCACGATACGGCCGAACGGTTCTTCCTGGAGATTGCCCAAGCGCCACCACGGTGCCGGTCCCATCAGATTGGGGTATACATTCCAATCGGAGGTCACGAAAAACCACAGCCAGTGGCTGGCCGGCGCCGTCCCACCCGCTGAGCGGCAGTGCAGAAATTTCCTGTATAACTCCGCTTCCGTATCCAAGCGGAAATCGGTGCCCATGGTCTGCTGAAAGTGCCTTTGGGTAGCGGCATCGAGAGGCTTAGGAATGAAGCATTCCTGTCCGGCCCGCATGCGGAAGCGGCGATTGCAGTAGCCGCTTCCATCGGCGTCATAGGGCATGCAATGGATATTGAACTCCTCACCCAGCGCCTCCACCCGCTCAAACAGGCACATGTCGAGGGCCAGCTGCCAGACTTCGTCCAGTGCAGCAGCACCTTCGGTGTTAAGATATATCTGCCAGCGAGGCACGATTTCGTGGGCCAAGAGGCCTTCCACTGCGGCCAAGATCAAATCATGGGCATCTGCCCGTCCATAGAAGAAGTTGTTGACTGCCTCCATGCCAAACAGCTTCAACTGGCAGCGTTGGATCCCGCGCTGCTTTACCCAGGGCAGATACTGCGGATCCGAGGATATCCGCTCCAGATTGAGCAGCTCGAACTGCCGCTCCACTTCGACGACCTGGCCGTTTACTCGGTCGCAGCACGAATACAATTCCTGGTAGTCTGGCGCTTCATGGGGTTCGCGGAAATGGGGCTGCAGAAAGCCAATGTCAATGCCGCTGCTCCGCCCCCAACTCTGGATCTGTTCAAAGGCAGCCATCACTTCTTGCGCGTCCATCGGCTGATGGGCGGGATGGCCCAGATAGCAGTGGCGGCAGCGCTGCGGGCAGCCTGCCATGTCGAAGGCCACCGATATGCTGTTGTCATATACTTCAGCCATGTCCGGCACTCCATTCGGCAAAAAATCCATGCACCCAAGCAGCTGCCCTACCGGCCGCCCTCACGGGCGCTGTTCGAGAAACGTACCTTCGTCCAGTTGGGCAAAGGCTTCTTCAATCTGTTTCCGCGTATTCATGACAATGGGTCCGCCCCACACAATCGGTTCACGCAGCGGCCGTCCGGCGCAGAGCAGAAACCGGAGGCCCGATGCGCCTGCTTCAATGGCAATCTCCCCCTGCTGCTGGTCCCAAAGGACGATATCGCCCTTTTCACCCCGATCCTGGTCCGCTGCAAAGCAGCCATTCCCGGAAAAGACATAGGCAAAGACAGTCATACGGTCTTCAGGGTCAAAGACAAAGGAGCCATGCGGCTCTACGTTCACATCAAGAAAGGTGGGCGCCACGGCTATGCCTTCCACAGGCCCGTGCGTGTCCGCAAAGCTCCCGGCCAACACCCGAACGGATGCGGCGGCGGTATTTGCCAGCGGCATGTCCTCCGGCTGCAGATCCCGGTATACCGGTTCTGTCATCTTCTTGTCTGCGGGAAGGTTCACCCACAGCTGAATGCCGTGCAGGTGTTCGTGGGCCTGGGGCATCTCTTGATGCACGATTCCCCGGCCCGCGGTCATCCACTGGCAGCACCCAGAGGCGATCGTCCCCCGGTTGCCGAGGCTGTCTCCGTGCTCCACCACACCGGACAGCAGATAGGTGACCGTTTCAATGCCCCGATGGGGATGCCAGGGAAAGCCCGGCAGATACTCCTCGGGATCGGTGGAGTCAAAGGCATCGAACAGAAGAAACGGATCAAACTCCTCGGCCAATGCATCGGCGAAGAGCCGTCTCAGCTTCACCCCAGCGCCTTCTCGTATTTCACGGCCGCGCACCATTCGTCTTACCGAGCGCATAAAAGCACATCCTTTCGTTTGTTCACTGGAACATGGTTTTGGTCAAAAGGCATTTTTCTTTGAACCGAATCCCGGCCTTGCACGATACAATGAGTGAAGGGAGGTTGGAGCGATGGAGACAAGCGACGATCTGTACCTGACAGCACAGGCAGCAGCCGGGGATGATGCCGCCTTCAATGTGCTGTTCCACCGCCACGCTCCTTCCTTAGCGAAGTGGTGCGCAGCGAAACTGAAGGACCCGGCGCTGATCGAAGACATCATCCAAGAAACGTTCTTTGCCCTTTGGCGCCAAGCACCTACGCTGCGGGAAGGCTCCATCAAAGCCTGGCTTTTCACGGTAGCCCGCAACAAACTCATCGATGCCTTGAGGAAGCAGCAGCCGCTGGTGACCGATGATCAGCTGCAGCAGGTTGGCTGCAGCGAAGAACCGTGGCAGCATCCGTTCTTGGAACAAGAGCTTGCCAAGCTTCCTTCGTCTCAAAGGGACGTATTCCTGCTCACATTCATATGCGGCCTTTCTTATCGTGAGATAAGCCAGGTCATGGAGATTCCCGTGGGCACTGTCAAAAGCAGGATGTACCACTGCCGCAGAGTGCTGCAGCAGGCATGGAAGCGAGGTGACCATTATGCCGGCCTGTGAGACCGTCCAAGAACTGCTGCCCTGGTACCCCCATGGGCTTGCCGCTGATGAAGCAAAATTGGTCAAAGCACACATTGTTCACTGCGGCGTGTGCAGCGAAGACCTTTGCGAAATAAGGGCGCTGCGCCGGGAACTGTCCCGGGAAGCTCCGGTTTCGCTGCAGCGCACCTACCAGAGCCTAGAACGGCAGATCCGCAGGGAAACCATCCTAGACGCGGTCAAAGCCGGAGTACGTGACCAAGTGTATAGCCTGATCTACAGCCAATTGCGGCAGTGGCTGCCGGTTAAAATTTTCGACTAGGAAAGACAAGGAGGTAAGGCTGGGATGACAGAGAAACATCGCGACCCAGAACTGGAACAGATTCCGGAACTGCTTGATGCAGTGGCAGAGAAAATTCCCGCGCTGCTGAAAGGAATCCGGGACGTCTTTTACACCAAAGAAGCAGGACAAGAAATGGGTCAGGCTGTCGGTGCGTTTTACAAAGAGCTTTTGGCCAATGACATGGACCCCGAAGAAGCCGTTGCACTGACGAAAGCTTACATGAACACCCTGCAGCAGATTCCGCATAACATGAACATCAAGAGTGATCGATAATGCTGCACACAGGATGGCGGATCATCCATCAGTCATCCCGGGCTGCCCTGCGCGTTGGCTCCGAACTGGCCAAACTGCGCTTTCTCGGCAGAAGCGGCCAAAGGGCCTTCTACCGAGAGCTGCGGCAGAGCGGTATCAAACCAGGCCACGCCCGGGAGTTGGCCCAGACCTATAGGGAAATAGGCAAAAACTGGACCGCCGGCGGTGTTCATCTGACCAAACGGCGGCACAAAACCAAGCAGTAGCAGCGATAGAACGACGCGGACAGGGCGTTTTATACACCCGTCCGCGTCGGCCGTTTCGCCCGCAAACCAAAGACCCCTGCCGCCCAAGGCAACAACAAGTAGAAAACCCCGGACGCGGCCCGCACAGAACGGTTCTCCGGTCCGTCAAACAGTGGGCAGGTCCGCAGGCGCCATCATAAGACTCCTTGCGAAGCCGTTTTTCGGAACAGGTACGCGGTATGGCTCCGCACCTGTTGGAAAAGATGTTTAGCATCCATGACATGGCTGTTGGCAAAATACGACGTAAGGATGCCCTGCAGCATATTGTCCAAACAGCTGGCCATCATCTCCACGTCTGTTTTCGGCACATAGCCCTTTTCGGCACAGTCATCCAAGAGTCTCGTCAGCTGCTGCAAAAGCGATGGACGCGTCGTCTGCGGACGCTGCTCCTCCGGAGACTGTGCGATGGAACACAGAAAAAGGAACTGAAATACGGCGGGATGCCGCAGAAAGTAATCGGCGTAGACGGCAAAGAGCTCTCCTATCAGGGCAGGGCCATCATATTCGGCCTTGAGATGCCGCTCCCAGTCCTGCATGTAAGCCGCTATTTCCTGGCGGTACTGCAGACTGACATGCCACAAAAGATGGTAGATATCGGCGAAATAGTTATAAATCGTAGCATAGGAGTACCCCGCCTCTTTGGCCACAGAGCGCACGCTGACCGCCTGCGGCCCTCTATTGTCCATAATCCGCTTGGCGCTGGCAATAAACTGTTCCCTTATCTGCCCGCGGTCAAGCTGTGCTGTCATGGGTTCCTCCCCCCTGTGACGAGAACTGAGCAGCCATGGAGCCTATGGCGCCGAAATCCAGGCTGCGCTCGCTTCTTGCCACCTTGGCCACCACTTTTAAGATCCAGCGATCCAGGAACTTCATACGTTCCAGGGAATAGGCATAGCCGAAACATTCCGCTCGCCGGGCATGCTGCCGCATTGACTCCGGGAACGCATTCTGGAACTGTTCGGCGAATGCATCCGTTCGGCCGCAGCAGAGAAACAAACCCAAAGGACGGGAGAGCAGTGCTTCCTGCTGTCCTTGAACGAATTTCTTGACATGGGATTGGATTTGGCCCATGTAGATCGACCCGCCCACGATAACCTGGTCATACTCCGACGCTTCCGCACTTCCCTCTGCCAAATGAATCACATCCACATCACCCGGCAGCCGCTCTTTGAGCGCAGCGGCGCATTCTGCGGCCGCTCCGTATCGGGTACCGTAGGCTATTAACGTCTTCACGGACATCCATCCTCCCAGCGTTTCTGGTCATAACTTCACTATACCCGTGCGCTTCGAGGATTGTCAAGACCACGCAGCCGTCAAAGACAGGCAGTGTGGGGCAGGGCAAGCGGCGGGCAGGGATATGGCCGGCCGTGACGAAAACAGTGCACAGTATGGAAGGGGACTTGTCATGAACCCATCACAGCAGCGGATCGGTCTTTTGTGTTTTGCCGGCCTCCAAAGGGCCTCACTAGAAGAACTCAGCCAGCGCGGCATTTCGTTTCACGTCCGCGATAGCATCACCCTGCGGAACCACGATTTAATCCTTGTGGACATAGAAAGAGCTGCCGTGCCAAAGCTGCTGGGGCTGCGCACGGTGGAAGACCTTTTCTTTCCCGTGGCAGAGAAAGCACCGGCAGCTGCAGAGAAAGATCTGCAGAGGAAAGGGAAATGGTGGAATCAAGAGCAGCTCTTTGCCGGGCTGCACCTGAAAAACGAACTTTTTCCCGGGGCCAAACCCAATAAAAACATCGGCTTTGCCGTGTTTGTCAAACAGGACCGCGATCATGCGCTCCACCGTAAGCAAGCGGCCGCAGCCATCGCAGATAAACTGGGAGCCTTTCGGCGCTGGAAACCCCGGGATCCCGCTGATATTGAGGTCTGGGGTTTCCTCAAGGATGACACCCTCACCACCTGCCTGCGCTTGACAGACAACAGCTTCCGCCAGCGCAGTTACCGCTCCGAGGAACGCTCGGGCTCTCTGCGGCCCACACTGGCTGCGGCGCTGGTTGCCCTCAGTCACACCGGCCCCGGCGATGTCTTCCTGGATCCCATGTGCGGTTCGGGCACCATCGTGGCCGAGCGCATTGGGTACGGCCCCTTCTCGCACCTCTATGGCTGTGACCTGGATCAGGAGGCCGTGCGGGTGACGCAGAGAGCAGTGGAGGCCTGTCTGCGCAGGGAAAAACGGGACAATGTCACCATACGCCAATGCGATGCCCGGCGCCTTGACTTGGATGCAGGCTGCATTGACACGCTAGTCGCCAACCTTCCCTGGGGAAAGCAGTACAATCTCCAGGGGCAGCGGCCTAACGAGCGGCTGTACCGGCAGCTGCTTACCGAATTCGACCGAGTAGTAACGGCCTCCGGAACGATGGTCCTCTTGACGGCGGAAGCGAGCGCCCTCTCCCGGGCCTGCGAACAACTGGGGCTCGCGGGGGAAGACCGCCTTAAGATGAAAGTTTTGGGGTCCTGGGCCCAGGCGATGGTAATCAAGAAGGAGGCTTCCCACTGACCAAGGTGCTCGCAACCCGCGGGCGGGTGCCTCTGACACCGCGCCGAGGCCGTGCCAAATGCCCTAGGGCATACGCTTCAGGAAGTAGTGATCGGTACCGGCCAGCGCCTCTTGACCCGAAATAATGTCGGCGATGGCGTCATCCATGTGCAGCATCCGTCCGGCCAGTGCCGAGCCGGCGCCGCGGATGATCATGACAGCCGTTTTGGCCACCTCTTGCGGCTGCCTGGCCCTACCCTCTTCCATCATGCGCGGAAAGAAGGGCATCCAGCGTGCCGCTTCGGCACTGTCACCGATGGCCTCCGTCATGGAAGTTCTGGTCAGGCCGGGGTTAAAGGCCAAGGCTACGACACTGCCATGGCCCGCCTGCTGCAGCTCCTCGGCCAAGGAATCTGTCAAGCGCAGAACCGCCGCCTTGGAACATCCGTAGGATGAACCAAAGGGACGGGGATCCACGGCGCCCCCGCCGCTGATATTGAGAATGAACCCTTCCCCCTGCGCGGCCATCGCCGGAATGACCGCCCGGCAGCAGAGCATAGTACCGAGCAGGTTCACCTCGAGATCAGTCCACCAATCCACCGGATCCTGCTCCCACAGGGGCCCAATCCCGCCATGGCGCCCAGCATTGTTCACCAGAATATCGATGGGCCCGAACCGTTTCAAAGCGGCGTCGACCATCTCCCTGACACTTTCTGCATCCCTGACATCCACCGACACGGGCATGCCCTGCCCGCCGCACCCTTGGATCTCCTCGACAGTTGCCTCTAAAAACGACTGCCTGCGGCCGCCGCAGACGACCGCGGCCCCAGCCTTGGCAAGCTCCACGGCCATGCGGCGGCCGATACCCGTTCCGGCACCGGTCACCAGCGCAACCTTACCTTGTACATCCACGGTGTATCACCTCACTGTGATTTTTCGGGCCCGATTGTACGTCCGGCTCCGCCTCAAGACGGATCCATGATTCCTTCCAGGGCGGGTGTATGCCCGCCCATGGGACTGCTACAATGGAATTACAGTTCCAGAAAGGGTGAGACGGCCATGCGGCAGCACAATCAATGGCTCTATATTCTCATTATCGGCATAGGCGTCATTTTCCTACTGCAGAACCTAGGACTTCTTCCTGCGGTTTGGTACCGTGCAATGCCCGTCATCTGGCCGCTATTGCTGATTGCAGCCGGCATATACCTGCTGGTTTATCTCCGGGATCGCGATATGCGTGTCGACTGGATCAGCGGCCAGGATGATTTTACTATGCGTGTCCATGTGGGAGAAAAAGAATACGAAATCGATGATCCGGTGGTGAAAACAATGGCGGGCATATTCGGGGCCGTGATAGGACTTATTATAACAGGACTGGTTTTGTTCGGGATTGTCGGACCGATTTTAATTGTCGTCTTTGCCGTGGTCGCGGTGGCGGCCATCATTGCCTTAGGCATTCCCTTCTTGGCCCTTCTGATTCCCCTGGCCATTTTGGCCGCCCCTATCATCTTGATTGTCTGGCTGTTGGGTCTATTGGTATAACCCCGTGCCGCAACAAGCCTTGGCCGGTTATCCGGCGTCCGGGCCGCAGAGTTCCGTCTCTGCGGTCTTTCTATGGTTCAGTCTAATGTTCTGTAATCTAAAAGAAGTGAATTTTATTTTCAATTCAATCAAAATTATCCTATGATATTCTTAACCCTTTGCCCGCCGGCAGCTATCCAATCCAAGGGAACTTCAGCCAAGAGCCGCGGGAAGTCCCCGCTTTGAAATCGCCTCTCAGAGTGAAAGGTCCTGCCATACTTCGCCTGGGAACACGGTTGCGCACACGAATTGCTGTTGCCGGAGGCATTAGGACAGCGCCACTTTTAGCATTCATGCACTTTCACATAGCCATTGGGTTTCATGGGATGGCCAGCTGACGAAATCGCTGTCCGCTAACGGCATCACCCAAACTATGTTCACATAACATAGATACGGCGCGGGATCAGGCTGTCCCGGGATACGGGTACAGATCACCTGTCGTTGGCCTTTGGAGTCCAGCGGACCAAGGAACCCATGGCCAAACACAGCAGGGTGGCGCCGATAAGCTCCAAGGGCTCTTCTACCGCATAGTCCATAAACCAAAACCCCAGCTCTTTGCCACCCAACATGGGATCCACCGAAGCCACCCACTGCGGCGACCCCGTCAAGCGACCCAAAAGGTCATTGCCGACGTGGATATACCATGCCCCCACGTTCCGAGTAGCCGAGAACAATGCCGCAACAAAGTACACTACATATCCGGCGGCCAGAAAGCCCCGAACGGGCACAGGAACGGCTTTGTCCTTCACCATCAGCCCACAGCCCAGCGTCATCACAACCCCCACAACGGCGTACACCGCCACTTCCAGCACGGAGCGCGTCATGCTGCGCAGCCATCCGTAGTGGTCGGCCCCGGCCTCCACAAAAAGCCAGTAATAATGGGTCACTTGATGCCGCAAATTCCCGGCATCTTCCAAAACCATCACTAACAGACCCACGACAAGGAACGTGATGGCTGTCCGTCGTCGTCCCTGCGGCTGTAGCCGGCCAAGACTGACGGAGGCGAATACGAGCGCCATACCCAGACTAAACCACTGCAGTATTTCCACCGGCGAACCCTCCGTAAAAAGGTGCACCCACAAAAAAGGCGGCTCGAAGTGCGATACAAACACTGCATCCCGCAGTTGCGCCACATTGCGAAAATCGATGAGAAAGCTTGCGGTCCAACTGCCAACAACGTACACCATCGATACTGCAGCCAGAACCACCGCCAGTGGATGCGTTCTCCAGCCCTTTGTCACCATCGCCACCTCCGTGTCGACACGTTCTCTTTCTAAAACACAGTGAAAGAACGCTGGTGAGCCATGTGCCATCCGGTACCGTCGCCAGTGCATATTCGCTCCCAGGACCCCTTCGAGGCCCGCGTCCGGATCCCTGCGCCGTATAGGAATCGAATCTGCCGTCCAATCGTTCCGGTGCAGTAGCAATTATGTCTCGGGCGCCCCAAAACCACAGCAGAGCGGGAACCTTCCGCACCATATGTTCGTGTAGGTGCGATGCGGCGCTCTGTGGCTTGTGCTGTTACACAGGCAATGGAACATTCTGGAGGGAAAGGCTGCTCTCCCGTTGAACTCTATGACCGTCGCACATCGGCCTGTTACAGATTGGTTGCCGGCAGGCACCGCCAATGAGCATCCACCCGCTCCGCTGGATTCCGCCCATCGGTATGATGTCCGTTGCCGTGATAACCGCCGTCTTGACCCACCGCTGGGACGGAACCTTGTTCTATTGGTGGTGGGGAGCCTTGGCTTGGGTTGTGTCCGCGGCCTTGAAGTTGGCTTGAACGCTTCCCACCAACCAACGGATATTGGCTTGGCTGGAGACGAACCTTCCTTCCCGATGGTCCGGACCGGCTTCTTGGATCTACATCGGTGGTATCACGGGACTCTTCGAATGCGCTTTGGTCTACGGTGCCATCCTGCTTTGGCCGCCCTTAACGCAAGCCGCTCCCGGAGCCGTTGTCGCCTTTGGCTTGGGCTTTGGCGGTGCCGAAGCCGCCGTGCTGCGGTTGGTTCAACAGGTAAGCTTGGCAGCCCAATGTATGGGCGTCTACACCCCAGATGGAGAACAACCAGTGGATCGACCCATGGATGCCAGCGAACAAAAGGTCTTGTTAATACCTATGACCTAACGGGCCTCCACCGTGATTATACATGGCGTGTCCTGCTGGTTGTTATTCGCTGCTGTCCAAAGAAACGCCATGGTCTTCTTCTGGCTAGCCTTCTTCTGCAAAACCTTCATTGACGGCATCGCTGGTTGGCTGCACCTGGAAAAAGACATCCGAGAAGAAACCGATCCCAGACGTCACTGGAGCTACCAAGGGATCTTCGCGGCCCTGGCTGCCGCGGGATTGCTGGGGATTAAGCTATGGGGCTAAAACGGCACACGATCGCTCCTCGCGTAAAACGAGAGTCCGGCTCTCCTCCCTACGGCGGACGCCAGTGCCGGCTTATTCACCAAACGAGTCCAATACTAGCACCCAAATGCCCTTCTTCAAGCCCTGCTCCCTCCGCCGCCGTTGTTTTGCTCTTTCCCAGCGGCAGCCATCACGACTCCAGGAACCGTTTAGGCACCGAAACCACCAAGGCCGCCGCCATCAGAAGACATACAACCAGCAGATACAGGCCCGCGGTCAGTGACAAGTATTCACCCACCACACCGAGAAGACTCGGTACAGCCATGGCGCCCAAGCCAGCCGCCGTCACCAATCCTCCCGACACGGCACCGGTACGCGTAGGAAAAAGGGCTGAACCAAAGAGCACGATCGACGGAAATACGGCCGAATAAAACAGGCCGGAAAACGGCACGAGCAGCATAACCAACCATGGAAGGCCAACGGAGGCTAACACAGTGGTAGCCGCTGCTGCTCCGGCCAAAAGGGTCAGCAGAAACGTACGGACGCCCAGGCGGACCGTGATCCTTCCCGCCAGGGCCCGTCCAATGGTGAGGCCGCCCCAAAACAGCGACACACCCAGGGCCGCTGTGTTCGACCCCACACCTACATCGGTTACCAGGTATGTGGCAAGCCAACCGGCCATGGCAAACTCCGTTCCGCAGTAGATGAACATGGCCGCCAAGAGCAGCCAAAAGTACGGGGAACGGTACAGATCCTGCAAGCTTTCTCGATTGCCCTGTTCCTGGTCCAACCAATCTTGGGGAAGAGTACGCCGGCTCCAAATCACAGAAAACAGCAGCAATAGCACAGCTCCGAAGAAATACATGGTGCCCCAATGCCCCGAAAGATTGTAGAGTTGCGCCAAGATAATTGGCCCGATGAGAGCGCCGGAACTGAAGGAAAAATGAAGCCAGTGCACAGCCCGTTTGGCACGGCCGGGCTCCAAACCGGACAGCAGCGCATTGAAGCCCACATCCACTGTGCTGAAGC
>PUOC01000157.1 GCA_003551965.1 Clostridiales bacterium | reverse complement strand
GCTGCCTTGATTCGGTTCATGTAATCTGCAAACGGCCAGGTTTCCATAAAGGGACGCACGTAGGAAACTTCTATGCCGTCAAACCCTTGCTTAAGTAACTGGGCAGCGGCGATGGGCCCGGTCCCCGGTTCTGCCAGCGGCGAAAATTCCATTTTCTGGTAATACTGCATCATAACAAACCCTTCCTTTAAAGACGCTCTGCTGGTTTCAATAGCGGTTCCAAACCCGCATGATCCGCCAGGAGCATTCATACTGAAGAATTAGACCGTCCGCCTGCTGTGATTCCAACGGCCGCTCTAACAAAACGGTTCCAGAACAGATGGTTACTGGGAAGAGGGGGCCAATTCTGCGGGCCGCGGTGCCGAGAAAAACGGCCGCTCCTCTCGCCGGCAAAGTCGCTGGACCATATAGCGGCCGGTCAGCATGCTGCCCGGAAGACCCGGCATGGTATCAAACCACTGTCCAATCAAGAACAAATTCCCAACCTCCGGCAGCTCCCAGGGAATCCTTACTCTGCCCTGTTTGGGGCCAACCACAAAACCCATGTAGCTGCCGCGCCAGACGTTGGTATAGCGCTGGTATGTCAGTGGCGTTGCCACATCCACCATCTCTACGTTACCCTTAGCCTTGGGAAAACGCGCTTCGAGCTGTTCTTGGACTTGAGCGGCCAACCGCTCTTTTTCCTGCTGGTAGCGCTTCCCGTCTTTTTTCAGTTCCTGCCAATGATCATAGTCCGAAAAGATACTGCACGTGACCAGCGTCTTCCCGGCCGGAGTCAGACTGGGATCATAACAGTAGTGGCGAAAACCCATATTCTTGTGGCGAACGCCGGCCAAAACCATCGGCTCAGGCAGCCTATAGAACAACGTATGCGGTTCCGCACACAGATTGGCGTTAATTCCAAACGAAATCTGGGCCGATGTGAAGGTGGGCAGCTCGCGAAAGTATCTGCCCATCTCTGGCGGAGTATATTTCCCTTCCAGCAGCTCTTCCAAGGCAAAGTGGGCATCGACACTGGATACGACCAGATCCCCGGACACCTGGCTTCCGTCCTCAAGCTCGATGCCCACAGCTCGATCGCCGCGCACCGCAATACGTTTTACTGGCTTAGCACAGTGCAGTGCACCGCCTAGCTGACGGTAGCGTTGGGCCATGTCCTCCGCCAACCTCTTCGAGCCGCCCCGGGGAAAGCCCGCATCGCCCTTGTGCAGGGAAGCCAGCGTCGAAACCAACGCTGTCATGCTGTACTGCTCCGGAATATACCGGGTGAATACCCGGCGAATCAGATCGCTTTCCATACGGGAACACTCTTCTTCAATGGTTCGGGACTGCAGATAGCGCATAGTCTTGACAAAAGGACGCATAGACCACAGCAGCTTAAGGCCATCGGAAAAATTCATAAGATCCCGGGGCTGCTCCACAGGAAAGTCCAAGGCGGCAAAGGCCCGGGCCCAGTCCAGGATCCTTTCAATGCGATGGCTGTCCTCTGGGCTTATCCGGCAGAGGTGGGCCTGCAGTTTGTCGAGATCGCCGCGCAGAATTGCCGTCTGATCACCATCCTCCACTTGATAGAAAGTTTCAAAACGCACCGCATCGGATAAATCCACGCCTAGTTCCTGCCAAAGCTTGAAAAACGGAGACCCTGGCCTGGTACCGACCAGCCAATGAATACAGCCGTCAATGGTGTAGCCCTGCCGTTCCCAGCTGGTGCAGAGTCCGCCAGGAACGGGATTGCGCTCAAATGTTTCCGTCTCGTAGCCGTTCATCTGGGCATAACAGCCGGCAGACAGACCTGATATCCCCCCGCCGATGATCAGCATTTTCTTACCCATAACAGTATCTCCTCGCCTTCGCTATTGACAGTCCACAGGTACGCCCACAGCTTGCAGCGTTCGCTTAAGACCTTCCCGCAGATCCACCTCTGGCTTCCACTGCAGGACGCTCTTGGCCTTTTCGATCTGGAAATAACTGTGCAATATGTCACCGGGACGGGCAGGTTCCAAACGGACATCAATATGGCGCCCCGATACTTCCTGCATGGTGTTATGGATTTCCATAACGCTGGCCGCGATCCCCGTGCCAATATTACATATTTGACCGCTGCCCCGCTCGAGGGCCTGCAGATTCGCTTCCACTATGTCGTCAACAAAGATGAAGTCCCGCGTCTGCTCGCCTGTGCCAAAGATGATTGGTTCGGTTCCGCGCAAAAAGTGCTGCGCAAAGACGGAGACTACACCGCCTTCCCCGGTTGTTCCCTGTCTGGGGCCGTAGACATTGGCGTAGCGCAGCACCGTGAAATCTAGTCCATAGAGATTGTGAAAAACTCTGCAGTAGTGTTCGGGGGTATGCTTCGATATTCCATAATAGGATAGAGGGACCACAGGGTGTTCTTCGTCAATTCCCAGATAACAGGGCTCGCCGAATACGGCTGCGGACGATGCATAGATAATCTTTCTTACACCGGCCCGCCGCGCTGCCTCTAGTACAGCCGTGGTGCCTAGAATGTTGGTCTGGGCATCGAATACGGGATTGTCCATGGAGGTCTGAACATCGATCTGTGCAGCCAGGTGAATGATGAACTCCGGTGCCTCCGCAGCCACCAGTTCGGCAAAGGAAGTATCTAAAATATCCAATTCGTGCAGCACTGCCCCGGCCGGAACGTTTTCCCGACGCCCGCTAGAAAAGTTGTCTACCACAACCGGCACAGAACCGCGGGCTAGAAGTGCCTCGACCACATGGGAACCGATGAAGCCGGCTCCGCCGGTAACCAATATTTTCGGCATATAATGACCGCCCTCCCACTGTCATGGAAACTGATACTGGCTATGATTTCGTGATAACATTCGCAGATCCCTTTTGGCAACTTTGCATTGCAGATCGCAGACGCTTGCAGTAGACTACAATTGTGCCTGAGGAACAGAAGAAGCCGAACCCACGGCTTGGCGGCGCTGCACCCCCCAGCTTGGGCGGGCTGTCCAACCTGACGCCGTGTCATACTATGTACACTGCCACAGAAACTGCAAGGAGGTCACTGGCTATGGATCAACCCCGAGAAACTCTGCAGTTCACGGGAGTACAGATGAAGATTGGCCCGGACAAACAGCAAAACCTCATGGAAGCCGACCGGGCTTTGCGGCAGGCGGCCAACTGCCATTTGGCGGCACTGCCCGAAATGTTCTGCTGTCCGTATCAAATCAACGGCTTTCCAATGTACGCCGAAGATTCACCGTCGTCACCGGCGCGGGCCTTCCTGTCAGCAGCCGCCCGGGAGCGCCAATGCTGGATCGTAGGCGGCAGTGTTCCCGAAAAGGAGCAAGATGCCCTGTACAACACAAGCTTTGTGACGGCACCCGACGGCGCGGTAGCAGCCCGCCACCGCAAGGTGCATCTGTTTGACGTAGATATAGCAGAGGGGCCGGCAGTACAGGAGTCCAGCATCCTGAAACCCGGCACCCACGGAACCACCTTTGACCTAGGCCAGTGGCGGATCGGCGTGGCCATCTGCTATGACATTCGCTTTCCGGAGTTCATCCAGGCCTATGCCGACGCCGGCGCGCACCTATTGGTGCTGCCCGCCGTCTTCAACAGCACCACGGGAAAGGCCCATTGGCGGGAACTTCTGCGCATGCGCGCTGTCGATTGCCAAATGTATGTGGCCGGCATTTCCCCGGCAGCCACCCGCGGAGGCAGTTACGAAGTCTGGGGACACTCCGTCATCGCCGATCCCTGGGGACGGGTTCTAGCTGAGGCCGGTCCCGAAGAAGCTATTCTAGAAGCCGAGTTAAGCTTAGCCGTTTTGCAGCAGGTGCGTTCTAACATGCCTCTGAGAGAACACCGCAGAGCTTCTTATCCCGTTCGCCACTGGAATGCCCCTGGCCGGTCTTGACAGCAGTATCCCGGGCTGGAACTCTTCCTAAGCCTCTAGGCTTCGGTAGACATAGGTGAGCGCCAGGGCCGTCAGGGGCATGGTCACTAGCAGGCCAATCCCCAACAGCAGGGCGCCCAGGCCGTTAATGAGAATCAAAAGCAGCGAAAAACCAAACAGCTCCAGCTTCCGGCCCCGAGTCAGGTCGGAGCTGACAGCCATGGCCTCAAAGGCACCCACATTCCGATCTGCCATGGCATGGCCGGCGAACATAAACTGCAGGCTCCAGATGATCCCCGGTATGACCAGGAGCACAAATCCCAGCGTAACAATGATGCCGACAATCAGCATCAAAACAAGGTAGGAAAGACACCGGTGGGCCAGGGAAAAAAGGTCCGCAAAACTAACCGCCTTTCCGTCGGTTATGTTGAGCCAAATCCGCAGCAGACCCAAGGTGACGATGGCTGACAAGAGAAGGTCTGCCAAGTATAGTACTGCCCCCGTGACAGGGTCAGCGGGAGTCAAGGCGCCCGCCACCGTATAGGGTACAATATAGAGCATTGCGGCCGCCAACTGCAAAACGATGAGAAACCCTAAATGGCCCATGAGCGCGTCCAACCCGAAGCGAAGAGACGCACCGCTGTCAATGCCGGAGCCTCCTGGAGCGGCTGCGGGCGAGGCCGAGGGCATGGGGGAAAGATCGCTTTGACAATGACGACAGCGAACGGCTTTCAATAGGATCTCTTCTCCGCAATACGGGCAGTCTTTGGTAGCTCTCGCCTCGGTTGATCCCCCCGAACAACCGGGAACGACACACCCTCCGCCGTCAAAATAACAGTCCCGATGATATCCTCGCTGACACGCAGAACACACATGCACATCGGCACCCGCTTCAATCGGTTGGCTGCATCCGGGACATGTCTCTCCCACCAAGGAATAGCTCATTTGGTTTCCTCCTCAATGCCTGGCCCTTAGACCCGCAGACTCTAGCATTTCGTGCCGCCCACAGCCCGCACGATCTCCGACCAATCATAGACGCCGTCTATGCGCTGGCCGGGTTCAACACGCAGAAATTCTTCGTCGTCCCACTGCCCGTGCAGCAGCGCCCGCAGCAAGCGCGGCGAACCCATCAGCACTTGGAACTTTTTCTGTTCCTTCTCGGCCTGCATACGGCAGGCTTCTAGCGCCTGGCGCGGTGTTGTTTCGGGAATATCAATGAAAACCACACGGTCCTGATGGGAACCATAGTTCGGGTGCAGTGTTTCCCATACATAGCGGGCATTGTCCTCGCCGTACTGTTCGACCAGCTGCTCCCACTGGCGGGCAGAGTCGCCCACCTGGCCGTCCACGTGAAACACCGAGTCGCTGCGCTCCAGGTAGCCGGCCGCCGAAAAAGGCTGGCTGGGATTTGCACGGAAGTGCTCCTCAAATTTCATTTTCGATCCCAAAAACAACGTGCAGCAGTCATGGGCCCGCGGCAGGACAAGGGGCAGCGAGCGGGCTTCAATTCCAACCAGTCCATTGCCGCAGAGGCCATAACCTAACACCACGGCGTCAAAGGCCGCCGGGTCTTCTTCTATGGCATCGATCTCACGCTGCACGGCATCTCGAAGCTGATCACTGTAATCATGGGCATCCTTGGGCGTAAAAACCAGATCCACCGTATGTGGACTGTCAGCGACCGCCAAGCCGATTTCTCGAAGCAGCACTTCACAGGCAATACATTTTATCCGCATCGTTGACAACTCCTCTAGCGCACGGGCTACAGCCGGCATTGGCGAGGCCCGACGTGCAGTACATGCAACGTAGTTCTTAAGACGGTGCTGGTGTTCCTGATCCTGGATCCAAAACAGGCACCGTTGGGGCCAGCGCCCTTTCTGCTGCGAATAACCGTCGCCTTCCTGTGGCTCTAGGGGCTGGCCGTACCGCAACCTTGGCCGACAGCGAGGGCCTCACCCCTTGTCTTTGTCTAGAGGATCCCACCACACGGCAGCCCACAAGAGCGGGGCTTGGTCGCAGATGATGGAGTGTTCAGCGCCCGCCGGGATGGACACCACATCACCGTTTTCAACTTGGGCTTCCTCACCGCCGACCACCACACGGCCCCGGCCCCGGAAGATGCAATAGATCTCGTCCGCCGGGTGAGAATGGGGCTCTAGCTGCCCGGGCTCTTCCAGATATCCCCACGCCGATTTAAAGGGGGCTGTCATGTCCGGGGGGAGGAACGGCGCTGCCCAAATCGTGTCTCCATGAGCTCGTTTTGCATTGTCCATGGTAAACCTCTGTACTGTTACCGGCATTCTTATACACCCCTAATCTCTGCTTTCCTTCGCTAACGGCGTTTTGCCGCGTTTACAAACCCAGCATCCCCCGCTCGGCCATGGCCTGCACGCGGGCCAGGTCCTCTGGGCTCCCGATATCCTGCCAATACCCCTCCAAGGGATAGGCCAGCACGCGCTCACCGGCAGCCAGCATCCGCTGGACTGCATGGGTTAGTTCATATTCACCCCGGGCCGACGGCTTCAGGTCCCTGAGATAATCGAAGATCCCTGCAGTAAAGACAGAAACCCCCGCCTGATTCCAGTGGGTCGCGGACGTGCCTGGTTCAGGCTTCTCGATAATATCCAGTACCCGGTTTTCATCATCGACATACACCGCTGCACCGTCTTTGGGATCTTCCGTCCAATTCACTCCAATGGTGGGACAGCCCGTGCTGCCATAGGCATCGCACAGGTACTTATAGTTGCGGGGATAGACCAAGATATCGCCGAAGGAGAAAAGAAACGGTTCGCCTCCGGCGAACGGTTCCGCCATCTGCACCGCCGCCCCTGTTCCATAACGGCTCATGTCCTGCTCCGCATATTCCACGGCAAGCCCCAAATGGCTGCCGCATCCAATGGCCTCCTGTATCAAATCCCCGCGGTACCCAATCACCAAAAGTACTCGATCAATGCCATACTTGGCCATGCCGGCCAGAATATACTCTATGCAGGGCCGCTCCCCGATACGGTGCAGAACCTTCGGCAGTCCCGGATCCACCGTTGCCAGTCGAGTTCCTTTTCCAGCCGCCAACACCACTGCCTTCAACGCATTATCTCCCTTCAGGTCTGTTCCGCCTTTAAACCCAGCACCGAATCGTCTAGTACCATCTGGGCATAGGCCAGGGACTCTTCGCGGTTATTCATCTCCATAAATACGCGCAGGATAGGCTCTGTACCGGAAAACCGGATCGAGAGCCATGTCCCGTCCATGAAGTAATACTTGACCCCATCGGCATAGGACACGTCGCTGATTGGTTTATCAAAGGCGGGAAGATGCTTTTCATTGATTAACTTGCCGTACAACGACTGCCGCTGGCTAGGCGAAAAGGGCAGGTTTTCCGTATAGAAATCCAGCACGCCGAAGCGGCGGTCAATTTCATGCAGAAGTTCCCCGAGAGTCTTTTTGGTCTTAGCCAGCATTTCCACCACCAAAAGTGCAGCCAATATTCCGTCTTTACCGTTGACATGGCCCCGTATCTTGAGGCCGCCGCTGCTCTCGCCGCCCAAGAGCAGATCGTACTCATCCATACAGGCCGAGATATATTTAAATCCAACCGGCACTTCATGGATCGCCTCACCATAATGCTCGGCCATGGCATCCAATGTGTGGGTCGTCGTTATATTGCGTCCGATGCCGCCTGGTTCCTGCCGGTACTCTTTAAAGTAATAGAATAACAGCTTTAAGATTTGATTGGCACCCACATAATTGCCCAATTCATCGTACAAAGCCAGTCGATCGGAATCGCCGTCGGTGGCCAGCCCCAGATGATAGCGCCGTTCTTTCATCAGATACTCCATATCCTGGAGACTTTCCCGCTCCGGAGAGGGCATTTTCAGCCCAAACATTGTATCCCTGCGATTGTTGATGATGTCCACAAAACAACGCAGCGACGCCAGACACATGGCCATAATATCCTTTGACACACCAAACATTGGGTTAAATAGAATTTTCATGTCCATGCCCTGCACGGCCTCCTCGTCCACCTGGGCCAACAGGGAATCGATGTATGCGTTTTTATTGGAGTAAAACGTAATGGCTCCCGCTTCAATCGCGTCGAAAAAGCCGACGGCAGGCTTCTCTTCACTGCCCGGCGGCGGGAGCCTGTTCTCCAACTGCTCTGTAACCTCCAACGGCGCATCGCGCCCGTCTTTGACAATCACCTTGATGCCGTTGTATTCTGCGGGGTTGTGCGAGGCCGTAATCATAACGCCGAAATCCAATTGCTCCTGCTCCACCCCGTACATGAGCATCGGTGTGGGCACCGGATCTTCGTAAAACCAAACGGGAATATGCTCCGCTGCCAGAACTTCGGCAAAGGCCCTCGAAAACCGTCCCGACAAAAACCGCAGATCGTGGCCCACTAGGACCGGTTTTGCAGCACCGCCGCCGTCCTTGATATGATGGGCCAATGCACGGGCAACACGCCGAACGTTGGGAAATGTAAACTCCTCCGCAATCACCGCACGCCAGCCGCCTGTGCCGAACTGGATCAAAACAACCACCCTCTCCATACCCATTCTTAAGAGCAATGTGCTAAGCAGGCACAAAAGCGCAGTCATCTGCCTGCCAATGCGCCTGGATGCTCATCGGCGCTTCCACTAGATGCCCGATCGGATAGGGCCAATACCTTCTGGGATAACAGAAAAACCACTGAACCAAACGCTGCAGCCCTCGCCGCCGGGAGATTGGGCAGCCACGCCAATGCGCACCGTATCGTGCATCAGAAGGGAGCAGTACCGTACCAAATACCACATCTTATCATCCAGAGAATAATGCATGGCCAGGGAAGACCCCACACGCGTCAGACGCAGATACGGCGGCTCGGCCAATGTCATCAAGGTATTGCTGTCATCGGAGTGACGTTTCGTCACTACGCTGACAATAGACGGCCAACCATATGACATCTCATAGCAGATTTTTGCCCAGAATTCCCTGGAATGCCAGACCATCAAGCACCCGGAGTCAAACTCGCTCTTCATATCCACGTCAACACGGGTGGTCACTGTGAAGTCGCCGCTATGTTCCATATACAAAAACGGTGCAGACTCCCGCGGTTTTTCGCCCCGGGGATCAAGGAAGAAGTCGGCACCGGCCGGAGCCTGGATCTGAAGCTGTTCCTGCTTAAACACCCATTCTCTCGGTTCATTCATCCACGCAAATCCCTGGGGAAGGTTTTTCCCGCTCACAGACTTGAAGCAATCCACAGCCACCACCTGCCCTTTGTCACGAGTTCAAAGCTGCCTCCTATTGTAATACCCCGTTGAAACACGGAATTCCTGCCCCGCCGGGCGCAAAGAATTCGCCCCGGCTGTTGGGGAAAGCCTCAAACATGCCCGCTTACACATTGTATGGGCCCAGCACCAATGGTGACCTGTCTCGACTGCCGCCATGCATGATGCTCGGTGCCAAACCACCACATCGTCCGTCGGCAGGTTTTCAGCTCTGCACGGCGAATCCAAGAACGGGGTGGCTCTGAAGAAACAGCCGCCGTTAGTGTCAGTCTGCCATGGAGGAGGACGCCCTATGAAGTCCCGCCTGTTCATCGCAACACTTTTGCTTTTGTTATGCCTGTCAACTGCTGTTTCGGCTGCCGATGACCCTGCAGATCTCGACGCGGCAGCGGACTCACTTTCGGAAACGGTGGTCAGTGCAATGGAGCGCTACGAGATCCCCGGAACCGCCATCGCGTTAGTCGAAGGCGGTGAAGCTGTTTGGGCTGAAGGCTTCGGCTGGGCCGACCCGAAAAGCGGTGCTGCAGCCCATGCGGGAACGCTGTTTCGCGCCGAATCGATTACGAAATCTTTGACCGCATGGGCGGTCTTCTCTTTGATCGAGGACCGGCGCATGGAGCTCGATGACCCGGCAGTGCAGCACCTGCAATCGTGGCAGTTCCCCGACACAGAGTTCGACGAGAGCGAAGTGACCATTGGACAGCTCCTCAGTCACACCAGTGGTCTGACCGGCGCTTCCGATCGGCGCCTGCCCGACCAGGACAGACCGCCTATCGAAGAAGTGCTGGCAGGGCAGCACGGACTCGAAGAGGCCCGCTTGGTCCGTGAACCGGGAAGTGCCTTTGAGTACTCTAATCAAGGCTTTGTCGTTCTGGAAGTCTTGGTTGCGGATGTGGCTGGACAGGACTATGAGTCATACGTGCAGGAGCGGATCCTGCGTCCCTTAGGCATCGAAGAAGCGCATTTGTCCATGGACGACGATGTGCGGTCGGAAGTTGCCGTGAGCCACGACTTCGAGGGCGAACCACTGCCGGTTTACGAAGACCCATTCTCCGGTGCCGGCGGTCTCCTGATTCCCGTTTCTGCACTGGCACGGTTTTTCGCGTCCTATATGCCCGGCAGCGCCGGCGAACCAGCGGGCCGAGGCGTGTTGGACGAAAACACATTAGAGGCCATGCTTGCACCTGTTACCCGTCCCAGCGGTTTCCAGGGCATCGGCTCCCAGATGGCAGCCATGGGCCACTTCGTCGAATCCATGGAGCAAAACGATGGGCGGTACGTTTTCCACATCGGCGAAGGCTCCGGATCATTGGCCATCGCCCTGGTGGCACCGGAGGAAGAAGCGGGTATTGTGATCATGACCAACAGCAAACGCAGCTGGCCGCTGCTTCTGGAGACCGTCGGACACTGGGCAGAGCTTAAGGATTTAGACGCGCCCGCGATGGCCCGGATCCACAAAGGCGTACAGTGGGGCCTTCGCATTGCCGCAGCTTTCCTACTCGGTACAGCCGGCTTGCTGCTGGCCCGGTTGGTCAGCTGGTTCCGGCGGGGCCCGGCCGTGGCGCAGCCTGCAGGCCGCCGCTTTTTCATCCACATCG
>PUOC01000049.1 GCA_003551965.1 Clostridiales bacterium | reverse complement strand
GCTGGGTGTCGATCTCTACCGCCGTATTTCCGCTGTCGCTGAGGAATCAGAGCGGCGCACCACAGGCGGCGAAGTAAGCGTCGGCCGCCCACTGGGAGAGTTTACCCGAGGGAACCTGACCCTGCTGGCGCAGAACAACGTCTACGATGTGGGAGAAGCCGATGAAGGCAGTCCGTTGGATCTGACCGATTACAGCACCCGTACCATTGGTGCTAACGTAAGGACGGATACCACGGATCATCCATTCTTCCCCACAGAAGGATTTATAAACAATGCCAAGCTGGAAGTGGGTACAAGCCTTTTCGGCGGCGATGCGGTGTTCTCCAAGTTCCAGTTGGACCACAGCCGTTATTTTGAAGTCCGGGACGGGGGCTATGTCTTTGCCGTCAGGGGCCTAGGCGGGCGTGTTCTCACTGGTGAACTGCGGGAGTCAGAGCAGTTCCGGGCCGGCGGTGATCCCCGCATGCGGGGCTACAGTCGAACGGACCCGAATTTGATCGGCGACAAGATGCTTGTGGTCAACGCCGAATTTCGCTTTCCCATTGTGGAACGGGTGCAGGGCGTTGTGTTTACGGATTGGGGAAATGCCTGGCAAGAACAGGAATCTCTGAGTTTTGGCGACCTGCAAAACAGCTATGGCCTGGGTGTCCGGCTGGATACGCCGCTGGGGCTTCTCCGGTTAGATTACGGCTGGGGATTGGATGAGGATGAAGACCGTCAAGGCCAGTTCAATTTTGGATTTGGCCAGACCTTCTAAACCACCAACAGCAGCTGGGATTTCCCGGCTGCTGTTTTTGTGGACACTCGAACTCGAAACCCATGCCCAGGGGCGGAAGGGAGGGGGCTTTTATTCGGCGATCTGCTCGTGCCCGGGGGATTCTTCCCCTCGGTTCTATCCTCGACTGGTATATTTTCCGTGAGTTTATGGGCCCGTTTGCCTTCAGCACTGCGGGTTTTTCCATCATTCTGCTCAGTGGCCTGCTGTTTGAACTGACCGACCTCATCTTCGTCAAGAACGTCGCTGCCGTTACGGTCATACGAATGCTTTTATATCGTCTGCCGAGTTTGTTTGTGATGACGCTGCCGATCGCTGTTTTGTTCAGCACTCTTATCTCCCTAGGCCGCTTAAGTCAGGACAGCGAGCTCACAGTGATGCGAAGCTGCGGAGCTTCCATTCGGCGTTTGGTCATGGTGGTCTTGGTTACAGGGCTCTTGGTCAGCGGGCTGACGTATGCAGCCAATGAACGGGTTGTGCCTTGGGCTAACCATCGCTTTGAAAACATGCTGCGGCAGATCATCTTTGAAGAAGGCCGTCCGGTGGTGGAGGAGAATGTCTTCTTCCGAGCCGGTCAAGAGCGGTACTTCTATATCCGGCGCATGGACCCTTCGGGGGAACTGCATGATGTACTGATCTATGAACTCCCTCGGCAACAGGGTTATCCAGAATTTATCCATGCGCGGACGGGAACCTATGACGGTGATACTTGGACACTCCACCAAGGCGTGCTCCGGGAAACAGACGAATCCGGCTTTACTGTGCAGGAGACCAGCTTTGACACCATGACTCTGCAGACCGATGATGATGCCGATGTCTATTTCGGCACGCAGAAAACGACTGATGAAATGAGCCGCCGGGAGCTGGCGGATCACATTGAACGTTTTCAGCGGGGCGGGCTCCAAGTGCGTTCCTTTGTGGTGGATTATCATATGAAGCTGGCCATGCCCATGGCATCGTTTATGTTTGCTCTCTTCGGTGCACCCTTGGCCCTGCGCTCCCGAGGAGGCCGGGCGTTTGGTATCGCTGTGAGCATCGTTGTCACGTTCTTGTATTATGTGGTCTCTTCGGTGAGCCGGTCGCTGGGAGTCAATGCAGTGTTGGATCCGATTGCTGCGGCATGGCTCACAAACGGCGTTTTTGGAATTATAGGCGTCGTGCTGTTGACCACAGCCGATAGATTGCGCTGATGGGAGGCGGATGTGCATGCGAGTGCTCGGCATCACGCTGGGGCTGTGGTTGCTGTTGACGGCCAGTGCCTTTGGTGAACCAGTGTTGCTGGAGGCGGACGGTATCGGACGCTATGACAGCAAAACCAACCGAATGATTGTGGAAGGATATGTTAAGATAACTATAGACGATCGAAGCATTGAGGCCGACGCTATGGAATGGGATATGGACGACGATCGCTTCGTCTTTGAAGGGAACGTGATGGTCAGAGAGGACGACAATGAACTGGAAGGGACAGCGTTTGTTTACCATCGTCCCAGTGGCGAAGGGAATATGACCGACCTGGCCAGCACGATTACTGCCGATGCCGTGGAAGGGCCGATTTTCGTATTCGGCGACGCTTTGGAATTCGGGCCGGATGCCTATGTCGTAGAGGAAGGAAAGTTTACCACCTGTGATCTGGATGCCTTTCATTACCACGTCTCGGCGCGCAGGGTTGAAATCTATCCCGGTGACCGCATGGTGATTCGGGGTGTGGTCTACTATGAAGGATCCATACCTTTGTTCTACTGGCCCTATCTGGTCATTCCCCTGCGTGACGATATCGATCAGAATCAACTGGCTTTGCCTCGGTTCGGTTATAGTGCGGAAGACGGATGGTACATTAAGAACACCTATGGCTACTATTTTGGTGAAAGCGCCTATGGCCAGTTGTTTTTGGATTACTTCTCCCGACAGGGCTTGGCCTACGGGTTTCGCCATCATTATCTCTTGGCGGGAGTCGGCTGGCTGTCCTACTACACAAGGCCATGGGCCGAGACACCTGAGCAGAGCATAGAATGGGAGCATCAGTGGCAGACAGATGATTGGTTCGGCTCGTTCGGCTATGCCCGGGATCGGACTGTCCGCGGATCGGACACCTACGTGGACCAGGAAGCGAAGGCGGATGTGCATTATCGCGGTGAAAGCCTGCGGATCGATGCCGAGGCCTCCCGGGCTGCGCAGTCAGGGCCGAATGCAGAGGAGCAGTGGCAGCTGCAGGGCGCGATGTCCTATGATTTCAGTGACAGGATCCGGGCTGATCTCAGCGGCGATTATCTGCGCCGTCCCCAGCAGGAGAACCCGACGATGATTGATTATAAAACCCAGCTCCGTTATGACGACGGTACGCATCGGGTTACCGGGCTGGTTCAGCAGCGGTTCAATCCCGATCTCCTTGACGAAGACGCATCACCGGATTGGCGGAGCGTCAATCGTCAGCCGGAACTGACCTATTCCTACCGGGATTGGGCATGGGGCACTGTGAACGCCGGGTTTGGGCGTTTCTCCGAATTCCCCGCAAGAACAGAGTCCAATCGCTATGAAGTGTCATTGGATCATACCAGACGCACTTGGAACCCCATTCCCCGATCCACGGTGAGTCATTCCGGCAGTATCACAGGACGGTGGTATTCCTCCTCCGACCGTCTGTTCACGGCGGACAACAGGCTGCAGTGGAGGCAGCGGCTGACCGATTCTATTTCGCTCAATGCTTCATACAATCGACGGGATGTGCTGGGCGAAACGCCGTTTGTTTTTGACCGGCAGCAGCCCCAATCTCTGTTGACGGGTCAGATGAGCTATTTCACGCCGCAGTTGTCCTTGTCTCTGCGCGGTGGATACAATTTCGAGAGCGAGCGGTACCAGACCTTGGTCGGTCACGTGCGCCATCGACCATCTGCAGCGCTGCGCTGGGACATGTATGCCTATTATGACATGAATCAGTGGGAAATGGGTAACGTGGCGGCAACCACCCGCTATCGGCCCAGCGAGGAACTGGAAGTCCAAATTGGAACCCGTTACTCAGTGCGAGACAGTCGTTGGGAAAGGGTTGACGGCCAGATCTCCCTGCCTATAGGGGATAGCTGGACTCTGGATCTGGACGCGATATATTATCCCCACGAGGAGCGGTTCGGCCGGGGCGGGGTGGCTTTGACATGGGATCTGCACTGCCGGGATTTGACATTTCGCTATGATCATGTGCAATCGGAAGTATGGTTGGAGTATCGGCTGCATGCTTTTCCCAGTTTGCCCATTACCTTCGGTACCGGCGAACACACGAGCATTTTCAACCTCGATGACATACAGGATATTTTGGGAGTACCGGATGAGGCTAGGTGATAGTCTGTGAAGCGTTTTCGCTGGATGGTGGCTGCGGCCGCGGCTGCGCTGCTCGTTTTCGGAGTGTATATTGCACTGCAGGATACCGGTCCGCGTCCTCGGGATGAGTCCGTTGCCGGCCCTCCGGTTGTGTTTGAAGGCGCCGTCCTGGTAGGGCGCCGCGAAGGAGTTCCCCAATGGGAACTGCACAGTCACCATATGACAAGCGAAGACAGTCAGGTGCTTATCGACTCGCTGGATCGGCTGCTGCTTCTGCAGCAAAACGGCCAGCCATATCAAGTAACCAGCAGCCGCGGAATTTGGAAAGCCGATCGGGGTGAACTGGTGCTGCCGGAAGAGACCATAGTGGAGGGCGGCAATGCTTGGACGGCCCAGTCGGGCGCTCTGCAGTGGTACCGGGAGTCGGGCACGACTGTCCTCAAAGATGGCGTGGAGATCGTGCAGGAGGATACGGTGATCACAGCCCAGAAAGCAGAGTTCGATGTGGACAGCGGTGTGCTGACGATGTTGGGAGATGTGAATATTTCTTTGAGAGAGGGGTCGCGCAGTGAAAACTAGCCGAAGCGTATTCTTTGTGATAGTATTGGTCATGGCTATGGCGTTGATTGGAAGTGGCAGCGGACTCGGCCGTGATGGAACGATGCAGATCGAGGGGATACCCGACGACGCCAGCGGGGGCCGCTATGATACCCAGACGGGCGTTTTCTATGGCGATGTCACGGCCTATGAAGACGCGCTGATTCGCGTGTTCATGAACGATACGGAGATCATTGCGGTTGTTCTGGAGTGGCACACCAAAGAGGATTACATGAAAGCAACCCAAGGAGTCACCGTGTTTCAAAACGAAACTGTGATCCGCAGTGATGCCATGGAATATTTCGGTGAACAGGACGAAGCCGATTTTAGGGGTACGGTCCGAGTTGAACTCGATGATGCGACATTCAACGGCGAACGGTTTGTGCTAAATCTAGAGACAGAGGAAATGCAGTTTTTCGGCAGTTTCTCTGGGGAGTTCAGAGAGTAGGAAGCGCGGCGCTGTGGGATGTCTAGGAGGATTCGCCTTCAATATGCCGAACAGGTCTAGTTATACCACGGACTGGGTGGATCAATGACTGTAACGGGGTGTATGGCTATGATGTCCATTGATGAGATACGGGAGAGGCTTCCTCACCGGTATCCTTTTTTAATGATCGACCGCGTTTTGGAATTGGAGGAAGGGGTTCGCGTTGTGGCTCTGAAGAATGTCACCGTCAATGAACCCTTTTTCCAGGGACACTATCCCCAGGTGCCGGTTATGCCGGGGGTGATGCAGGTGGAGGCAATGGCGCAGGCAGGCGGACTGGCGGCCGGCGGAGCGAGGGAGGGGGTAATCCCGCTCTTGGCCGCCGTGGATAAGGTGAAGTTCCGCAAAGTGGTCCGGCCGGGCGATCAGCTCTTGATTACGGCACAGATCCTGCGGGCGCGCAGGCAGGTGGTCAAGGTGTCTGCCAAGGGCGAAGTGGAGGGTGAGAAGGTAACCGAAGGTGAACTGACCTTCATGCTCGCTGAGGAAGGAGCGGTTAACCGCGATGCTACAACCTAGTATCATGCTAATCAGCGGCGACAGTACCAGCGATCGATTTGGTGCTGGGCTGGCTGGTGCTCTAAAAGCGGCAGCACCCAATACAAGACTCTTCGGTATTGGGGGTACCCAGATGCAGGAAGCTGGCGTCGAGATCCTTTACAACACAGCGGACCTGGATAATCTTGGTATTCTTGATGGTTTCCGCGGCCGGGCTGTACTGAAGCGAGTGGTCAGAAAGGCCAACCAGATGATGGAGAACTACTTGCCGCGGGTGGTGGTTCAGATCGGTCTGCCTGTTTTTGACTATCGGCTGATGGAACTGGCACGCTGCAAAGATATTCCTGTGGTCTATTACTGTACTCCCTTCAGCAGTGGCTTCGGTTCCGTGAAACCGGAGCGGCTGGCAGGTTTGCTGACAGCAGTCGCTGCTGTAACCCGCCGGGAAGTGGAGGTTTGGACCAGTGCCGGCATTCCCAATCGGTTTGTCGGCCATCCGCTGGTGGACTTAGGCCGCCGCGTGTCCCAAGCAGAAGCCCGCCGACACTATGGTTTTTCGCAAGAACAGCCCGTCGTGACGCTGATGCCTGGCAATCGAGATATTGAAGTTAAGGCAGCGCTGCCGATTCTGCTGCGGGCAGCCGCCCGGATGCAAAACCATCTTCCGGGCCTTCAGATGATGCTGGCCCAACCGCGGGGAGTTTCCAGTGACGTGGTGGAAAGAATTCTTTCCAGGCATAGTGTAGGGCCTTTGGTACACAGTCGGACTGTGTACAAGGCACTGCAGGCAGCGGATCTGGCCGTTATCTATGGCGGAAGCTCCTGTCTTGAGGCTGCTCTGCTCGGAATTCCTGCACTGGCGGTCTATAAAGCGCCATCTTCCACGTATCTTATGGATAAGATGCTCGAGCGCAAGGCCCATGTGGCGCTTCCCAATATCCTGCTGAACAGAGAAGTCATTCCGGAGTTGATCCAAAACGAATTTACCGACGCGAATACGGCGTCGTGCATGCAGGAATTGCTGTCTAGTCCCGACGAGCGCGAGGCCATGAAAGAAGAATATGGCAAGCTTTCTGAACAGGTCGGAAGGCCAGGGGCGCTGCAGCGGGCTGCAACGTTTGTGTTGGAAATGGGCGACTGGGATGAACAATCGGCGAAGAAGGGATCGAGCGGATAGTGGGGATCCAGGGTATTGATCTTGTTAAACAGTACCGGCGCAAGATAGTGGTGGATCACGTTTCCCTGCACGTGGAACCCGGAGAAGTGGTAGGACTATTAGGTCCTAATGGTGCCGGAAAAACTACCACTTTTGCCATGTTGGTCGGCCTGACAAGGGTGAGGGCAGGCAGGATAATCCTCGACGACGATGACATCACCTATCTGCCCCTGCATCGCAGGAGTCAAATGGGTGTCGTGTACCTCCCCCAGGAACCATCGGTGTTCCGCAAACTTTCTGTGGAAGATAACGTCAAAGCAGTATTGGAACTGATGGGCGGCACTCCGTCAGAGAAGCGTCTTACGTTGGAGCGGATCATGCATGAGTTCCAATTGGATGCTGTGCGGCATCAAAACGGCATGGAACTGTCGGGAGGCGAACGCCGTCGCACTGAAATCGCCAGGGCCCTCGCGGCATCTCCGAGGTTTCTGCTGTTGGACGAACCTTTGGCGGGAATTGACCCCATTGCCGTTGGCGAGATACAGCGATTGGTCTCGCAGCTGCGTTCCATGGGTTTGGGAATTCTGATTACCGACCACAATGTCCGGGAAACACTGCGCATAACGGACCGGGCGTATATCATGCATGAAGGCAGGATACTGGTGTCCGGTACGGCAGCAGAGGTTGCATCGAACGCCATGGCCCGGCAGCATTATCTGGGCGAGACGTTTCAGCTGTGATCATTTCTTTGCCTCGGTATGGTGCCGTTTGTCGGCATCGGTTCCTTCATTAACGGACGGTGGTGAGCAGGTTAATGTATGGTATTACTTTGGTATTGACCCTGGCGATCATTGGCGGAGTGATCGCCTATTTTGGCGATAAAATCGGCATGAAAATCGGGCGGAAAAAGCTGTCACTATTGGGCTTGCGCCCGAAACACACCAGTATTCTTGTCACCATTTTAACGGGTATCTTCATTGCCATTTCGTCCATTGCTGTGTTGACTGTCGTGTCGAATGACGTGCGCACGGCCCTATTCCGCATGCGGGCCATACAAGAAGCTCTGGTCATCAGCCAGCAGGAACTAGCAGAAAGCAGTCTGCGGGTTGAGGAAATGGAAACGAACCTCAGCACGCTGACGGAGGAGCGGGACCAAACCGCCGAGGAACTGGAGGAAGCCCGCGATGATGTGGAACGAGTTACTGAAGAGTACGAAGCGGTGCTGGCTGATCTGGAAGATACACGCCAGGAAGTGGATGCGGAACGGGAGAGAGTGGAAGAATTGGAGCAGCGGCGCGCGGCGCTGGAACAGCGCTATGTATACTTGATGGAAGGGTATGAAAGCTTGGTCAACCAGTATGACGTTCTGGTGGATGAATATCTGCGCTTGGAGAGCAAGATGCGCACGGGGGATCTGGCCATGCGGGCCGACGAAATATTTCATGCCGCAGTGTTTGAGGCCGGAAGCAACATGGAGGACCTGACCGAGCAGCTATCTGGTTTTCTGGAAGAAGCTGACCGCAGGGCTTTGGTACGGGGAGCCCGCTTAGACTCGGACCAGAATTTGGCCATCATGCTCACCCAGCAGACGTTTGAATTGGCCGTTTATAGTTTGCACCAGCAGGATGGTGACGTGGTGGTTCGTGCCGTCAGCAAGAACAATACGGTGGCTGGAGAACCGGTTGTTACCTACCTGGAGTTGATTCCCGACGAAAAGGTGTTTTCGCAGGGAGAAGTTTTGGCGGAGACGAAGGTGGACTCCACGGTCTTGCAGGAAGTGGACCGGGCCATCATTGATATGGTGGGACAGGCCAATGAACGAGCTGTGCAGGCAGGGATGGCCACAGCCGATGGTGCTGCCGTTGTGGTTTCCGGCGAACAGTTCTTAGAGGCCATCGCAGCGGCGAAGGAAAGCGAGAGTGCCGTGGAAATCCGGGCCGTTACCAAAGAAGATGCATGGACGACAAAAGGCCCTATTTCGCTTGACTTAGAGGTCGTTAGACTGTAATATATTGTTAGTAGTGTCATAGAGCTTGGCACATTCCGGCAAAATCGCTGTAACTCGCGCAAAAACCATGCGCAGAAAGAAGGATTTTGTCTGCAGGATACCGAAAGTGGATGTAAGTAGGTCTGCTTTCTCAGCTGTGGATCAGAGCAGGTGGTAAGAAAGGAGGTGCACCCATAGGTACCACGACTGCCGGAAATCCCAGTGAGATCGCTCCCATGAGGTGGTGTAGGTGTGAGGAAACAAGGAAACTCGCCCATACATACCCCTGAAGGAGCGAGCCTGCAGAACCTGCAAGACGAGCTCAGAAGAAACACAAAACCTAGGGGGTAATGAAACATGAAACTCAAAAGCCTTGCTTTTGTACTGGTCGTAGCCTTAATGGCTGGTATGGCAGCACCTGCCATGGCAAATCCCTTTGCCGATGTACCAGAAGACCATTGGGCCTATGACGCAGTATCCAAGTTGGCCGCAGTCGGCTTAGTTGAAGGATATCCGGATGGCACATATGGTGGCACTCGGATGATGACCCGGTATGAGGCTGCGATGGTGTTCGCACGCACATTGGCCCGTCTCGAAGCACTTGTGGAAGAGCAGGTAGCGGAAGAGACCGCCGGCGTCCGTGACGAAATCACAGCCGATCTCATGGCTGAAATTGAAAGAGTAAAAGATGAACTGCGTGAAATGATTTACGCAGAGATCGACAAAATCGAAGTTCCCGTTGTGGAAGTAGAGCCTGAAGAGCATATTATTGAGCGCCAGCCCATCGAGCGGCCATTCGAAATGACTGAGGAAGCAGAAGCGGTTATTTCCGAATTGGTTGCAGAGCTGACAAAAGAGTATCTCGAGAAGGCTGAACTGGAAGCCAAAACCATTGTTGAAGAAACAAAGATTATCGAACGGGTTATCGATCGTGAACCCGAGCTGACCACAGAAGACATTGAGCGGTTGGTGGAAGAGCTGTTGACCCAACAACTGATCCGTGTGCATGACCAGTTGGAAGGTATTGAAACCACATTAGACGATCACGAAGCCCAGCTTGAGGAAGCACTTCGCCAGGCCATGGAGCGGGACCAGCGCATTGAAGCTCTCGAAGGCGACCTCGCCTATGTTGAGCACCGTGTGCTTGGCCTGATTGAAGGCATCCGCGGCGACATGGAAGGTTTGGAAGCAAACCTGATGGCCGAAGTGGATGCACTGGCTGCGGACATGGAAGCCATGTCCCAAGAGTTTGAAACCGAACTCTACCACATGGGCGTTCGCGTCGATGCGCTGGAAAGAGGCCTCAGCACTTTGACCGGCCTCGTGTTTGAAATGGAAGAGCAGCAGGAACTGATGGCTGAAGAACAAGCTGCCCTTCGGGAAGACCATGAAGAACTCAAAACCGTTGTGGAGCGGGTACAGTTCTCTGGTGATCTGGAGTTAGGCGTCAGCTACCGCGACTCTGCGTTCGCAGTGGATGCGGACGGTGACGAGATCACTACGGATACCGATCCTGCCACCACGTTGTTCAACGAGGGTGAAGAAGAAGGTACCGAAATCACTGCCGAAGGCACTATGGAGATGACCATCCGGGCAACGGAGTCCACCCATGTGAAACTGTGGCTGGACTATGAAGGCGGAGCACTTGGTGATGACTGGATGCCCGATACGTTCGGTGCTGAAATTACCAGTGATACACCCATGCACCGGGTAGTGGCCGGCGCTTGGGATGATGAAGAAGTGGAAGACTTCCTGACTTCCTATGTGATGGACGAAGTCGAGGACTACGGTCTTCTTGGTGAAGTGAAGTTGGGCGATGTTGATGCACAGTTGGCCCTTAGTCCAAAACAGATGGGCGCCGCCATGCGGTGGTCGTTCATGGATGTTGTCGGGCTGCAGGCCAGTGCCGGCGCCAAGAATGACAATGTCCGCCAGAGTGCGGCCATGGCCGGACTGTTCGGC
>PUOC01000101.1 GCA_003551965.1 Clostridiales bacterium | reverse complement strand
ATCTTGGCCACCACGTAGTCAATCGCGGGCGCCTGTTCCATTCCCAGTTCCGCCAAGGTCAATCCCAGGGATACCGCAGCCGCCACCCGGGCAATGGGGTAGCCAGTGGCTTTCGACGCCAGCGCCGATGAGCGGCTCACCCTTGGATTGACCTCAATTACGTAGTAACTGGCGCTGCTGTCGAAGGCAAACTGCACATTGCAGCTTCCAATTACGCCAAGATTAGAGGCAATCCGCTGCGCCGCCCGCTTCAGATATTCGTTATCCTCCCTGGACAGGGTCTGGACCGGTGCCGAGACAATACTGTCTCCGGTGTGAACGCCGACCGGGTCCATGTTTTCCATATCACAGACCACCACAGAGGAGTCACTGCTGTCGCGGATTACTTCATATTCCAGTTCCCGCATACCGGCGATGCTCTGTTCCATTAAAACTTGACCAATCGGGCTGAACCCGATGCCTTGGGCCACCCTAGCCCGCAGTTCATCTTCGTTTCTTACCATCCCGCCCCCGGCACCACCTAATGTATAGGCCGGCCGGATCACCAGAGGATAGCCGGTCCGCTCCGCAAACTGCAGGGCGCCGGCTACCGAAGAGACCGTTTCGCTCATGGGTATAGGCTCCCCGATATCCAACATGCATTGGCGAAACGCCTGACGATCTTCACTGCGGCGAATGCCGTCAATATCGGTCCCGAGCAGTTTCACATCCCAATCCGCAAGCACACCGCCTTCTGCCAATTCTCGAGCCAAGTTCAGCCCCGTTTGGCCGCCGGTGGAGGCCAGCAGTGCCTGGGGGCGTTCGCGTCGTATAATGCGCTTCATCGTTTCTTGATTTAAAGGCTCGATATAGACAACGTCAGCCACATTCGGATCAGTCATAATCGTGGCGGGATTGCTGTTGATCAAGACAACTTCCACACCGGCTTCCTTCAAGGCTTCACAGGCTTGTGTGCCGGCATAGTCAAATTCGGCGGCTTGTCCGATTTCAATGGGGCCCGAACCAACCACCAGCACCTTCCTAATCTTCGCATCAGTAGGCATCGAAAACTTCCTCCCCTTCCACAACAGTCCAGACAGGCCATCCCTGCAGGTCCCATCCGATAAATGGATTGTTCGTGCCCAAACTCGCAAACCCGTGCTTTTCTACCACACGGGGCGAAGCACAGTCGATAACCGTAAAGTCTGCCGGCATTCCCGGTTCCAGGGCACAAAACAGGCCGGCGATATCGGCCGGCTTCACAGTGAATGCTTCAAGCAGACGTTCCAACGAAATTTTTCCTTCCTGCACCAAGCAGCTGTAAAGCACGGGAAAAGCTGTCTCCAGACCGGTCACACCAAAGGGCATGCCCCGATGCCAAGGCCCGTCCTTTTCCCGTCCATGCGGGGCATGGTCGGTTGCTATGCAGTCGATAACGCCTTCCGCCAACCCGGCAACCAATGCCTCCCGATCGGCAGAACTCCGCAAGGGAGGCTTCATCTGAAAATGACCCAAGGGTTCTCCCAGTTTGCCGCTGTCGAGAACAAGATGGTGCGGTGTCACTTCGCAAGTCACCGGCAACCCTTCCTCCTTCGCCTCTGCAATGAGCTCTAGCGATCTGCGGGAACTCACATGCTGAACATGGTAGCGGCAGCGAGTCTCCCGAACCAGCTGCAGATCACGGGCCAGCATGTTCCACTCCGAAGCAGCCGGAATACCGTCACCAAAATAGCCGGCAGCAGCGCCGGTTTTCAACTCCAGATGGTTAGCCACAACCAATCCCAGCGCCGACGATTGCTTCATGATCTCCGCAATCAGGTCATCGGGTATAGGATCTCCATCGTCTGTGACCATCCATACGCCTGCAGCTCTCAGTTCGCTTAGAGCGGCCGGACGCCTGCCCTTTCTATCGGCAGAGGCCGCACCGGCCAAGCCAATCCTGATAGGAAGCTGCTCCGCCTTCTTCTGCAGCGCTGCTGCCCGTTCACCCGTGTCGACCGGCGGATCCGTATTAGGCATGGCGGTCACGGTGGTAAATCCTCCCCGCGCCGCCGCGGCTGCAGCCGTCGACATGGTTTCTTTCTGGGTTTGCCCCGGGTCCCGCAAATGGGTATGCAGATCGATGAACCCAGGACTGAGAAGCAAGCCGGCCAGATCAACCTCCACCACATCTTTAGGCACGTAAGAAGGCGAAAAACCTTCCACCCGCCCCTCGAGGATAAGAACGTCGCCCTTCCATAGCTCCTGGCCTCGATACAGCAAAGCATTACGCAGATACCAGTTGCTCACGGCGACCTCCTTGCAAGCACCAGTGCAGCAGGGCCATCCTGGTTAGTACACCATTTTTCACCTGGATGCTGATGCGGGAGCGCTGGTGATTCAGCAGCGACGATGCAATCTCAACATCCCGGTTCACCGGGCCGGGATGCATCAATATGGCATGCGGCTGCATGGTTTCCAAGCGTTGTTCGGTCATGCCCCATTTGGCAAGGTAACTGCCATCTATGCCCATCTGATCGGCTGCATGCCGTTCCGTTTGACCCCGCAGCATCATGACTGCGTCGGCTGCAGCAACCGCTTCATCAAAGTCCATCCATGTTGCAGCGCCATCAAGCTCCGGAGCAGACAAGAAGGGAGGGCCGGACAGAATTACTTCGGCCCCCATCATCTTCAAGAGGGTTACATTGGACCGGGCCACGCGGCTGTGGGCCACATCGCCGGCAATGACCACCTTCAATCCCTGCAGCTCACCGAACTCTTGATACAGTGTATAGGCATCGAGCAGTGCCTGTGTTGGATGTTCCCATTGACCGGAACCGGCATTGACCAACGCCATGGACGGAAAACCATGGCTGAGGCGGCTAGGCCAGTCATCACCGGCTCGAATCACAGCGGCCCGCACGCCGATGGCTTCCAATGTACTTAACGTGTCCTCTAATGTTTCACCCTTTTTCAAACTGGAACCAATGGAGTCCAGTTGGCACACATGCATGCCGAGTTGGTTTGCGGCCATCTGAAACGAAACCATTGTCCTAGTACTGGGTTCGGAAAATACCATAGCCGCCATCCCATCCAGCTTCGGAAACGGCTGGCGTTCCATGGATCGAGCAGTTTCGAAAAGGGCTGCGACATCGGGGACCGACCATTCTGATACACGCAGTAGGCTTCGCATACAATTCCCTCCCATTGTCTGGGACCTGCGCCCAACCAGCTCACAAAAAAAGACTTCTACCCGCGGGTAGAAGCCCAACTATGCTGTACGTATCCCGCTGCTGCAGCGGGTACAACTGGCTGAACGTCCTTGCCAACCTCACGGGATTGGTTTAAAGGCCCTCAGTATGCGTTTGCTGCGCCGGGGAAATCTCACAGGATTTCCTTAAGGCTTATCTTATTCTACCAACTAGGCAGCCACATGTCAACACAATCCCGGGAATTCCATGGCCGCGAGCCAGTTTTGGGCAATAAGGCTGTGACCCGGAGCGGACGGATGTACGCCGTCTTGCGCCCAAAACTCTACCGGCCGCCCGCTGGCTGCCTGGGCAAAAACTCCGTCTAAGGGAACATATACAGCCTGGTACTCACGGGCCAATTCCCGCACCGCATGTATTTTCGGATCCAAATCTTCCCGCCACTGCCGACGTTCCTCGGAAATAGGCAGTAAAAAGGGCTCCATGAGAATCAACTCGGCATTCAACTCCCGTTTCGTCCACTCCAGCAGCCTGTGGTATCGTGCCTTGAACTCGGACACCGGAGTCGGGTCAGCCCCGTCATACCGCCGCGCGCAGTCATTGATGCCAATCATTATTGATACCCAATTGGGGTTGAGGGATAGGCAGTCCTCCTGCCAGCGCCCCATTAGATCACCAATACGATTCCCGCTGATGCCTCGGTTGAGGAATTCCACATCCAGGTGTGGATATGCCGCCAAAAACCAGGATGAGGCGGTGCTGGCATAGCCTGATCCCATATCGAAAGGGTCGTCTCGGTTGCGCCCGGCATCGGTTATGCTATCCCCTTGAAATAAGACGGTCGTACCGTCCTTGATTCGTCCGATTTGCATCACTTCACCTCTAGTCAATCAGACTCAGCCCTTGTTCGCGCAGACGATCCTCTCCCCTGCGCATGGCATCAATCATAGTCTGGATATGTTCGTTCATATCCACACCCAACTCTTCTGCCGCCCGCTGCATCTGCTCGCGGTCCACTGCCTTGGCAAAAGCCTTGTCTTTGATTTTCTTTTTGACCGATTTGGGCTTCAAACTCTCGAAACTGCGGTCCGGACGGACCAACACGCAGGCCACAATGAATCCGGCCATTTCATCTACGGCGTAGAGGGTCTTGGCCATGCGGCTGTTTCGTTCCACACCGGTCCGATCGGCATGGCCCGCCACAGCATCCAGAAATTCTTGGTCAAAGCCCATTTTTCTGAGCCACTCTACGGCCTGCAAAGGGTGTTCATCGGGGTGTTCTTCGTAATCCAAGTCATGGAGCAGGCCTAGGACAGACCATCTTTCCTTCGGTTCCTCGAACTTATCGGCATACCCTACCATGGCCGCCTCCACAGCCAGGCAATGTTTGATCAAATTCGGCGATTGCACATGCTGCTGCAGCGTTTCCCAAGCCTCTGATCGAGACATCATTGCGCTTGCACTCCCTTCCGCGATGATTACTGTATAGGCTCACTATCGTCCTGCATTAGTACAACTCGAGCCGGCGCTGCCTCGACGTTCTTCAGCTTCAGCGGCAGCGCAGCCATCCCATATTCTCCGGCTTCCACTCCGGCTAGACGCAGTCCTTCAATAATGACCACTTTGTCGCCTAGCAGGCTTCGATGGGTCTCATGGTCGGGCTGGCTTCGTTCGACACCGAGTCCATCGGTACCGACGCCGGCGATGCCTTTTTCCAACAGATAGTCAGCAGCCGTTTTGTCAATGAATACAAAAGATGGATCAAAACCATCGTGAAAGGAACTTTTTGTCTTAAACAGTACAAAATCGTCAGACTGTATGGACAGTGACTCAAGGTCCTCCCTGGATATGGAATCCTCCACAGCCGTCAGGTCAAATACCTTGGCTGGCCGGATCAAAGACTGCAGCGAAATGGATTCCATGGTCTCCCCATTGGCAACGAAATGCAGCGGTGCATCAATATGAGTCCCAGTGTGCATATCCAATGTCACCTTCGTCTCCCGGGCCGGTGAGTCGGGACCGTGATCCCTGGTCACTTCGAACTGAGGACGCTTTTCCTCTTTGTTCTTCCATACCGCCATGTCCGGATGAATTTCCATACTGACATCGATGATTTTCACTGCACGCGCCTCCCTATTGCAGATGATACAACCAATCACGGCCGTCTTCGCGGAGCAGCAGTTCGGACTGGACAGGCCCCCATGTACCCGACGGGTAAATGGGAATGTCCTCACGGCTCCCCTTCCAAAACTGGGCTATCTTATCCACAAAACGCCACGAATGCTCCACTTCATCCCAGCGGGTAAAGAGGGTGGAATCACCCCGGATTACATCGTACAGCAGCCGCTCATAGGCTTCCGGAGAGTTGTATCCTTCCATACAGTTCTGACAGAAATCCATTGTGACCGGGACAATCGTTTCACCAGTTCCCGGCTGCTTGGCGTTGAATTTTAGATATACCCCTTCGTCTGGCTGTACTCGAATCACGAGGACATTGGAGTCTAGAGTCTCGTTTTGGAAATACAGCACGCCGGGCAGCTTCCGGAACTTGACAATAATCTCTGAGTACTTACGGGGAAGGCGCTTACCTGTACGCAGATAGAACGGCACACCTGCCCAGCGGAAGTTTTCCATGGAGACCTTCAGCGCAACAAACGTTTCTACTGTTGAAGCAGACGACACCCGCTCCTCGTCGCGATAGGCAGGGAGGTGCTCACCTGCCCGGGTTCCCTCACCGTACTGCCCCCGCACCACCGAATCCGGCGAAATGTCCAAGGAGCGCAGGACCTTGACTTTTTCATCCCTTACCGATTCCGTGTCAAGGGCGACCGGCGGTTCCATAGCCACCAATGCCAAGAGCTGCAGCATATGGTTCTGTACCATGTCCCGCAGTGCTCCCGATTCCTCGTAGTATGGCCCGCGGCCCTCCACTCCGACGGTCTCAGCCAAGGTCATCTGAACGTGGTCCACGAAACGATTGTTCCATAGTGGCTCAAAGAGCGTATTGGCGAAACGAAGTACCATGATGTTCTGGGCCATTTCCTTGCCTAGGTAATGATCGATGCGGTAGATGTTCTCCTCCGAGAAATGCCGGTCAATGACCTGGTTCAGTTCCTTTGCTGACTCTAGATCCTGTCCGAAGGGCTTCTCGATCACCACTCGCTGCCAGGAACGACCTTCATTCGGCGCCATGCCATGGTGATAGAGCTGTTCGGATATGGTGCCGAAGAACTCCGGCGCTACCGCCAGGAAATACACCCGGTTACCGCCGGTGTTCCATTCCTCTTCAAGGGTACCGAGAAACTCCTGCAGATGGTCATAGGACTCCTCATCCCGGAAATCCTGCTGATAGTAATAAAACTTCTGCAGGAAATCCTCGGAGCCCCCGCCTTCCCATTCATTGCGGGAAAATGTCTGCACGGATTCAACGACTTCTTCTCTGACAATTTCCGTTGTCTTTTCCCGCCGCCCAATGGAGACTACGGCAAACGGGTCGGGAAGCTGGCCTCCCTGCCAGAGATTATACAAGGCTGGATACAGTTTGCGATGGGCCAGATCTCCCGTGGCACCGAATATCACGAGAATACACGGTTCCATTTCTTTCACGCCATTTTGAAATGCCATAACAGCCACTTCCTTCTTTGCGTGTTGCATTCAGCGTTCATCGGCCTGGATCGACTGCCTTCGATTCGGATGACCCAGCCAGCTATCTAGTGCCCGGGCAAAGCGCCGATTATCCTGAACGGTTCTGCGCCTAGGGCCTTTGGTGCGCCCGCCCGACCTGCGGTAGCGTGCCTTTAGCGCCCGCTCTTCCAACACGGCGGTAATGGACTCCTCGGAATAGAAGAAACCCATAGGATTGAGAGCGTCAGCGTTCTTTGCCAACGCCAACGCAGCCAGGCCGCTGTCCTGGGTGATAACCAAGTCACCTGCTGTGGCCCGTGATGCAATTTCCCAATCCACTGCATCAGGCCCGTCGGCAGTGATAATGTGATTGGGACGCTCTAGGTTGTGATGGTGCGAAGAAACCGTCATAACCGCCCCTGACCAAGCACCGCACTGTCGATCAACAATGTCCAGGCAGTCTCGGGGACAGGCGTCGGCGTCGATCAAAATCTGCACTAAGCAGCCCTCCTACGGAAAAACGACTGCCGCGATCAACGTTCCAAGCAGTCGCTTATCCCTATTCTCCTGTGCATACTATTCGGTCGTGTGCACCATGATTCCGATTGTTCCCGGACCTGTATGGACCCCAATCACTGGGCTGACATGCGCAACCATGAGCTCACGCACATTATTGAGTCCCTGGAGGGCCTCGACAATTTCCTCCATTTCCCTTTCGGCGGCGCCGTGGCAGACTGCAACAACACCGGGAGATTCCAGTCGCTCCTTGGCCACCTGAATAAGACGATCAATGGACTGGCGCCGGCCTCGCACTTTCGCCGCGGTCTCATATATTCCTTCCCTGTTCACAAATATGATCGGTTTAACATTCAGCATCTGCCCCAGCGTTCCAGCCACTTTGCCGATCCTTCCACCGCGCTTAAGGTATTCGAGTGTGGCTAAAACAAAATGAACTGTGCTGTTATCTCGCGCTGTCTCAGCGGCCTGGCAGACCTTTGCAAACGGCAGACCATCCCTGACTGCCTTCGCAGCTTCCAAAACCTGAATGCCAAGGCCCATGGATATGGACTTAGAATCCATAACCTTCACCTCTACACCCTGCATTTCCTCGGCCATATTCCGAAGCATCTGGCCTGTCCCGGAAAGCCCTGCAGATAGATGGATAATCAACACATGGGTAAAGCCCTCCGTCTTAAGCCGCTCTAAAAGCTCCGATACATCCTGGGGACGCGGCAGCGAGGTGGTGGGCACCTCGTCCTTGAGGCGCGTATAGACATCCTCGGGGCTAATTTCAACCTTATCAAGGTATTCCTCGTTTTGATACAAGATCCGCAGCGGAACTACGTGGACGTTGTATTCCTCAACCATAGCGTCGGGGATGTCACAGGTGCTGTCAGTGACTACGGCAATCTTTTCACTCAACGTATAACCTCCCTGGGAACGTATTGACAAAGCGGCCGCTGGAGTGACAATCAGGAGGAAAGCACTCCCGTCTTCTGTACGGATTGCCCCACCACGATGGTGCCCGTTTGAGGCCGAGAACGAAAAATACAACACCTTGCTTGAACTCATCTGTCAAATTATGTATCATGGAAGAAGTCCCTGAACATGGGATTACTTATAGCCTATGGTACCACACTGAAGGCGATTGAGCAAATGATTGTGCCCCGTTTGCTTGTGCATAGTAACACAGGCACTTTCGCCACTTTTTCTTGCTATTTTGACGTTTTTCGAATATAATTGACCCACACTTCAGTACGGAGGGAAGTAGGTGCCCCGATGGAAATGTCGCTTTTTCTCGCCGCACCGATTATGCTTGCCGTCGCCATGCTGCATGTCCCGGCCCAAGTGCGCCACTGGTTCGGATTTGCGGTCTCTTTGGCTTTGGCCGGGCTCACTGTATGGATGCTCAACAACGCAGTGGGAGCCCAGCTTTCCATTCCCTTTGTGCTTCGAACAGAGTGGCTGTTCTCCAGGGACGGTGCGCTTGCTGCCGCTGCCTTTGCAGTGACTGCAGCGCCCATCCTGCTCCTAACGGGAGCAAAGGGGAAACGCCTTCAGATGTTCTTCTTGATGTTCGCGGTCGGGGGAGCATGGGGGGTTGTGTTTGCCCATACTTACATTGCACTGTTCTTGTCATGGGAAATCGTGACGCTGACAACAGCACTTATTATCTTGGCCGACGAGCGGCCCCAGTCCCACATCATTGGCCTGCGCTTTCTGTTCGTCCATTTGGTAGCCGGCCTTTGCATGTTATTCGGAATCTTTATGCAATACAGTCTGACCGGAACGATGACGCTCGCGTATCCGGCCTCTCCTGTTGTCACCGGGCTGTGGGTCTTAGGCATAGGGACCAAGGCCGCATTTCTTCCCATCCACTTCTGGCTGCCTTTCACCTATCCTAAGGTAAGCCCCTATGCCACACTATTTCTAGCTATGATCACAACGAAGGTAGGGGTCGTAGGACTCGTTCGGCTGTTGCCGCCAATGCCGTTCATTGCTTATATGGGTGGTGCCATGGCAATCTACGGTGCACTTTTGGCGCTGGTGCAAATTCGTATGAGGCCGGTAATGAGTTATCTCATTATCAGCGGCGTTGGGTTTATGGCAGCGGCCGCCGGTTTGGGCAGCAACGACGCGGCGCTGCTGCACATGTTTCACCATATGCTCTACAAGTCGCTCCTGTTCATGACAATTTTGATCTCCGTTGACCTCTCCCGCAGCGGAGCGTTAAAGCGACAGACTCCCAAACCCGCTTGGGCCACCGTATTAGTGCTCATCGGTTCAGCAGCTGCCATCGGACTTCCGCCGTTCAATGGATTTGTAAGCAAATACCTGATAAAGGATGCCGCCTATGGTACTCCTGTGGGGACATTACTGCAGATCGCGGCGGTTTTGACGGTCATGGCCATAGGGAGGTTCTTATACTACACGTATATTTCGCCCAACAGAGACCGGTCTATTTCGCCATTGGATGCCATGCCTGAACAGCTAGGAGCCATCTGGCTTACCGCGCTGCTGGTCATCCTTACCGGCCTTTTTCCTGTATTGGGAGCCGATGTGGCCGGGAAAGTATATTCCTGGGAAGCGGTCTGGTCTACACTGCAGCTGGTGTTACCCGGACTGCTGATTTTGCTGGCCTTCCGGCGTTGGCTCCATCCTAACACTTATCCGACGCACTCAGCTCGGATATCTGGTTTGCGAGAAACTGTGTGGGAACGCCCAAAAGCCCTATTTTTCCGCCTGGGTGAAATGGAAATGGAAATGACGCAGCTGCCTAATGTGCAGTACGTTGTTGCAGCCTTTTTCATGATTGTACTTCTAATCATGGTTGTCCTCTTCACGGGAGCTTGATGCGTCCTGTGTGCACCTGAAGTCACGGCGTCTCCACAGGGAGCAGTACCAAGCGCCTTGTATCCACTGCTTCACAGTGCAGCGCCGCGCAGTTCCTGCCTGACCAGCCAATTGCACCGCGGCCGCGCTTACCGTGTAACGGTAAGCGCCCCGGAGCCGGCGGAAATTCCTTGCAGGAGATCACCCCTCTTCGGTGAAGTGTACCTTGCAGGATAACGTTTGGAGGTGCATTTTTTGAGTCTAGAAGCGAAGGCAAAGGAACTGGCCGATGAGATGAAAGAAACGGAAGAGTATAAAAGCCTCACTTCCGCGCAGACCCGTGTCAAACTCGATCCAGTGGCCCAGGATCTGCTGACCCAGCTGCAAACGGCGCAGCAGGAGCTGCAGCAGGCCCAGTCCGAAGGGCAGCAGATATCGCCTGACAAGGTCAATGAATTTCAGTCTCTCGAACAACAAGCCCAGAACAACCTGACCCTGCAACATCTGCTTAAAGCCCAACAGGCCTTTGGAGAGGTTATGAACACAGTCAATGAAACGTTAGGTGAAGAGCTCTTTGGTGAGCAATCGCAGCAGTAACTACCTGAAAACAGCTTCCCTTGGGAAGCTGTTTTTTTATTTTTTTAACACTATCGATTGCGAAAACCAAGAGGGTATTCATGTTTTTTCACGAAAAGTGTTTAGATATTAGTCCAACTATCTGAGGTGAGAAGATGAAAAATGCGCTAACCATGGT
>PUOC01000186.1 GCA_003551965.1 Clostridiales bacterium | reverse complement strand
TTCTTCCTGCAATTCCTGCTGCTGCTCCCGGATCTGCTGTCGTTCTTCTTCGTCCAACTTCATAAGATCCTGTTCCCGCATGGGCTGGTTGTCCTTAACCGGAACGATGAACAGACCCGCTGCTGTTGCTTGAATCAGAAAGCCTTTCTTTCTGGCGCGTTCGTTGAGTTCTTCTAGCATCTGCTCTCGCTGCTGGTTAAAGGAACTAACAACATCCTCTTTTTTGGCATTGTAGTCTTCGCTCTCGAACGCTTCCGGGATCTCTTTTCTGGCTGATTCCACCAGTTTGCTGACATCACTGGCAAAAGCATGTCCCTTCCCTGCCGGAAGCGAAAGGGCCTTAGGTTCATAGGGACTCTTGAAATTGTTGACGTAGCAGTAATCCTGCGGTTCCGGCTTATCTTCGGCCACTGACTTGAGGAACCGGCGAACCGCCGTTGTCCTACCGGTTCCTCGCGCTCCGGCAACAAAAATGTTAAACCCGGACGATGCAATATCCAATCCGAGCCGCAGAGAGCGGATGGCCCGCTCCTGCCCGATGATACTGTCCTCAGGGGCTAACTCTTCATCGCTTCCCCCATATGCACTGACATTACAGATCGATCGAACTTCGTCGGCTCCTAGAGATCGTATCAACATGGTCACCTCCAAGGCGTTGCATCGGCACTTGGTGTCCGATGGCGCTCTGACTGAATTGCCGCGAGCCGTCTCCCTTCTAAGATAGCATCCCGGTCCTTATTGACTTCCAGAAATCACCCGTATTTCCTGTTTTGCACCTCAAGTTTCTGCCACTGTCATGGCCGAATGCGCGTCCAATTCCTCAGAGACTGGTAGTCCGCCCTTGGTTCGATGGTGTTCTCCCCCTGAACCCGTCCAATGGCGTTGGCCGCAAACAAATTCCCTGCATGGGACACACGATGTCGGAACCGGCCTGTGGAGTGCTATTATAGGCCGATGGGCACTGCAATTCCCTGCTGGCCGCATCTACGGCAAGGAATTGCCTTCAGATGTTACGCCCCCGCCTTGTCCATGCGGTGCCCAGCGGTGCCCCAGAGCGGTGCCCAACGACGAGCAGACGAGCACATCCCACTGGGCAGAGCCGCCAAACAATGGTATAATAGAACAATACTGCATCTATGAAAGAGGTTTGTCCATGAGTAAAGAATTTCACGAATTGGGTATATCCCAGCACATTTTGCGCGCCCTTGGCGAGATGGGGTTCCAACAGCCCACGGAAGTGCAGGCAGAGGCAATCCCCCACGTTTTTGAGAACAAAGATCTCATCGTCCGCTCCAAAACCGGCAGCGGCAAAACTGCCGTGTTCGGCGTGTCCATGCTGGACATGTTGGACAGCCAGGAATCGGGCCCCCAGGCACTGGTGCTGACCCCCACCCGGGAACTGGCCGTCCAGGTAGACAGCGATCTGGCCCAGATGTCAAAGTACCTGCCGCATCAGACCACTGCTGTATATGGGCAGCACAGCATGGATATGGAAATGGCTGCGCTAAAGAAAAAGCCGGCGATCGTGACGGGAACGCCCGGCCGGGTCTATGACCATATTCGCCGAAAGAACCTGGCAGTGGGCAAAATCCGTTTTCTAGTGATTGATGAAGCAGACCGGATGTTGGATATGGGTTTCATTGACGAGGTCGCGAGTATCATCAAAACCCTGCCGAAAAAGAGGATAACGCTGCTTTTTTCTGCCACCATGCCTGACGAGGTGCACCGCATTGCCCAGGAATACATGGTCCGACCAGAGATGGTTGCGTTCGAATCCGATACCAAAACGGTGGACACGGTGGAGCAGTTCTACTATCGGGTCGAGCCTCACGAGAAGCGTTATCAGTTGAACCGCGTCCTCAAAGCCGAGCAACCGGCCAGCTGCATTGTCTTCTGCAACACAAAACACGCGGTCGACCGGGTCAGCCGTTTCCTCTCACAAAAGGGGTATGCTGCACAGGCTCTCCACGGCGATATTTCCCAGAACAAACGCATGAAAACGATCAATGACTTCAAAGCCGGCGGCACACGCATCCTGGTAGCCACGGATGTCGCAGCCAGAGGCATACACATCGATGAACTGTCCCTAGTGGTGAACTACGATGTTCCTGTGGAAAGGGACAGCTATGTCCATCGTATCGGGCGAACCGGCCGGACAGGACTGGATGGGCGAGCTATTTCCCTGGTAACAGGCGAGGACATCATGGGTCTTTACGAAATCGAGGAGCACATCGGTGTCTTGATCGCTGAAAAGCCCCTTCCGGCAGAGAGTGCCAACCGCAGCAGCTCGAAGAGCACCGGCCGCAGCCGCAAGGGCAACGACCGCAGCCCCAAGGGCAACGGCCGCAGCAGACCACAGAGGACCGCACAAACAGCGACGAATGGCCGTCTTAAAACTGAATCGCAGATGCGAGAGGAAAAAAACCGCTCCGCGTCTGGAAAGAAAACTGCCCTCGAGCGAGAGGGGGCAAGGAAAGTTTTTGTGTCTTCGACTCAAGACGGCTCGGCCCATGTCCGACAATCCTCACCCGAGCACCAGGTCATCGACAAAACCGGCCCTGTATCCCTGTGGCACCGCATCCGACAGCGTCTTTTCCATGCCAGCCGTGGTTTTGCGTCGAAGCGGTAGCAAAAAAGACCTTTTTGCTGGAATCTCCTCCGCCTGAGGGCCGGCCCATGGGCATCTGATCAACACAGATGGAACATGGTACCTTGGCGGGCAAGGGCAAGGTTTGCCGCAGGTGCGGCGACGGATTATTGGGCGGCCCTGGGAGATGCCGTGCTCTGCTGAAGGCGGAATTGAACAGGTTAGCGGAAAACAAATTTCGGACTCATCTTTCCCTTGCACCCCCTGCAAAAATCCAGTATTCTGATAATATAATGGAAGAAGGAGGTGGCCAATGTGATGACACGGAATCAAGCTGCTGCAAGTGCAGCATTCCATGCCCTTTGGTTGTCGAACACCGGCGTTGGCCTGCCCCGGATTGGACGTGTGTCTCCACCGGCCGATCTGTAGTTGAAGGCACCCATAGGCCAACGCCCCAGCAAACAATGCCTAAGGAGGACGTTGGCGTACATGTACCAGAACGCGGAAAAGGTTTTGCCCCCCGCTCTTCTTCGCCAAGTGCAGCAGTATGTAGAAGGGACAGAAATTTACATCCCGAAAGGACCGGGCAAGCGTCTCGGCTGGGGAGAAAGCAACGGAACGAAAAAGCATATTGCAAGCCGCAATCGAGACATCGTTGAGCAGTATCACCAAGGCCAGAGCATTCATTGGCTAATGGAGCAGTATCACTTAAGTTATGACAGCATCCGCAAAATCGTCGGCTCGCATCGAAAATGAAAGGGCTATGGTGGGCCGTAGCCAAGCAATGCGACGGGCAGGCAGTCCCTGGTTTGAGACATGCCTGCCCGTTTTGATCATATACTCCAAAACGTCGTCAGCGTAACCAACCTTCACTGCATGCCGCCGGGATAAAACAGGGCCGCACTCTGTCTTTGGTCAGTCACTGCACCGAACAACGCCCTTGATAAACCCCTCCGGTTTATCTGCCATCTCCGCATGGGCGCGGTCGAGCTCGTCTAGCCCATAGACGTGCCGGGCCACTCCCTTATAGTCCCAAGTACCGGACGAGAGCATCTGCAAAGCCCGCCGACAGCATTCCACGAGAAAAGATCTGCGCCGCTCATGGGTATTGACAACACCAATACCCTTCCAACCCCAAAGACGGAAATCGACGGCGCGCAGCCCGCCCTGGTGCCAAGCCCCAACACCTAACGTACCGTGTATGCCAACCATATGGCCGGCCAACCGCAGGGCTTCCTCAGAGCCCGCCCATTCCGATACAATGGGAAGCCCGCGGGCAAAAGCCGTAGAATCCCACCCATTAACCAAGTACCGCTCTGGCACCTCCCCCGGCGAATACGCTGCATCGGCTCCCAATCGACGGGCATTCTCGCGAGCTTCGGGACGAGTATCCACAGCTGCCACGGTACCCGCTCCCAGGCGCCGCAGGAGACTGACCATCCCCAAACCCATATATCCTGTACCTACCACAGCCACCGGATCACCGGGTTTTGACAGATTTAGCTTTGACGCGGCACTGATAAGACATCCTAAAGGCTCGGCCGTGCTATCCACGTCGCTGAGATTGTCCGGCACCAACACAGCCTCTTGTTCATCCATCAGGCAATACTCGGCGAAGGACGGCGTTGCAGCCAGACCTGACACACGATCGCCGACAGAAAACGATTGCACACCGGCACCGACGGCAGCCACGGTGCCCACGGGTTCATGGCCGAAACGGGCACCCCGTTCCGCCTCTGCCCATAGCGGCCACTCTGACATGCATAGACCGGTATAGCTTACTTTGACCAAAAGTGTCTTCGGATTAGGCTCCAGATCCGGCACATCTTCCACTGCACTCGTTCTCGGCCCTTGCATGACGGCAGCCTTCACTGCAGTTCCCCCCTTCAGTTACAGTCCACAAGCGGTACGGCGATGAAGTCCAGGTCATCCCATAGCAGATGGTATCCAGGCGCCATGGTCCACCGTCAGCATCTTCTATGGACTCCATCCCCTTGGTTTGCCATGGACGATGCCTCTGTATGCCATTCTGCCTGTTGATTCACGCGAGGTGTTCCGCTAAGACCTCGGCCGCCGCGTTTCCAATCCGTTCCGCAGCCGCTGTGGATATGGAATGAGACGTAGGAAGCGTCACAACACGGCGGGCTGTATCTTCGCTAACCGGACACTTCTCATGGGCAAAGGCTTGGAAAACCGGGCTGTGATACAAAGGGCTGGGATATGCCACGCTGACGGGCACGCCGTGTTCCCGCAGATGCTGCACAATACTGTCCCTCTGAGGAGCCAACGGTGCCGGCAGCAAAAATGAGTAGACATGGCAGACACTGCTCGCGTAGGATTTCTCCTGCGGTAAAGACAGATCCAGTTCGTTCAGCGCTTCGGCGTATATGGACGCGATCTCCACACGCCTTTCATTGAAACCATCCAGTTTTTTCAGCTGTTCAATGCCAATGGCCGCCTGAAGCGCGGTCATTCTGTAGTTGTGTCCGCGTCGGACAATCTCGCCCCAGGACCTTTCGCCTTGCTGACGAACACAGCGGCAGCCGTCGGCCAGTCCACCATCGTTGGTTGTGATCATGCCGCCTTCACCCGTCGTCATGTTCTTCGATTCCTGAAAACTGAATGCAGCAATCGGCGAAACCCCGCCGACGCGCTGGCCGTCAAAACAAGCTCCGTGGGCCTGGCAGGCGTCCTCGACGATTTGAACCCCGTATTGATCGGCCAAATCAGCAAACGCCGTCAAGTTCGCCGGATGACCAAACAAATCCACAGGTATGATCGCCTTTGTCCTCGTTGTAATCTTACGCTCCGCGTCCAAAGGATCCAGGCACAGTGTTTCGGGGTCAATATCGGCAAACACGGGCACCGCGTGCTGATGCAAAACCGGCCCCACCGTGCCGATAAAAGTAAACGCCGGCACGATCACTTCATCGCCCTCTTCTACGCCAACGGCGGCCAGAGCCGTATGCACCGCTGCTGTTCCGGAACTGACAGCGACGGCTTCCTTAGCCCCCACGTATTCGGCGAACTGCCGTTCAAAAGTCTCCACCACGTCCGTGGACAGTTGTGTGATTGAGCCTGACTCCACGACCGCTTTGACTGCATCGGCTTCTTCGGGTCCGAAGACCGGTCCCAGCCTAAGATCCTCCGGGACTCCGGAAAACAGATGGTCTTCCTTTTTCATATCTGGTTCACTCCATTCGCTGCAGAATTGGCTAATATCCTCATGCGTCCAGCCAGACCTATGGCCAAGCTCACTGGGTGAAGCAGCCCCGACCAGCACTGGCGGTAAAACGGGTTAAAGGGGAAGCCGCTTCATCATAATCACTTCAGCCACTCCGGCGAGAAGAAAATCCGGAATTCGCCCCACCTCCTCATACCCGTTTTTGCGGTAAAAACGTTGGGCAACAGCATTGAAGTCTGAGACCAAAAGAAACACCCGTGCCTGGCCTGCAAGGATAGTGCGTTCGAACTCAAGCAGCAGCTCCGTGCCAAGGCCGCGGCCTCGACAGCCGGCCATGATCCCAAATAACTGTATATAGGGATATCGGTGAAAACCGCCGTATCTGGAATATTTCACAAATCCCACCATCTGCCTTGACTGATTCAGGCCGACAAAGAGCTGCCCGCAGGCAACGGCATCTTCCATAAACCGCAGGGCCGAATGCTTTGATTGGTAGTACTTCTCTATGTCTGAGTCCAAAACCGCTTCAGCACAGCCTTCGGCATGCTCTATACCCGCAGGGACAATTGCAATGGACACAAAGACCCCCCTATCAAAAGTGCCATCCCAGCTCAACCTTGGCGCGGCTTGTCTGTCTGCCATCTCGCCTTCTGCCCCATGAACGGTACACCGCCGGGCGTTCACCCTCCTGGGGCAGAACCTTGCTTAGGCCTTTCGCTTTCCCTCTGGCAGATCCTTCTTGGACCCGGCAGGAACTCCAGCCAATGAAAAGATATCAGAAACAGAATAGGATCGGCAGCACACCCCACTGCGGCGGCGACGCCATCCCGCATAGAAAAGTTGTACTTGGCGGCCGATCGGGTTCGCGTCTGGGGCCAGTGTTTTACCGAGAAGACCCCCAATCCAATGCAGATTTGCCCCTTTGTTTTGGGTACTGGCTCCGTAAGAGCCCTGGTTCAGATTTTGCTATCCTAACCAATGCTCGGCCGTTTCGTCACAATACGGCATACGGTCTTATCCCCGCTCGCGTAAACCATGGATCGCCATTCCCAAACAGGTGGGATATATGACAAATAAAAACAAAATTTCCCACACCGGCATGGACAAGGATGCCTGGACGAGACCCTGATCGGCTATGCGGGCAATGTAGCCATACCATGTAGTTCCGCCGAGGAAACCGACGATCACATTGATCACAATGGCCGTCCCCAACATCAAATATCCATGCATGGCGATCCGCACTGCATACACTGGACATACCCCGTTTCAAGATGGAAATAGCTGCGCCAAGGGTGCACGTCTACGATTCGGCGCCTTTGCCTGGTTCTCCTCGTTCCTTGGAAAAGGGGGCGCACAAGCGGCATGGCCGCACATCCCCTTGGGCTGCCTGGCGGGGATGTCCTTGCAGATTATGTACGACGGGGCGCCTAGAGCACAGAATAAAGGAGTACAAATGTTAGGCGGAGAATTGGTTTATGGACAGCAACAAGCCGAAGCTTGTTTACACAAAGAGTTGGGGGCGACGAAGAACCATGAAGCACACAGTAAACATCGGCGTTATTGGCCTGGGTTCCAGAGGGTCCACTCTGATTGGCAGTCCTTTCATGATCCACCCCGATGTGTCCATCATCGCAGTTTGTGATGTCTATGAAGACCGAGTGTCCGATGCCGCGGCTGCCGTGGAAGCTGAAACAGGACGGCGGCCCTTGGAAACCACGGATTTCCGCGAATTGCTCGCCGTGGACGCCATTGACGCCGTCTTGGTATGCACCGCGTGGGAAAGCCACGTCCATATCGCTCTCGCCGCCATGGAGGCGGGCAAATACGTGGGACTCGAAGTAGGGGGCGCCTACTCCGTCAAAGAATGCTGGGACCTCATTGATACCTATGAACGGACCAAGGTGCCGGTAATGCTGATGGAAAACTGCTGCTACGGACGCAATGAGCTGATGGTACTGAACATGGTGGAACAGGGGGTGTTTGGCGAAATCGTCCACTGCGCCGGAGGTTATCACCACGACCTGCGGCCGGAAATCGCGTTCGGCCAGGAGAACCGGCACTACCGCCTGCGCAACTATGCCAATAGAAACTGCGAAAATTACCCCACCCACGAGCTAGGACCCATCGCCAGAATCCTAGGCATCCATCACGGCAACCGAATGCTGACTCTGACATCCACGGCATCCAAAGCCAGAGGGCTGTCAGAGTATGCTGCACAGAGAAAACCAGATGACCAAGCACTGCGGCAGACCGCGTTCCTGCAGGGCGACATTGTCACTACGGTCATAACGTGTGCCAACGGAGAAACGATTGTGCTGACCCTCGACACCACCTTGCCCCGCTACTACTCGCGAGGGCTCCAAGTCCGGGGAACCAAGGGGATGTACAGCGAAGAAAGCGACTCGATCTTTCTTGATCAGGAACACGCCGACATGGAATTTGGTTGGAAAGGGGGCAATGCCGGCGAGTACCGCGAAGAATACGAACATCCCATTTGGCAGCGATATATCGAAGAAGGCGTCAAAGAAGGACACGACGGCATGGACTGGCTTGTCTTTTCAGATTTCATCCGCTGTGTACAACATGGGACCCAGACCTCCATTGATGTCTATGATACCGCTGCTTGGATGTGTATTTCCACCTTAAGCGAAGAATCAATCGCTCTCGGGGGTCATCCGGTCACAATCCCCGATTTCACCAATGGCGCTTGGATCACAAACGATCGCAGGTTCTGTAGCTGACAGCCGCCATCTAGCAGGACCAAAAACCCGGAGCATAGGACTCTCCCTCCCGAGATCGCCTAAAGCGGTTGTTGTAACCGAACCGTACGCACTGAACCCCTGAGAACACCATATTCGCACCCTTGAAAGGAGTGCTCTAAGCCATGAAAAAGATTCAACTAGGCACCTCCGGCCTCCGTGTCCCTGCAATCGCCGTAGGGTGTATGCGCATGGACCGGCTGACCAAAACCGAAGCGGAAACGGTTATCAAAACCGCCCTCGATCAAGGCGCTAACTTCTTCGATCACGCCGATGTCTATGGCGGCGGGGCCTGCGAGGAAATCTTTGCTGATGCCATTGGCATGGACAGCAATGTTCGGGAAAGCATGTTCCTGCAATCCAAATGCGGTATCCGGAAGGGACAGTTTGATTTCTCCAAAGAGCATATTCTGTCGTCGGTAGAAGGTATTCTCAAACGCCTGCGGACCGACTATCTGGATGTATTGCTTCTGCACCGTCCCGATGCTTTAGTGGAACCGCAGGAAGTGGCTGAGGCCTTTGATCAACTGGCCAACAGCGGCAAGGTCCGCCATTTCGGTGTTTCCAATCAAAATCCCATGCAGATACAGCTCTTGAAAAAACACGTAAAACAGCCTATCGTTGCCAATCAACTGCAATTGAGCATTACCCATGCAACGATGATTTCCCAGGGCATTAATGTCAATATGCTCAATGAATCGGCGGTAAATCGCGATGGTAGTATTCTAGACTTCTGCCGCCTCCATGACATCACCATCCAGCCGTGGTCACCGTTCCAGTATGGTTTCTTCGAGGGCGTGTTCCTGGACAATGCCAAATTCCCGGAGCTGAATAAGACCATCGACGCCATCGCTGACCGGTATAATGTGGCCAATACCACCGTGGCCCTAGCTTGGCTGCTTAGGCACCCAGCGGAAATGCAGCCTGTCACGGGAACGATGAATGTACAGCGCCTTCAAGACTGTGCCAAAGCCGCTGACATCGATCTGACCAGGGAAGAATGGTATGATATTTACCGGGCTGCCGGCAACGTGCTGCCGTAGTATCGGTCCCCGTTCTCTATGCCTCCTTTTTCCTCACCCATAGGGAGGCCCGACTCCTATGGCACGGCTGTTTGGCCGTGCCTGCGCCATACTCTAGAAAACGAAGAGAGGCTGATATTCCATGAACGTTGTTGCGTTTAACGGCAGTCCCCGGCCCAAAGGAAATACATCCCAGCTGATTGAGGCCGTTTTGGACCCTCTGCGGAATGCCGGAATTGGATGTGAAACGATCCAGATAGGCGGCCAAACGATCCGGGGATGCACGGCCTGCATGAAATGCCGTGAACTGCTGAACCGCCAGTGCATCATCGACGAAGATATCGTCAATGACTGTATAGCCAAAATGGATGCAGCCGATGCTATACTCATCGGCACACCCACCTACTTCGCCAACGTAACCACGGAAACAAAGGGTCTCATGGATCGTGCCGGCTTTGTCCTGCGGGGAAACGGCAATCGACTCAGCAGAAAGGTGGGCGCCGCTGCTGTGGCCGTCCGTCGGGCGGGAGCTATGACCGCCTTCCATTCCATCAATGATTTCTTCTACATCAACGACATGATCATCCCCGGCTCATCCTATTGGAGCATCGGCATAGGGCGTCAACAAGGCGACGTGCAATCCGACGATGAAGGTCTAGGCACCATGAAACGCCTGGGAGAGAACATGGTGTGGCTGCTCGAAAAGCTCTGTTAGTCCTTGGCCAACGCAGTTGGCAAATAAACCACAAAGATAGGAGGCTGTTCCTATGACCACCGCCTACCCATTGGAGGACGAGTTTGGTGATATAATCAAAAAGGCCCGCGTCGGATTGGACCTGTCCATAGACCACACGGCAGCGGGTACTGGTGTGTCGGAAGACAGGATCAAGCGGATGGAAGCGTACGAACTGAAACCGACGGAAACAGAAGTCCATGCGCTGGCGGACCTGCTCAAGCTCGCTCCCGAGAAGCTATATGCTATCGCTTGCGAGCAATACCAGCCTCCCGCTGCGCATGTAAACAGCCCGGACATAGCCGTGGAGATGCTCACCGGGGAGCGCGGGCAGGCAAACTGCTACGTCATTGCCGACAAGCGCAGCCAAGTGTCTGTAATCGTAGACCCCGGAGTCGATGCGACTCGCATTGAAGAAGCACTGGCCGTGGTCCAATATCCATTGGCCGCCGTGCTCGTCACCCATGCACACGGAGACCATACCCAATCGCTGCGGCACTTCTCCGAACGCACCAGTGGCACCCCGGCGCAGTACAAAACCCTGGAAACACCAGGCCACAGCGAGGACAGCAAGAGTTACCGATTCGCCGGGTGCGTATTCGTGGGCGACCTGCTCTTCGCCGGATCCATCGGGCGCGCCCTGCCGGGCCGAGATTGGTACGAT
>PUOC01000197.1 GCA_003551965.1 Clostridiales bacterium | reverse complement strand
GGAGGCGCCCATGGCATCGGAGTGCGCAAGGCGTGGAACTTCCACATTCCGTCGGGCTCACAGCCACTGCTGGGTGACCTTTTCGAGCAGGACTCGTCCTATCGGGAAATCATCGCGGCAGCGGTGAATCAAAGCATCCAAGACGATCCCGACCGTTATTTCCTCGACGAGTTCTGCGCCGAACAGCTGCGCTCCGATCAGCCCTACTACCTGACCGATACCGGCTTGGTATTGTTCTTTGAGGCATACGAGATCGCCCCCTACGCGGCAGGCCTGCCTGAGTTCTTTATTTCCTACGAGGAACTGCCGCCAATACGTCTAGGAGACAATCGACCATGAAATGGATTGCCAGCGCATTGTTTTTCCCTATCCTTTTCATCCTGACCACTGCAGCGGCTGCGGCCGGCGGCGATAGACTGGATGAACTGCTCAGTGAACATATGGCCCAGTGGATGCAGGAATACCAAGTGCCCGGAGTCCTTGTCACCTTCGTCGATCAAGAGGGGGGCGCATGGACGCGGCCCTTTGGCTATGCCGACCACAGTCGCCGCCTTCTGGTAACGCCGGCGACGGAGGTCCCTTTGGGCAGGATCACCGAAGTCTTCTCTGCCGCTGCCATCCAAAGTCGTCTGGGGGCCTTGGAGGAGGATATCGCTCCGCTGCTGCCCAATCGGTACCACCCCGGCAGCGGCCAGGAATTGACACTCCGGCAGCTTATGGACCACACAAGCGGTATCAACAGCAGTGCCTATCTGTTAAGCAGTTTTGCCCAGGATGCGCATCCCTTGAGCAGTGCACTAGATGCACACTGGGCCGGATATTCCGCCGATCCCGGCGCCGATACGCGGCTGAGCAGCCTTAACTACAGCTTGGCCGCTCTGGCTGTGGAGAACATAGAGGAAGAGCCATTTCACCGTCTGTTTGAAAACGAGATCATACAACGAGCAGGATTGGAGCACACAACACTGGGCCTGCTGCCTTCCGCGGCACCCGACGACCGCATGCGCAGTCACCGCCGTACCAATTTGGGCTACACCCACTATCCGGCCCACGAAACCGCTCTCTATCCGTCCTTGGGTCTTTACACAACCGGTGACGACCTACAGTCCCTGCTGCATTTCCTGCTGGACCACACGTCGTCCGGCGGGGGCACGGACGAGATAGAGCCGGCATCCATGGGTCTGTTTCCCGTAGGTCTGCCCGAAGAAAACGTATACGCGCGTTTCAGCCAGCTCCCGGGCATGGCCGGAGTCATGCTGTTCCTGCCTGACGAAGGCCGGATGGTTTTCGCCGCGGCGAACTCTGACGAGGGCACTATGCTGCTCCGTTCGTTACAGGGCGCCTTCCTAGCCGCAAACCGCTCCGACAGCGAAAATGAAGAACTGTCCAGGGCTGAACAACGCAATCTGGGCGGAAGCTACCAGCGCAATACCATTTCCCGCCAAGGACTTGACCGATTTACAGCGCTGCTGGGCCAGTACCCGTCCATCGAAATACGCCGGGGCAGCGGTGATGATCTTATCTATCAGGAAGGGGATTACCAGGAGCCGCTGATCAACCTCGGGAATAGAACCTTTCAAGGAGCCGAAAGCGGAAGCATTGTCCGCTTCTATCCCGCCCAAGGCGAAGGCGTGCAGTTTTTGGAAACCGACCATGCCCCGGGGGAAGCGTGGAACCGTCAGGGTTTACTGCAGACGATCTCTGCCGGTCGGGTGATATGGAGCGTTCTTATCCTTATTTTGGCCATGGACGTGTTTTCTCCGTGGCTGTTTCCCAGCAAGAGGCGGAAACACCGTCCAGATCCACCCAGCTTTCTCTGGACCCGGCGGGTCACCGTCTGGTTGTTCGGGGCGGCTGTTCTGCTTGTCATCACTTCGCTGTTAAACCATCCGGTATACTTACTGCCGCTGCAGGTGCCATCCGGACTGATCTGGGCCCAGCGCCTGCTGCTGGCGGCCGGAGCAGCTTGCGTGGCCCTCTTGGCTGTGACTGTATATACATGGCTGCAGACACCGCTGCCGGTGGGCCGGAAAATTGGCTACACAGTGATCACCGTCTTCTATCTGAGCGTGTTTGCCTACGCTTCCTATTGGAATCTTCCCGGACTTTGGTAACGCCGTTTCGGACACTTCTGCGGAGTATTACCCTTAGGCCTGCACCTGCCGATATCTGCACTGCATAGGCGAAAGGGTCATCATGGGCTGTCTCCGTGACTGCCGCGGGGCACGAAGACCAGGGGAGGAAGGGGCATGCTAGAGGCCTATCGAGTCTGGCACGGCCAGCACTGCCGTGCGTACGGCACCCTGCAGGACGCAGAGTACGCACGGCATTTCACAGAGACCATGGACACAAGCGCCCAAGTGTTGGGCGCTTATTTTCAGACACCGATTCCTCCAGGGCTGCGGGGAATCCTCGCTCCCTGCCGCAGCGAATACGAGCGGCTTGTTACGGAGCTGTTGGGCGTCCCCATCGAACTGCCTTCGCATCCTGGACGCATTGCGCAGCCGCAGGGAACTGACTTGGTGTTTTTGTCCCCGGCGGCCTATGCCGAGCATTCGCACTACCCATACGACCAGGCGGAATTCGGCCGCCTCGTTTTCCATGAAATGACCCATGTGTTTGAGGAGTGCCTCTCTCCGGATATTGAACGCCAGCCGCTGTGGTGGAGCGAAGGGTTGGCTGTCTATTTGTCCGGCCAATGGCGTTTTGACAGCCCATTTCGATTCCGCGAGCCGGTTGCGGAGAGTATCATGAAGGGCATCGTCCCTGAACTGCCGAGGCTGGAAGCCGACTGGTATACTGCCAATGCCTGGGGATGGACCCTCGTTATGTATATCGAACGGCAATGGGGAAGAGAAATGGTTGCGGAAGCCGTCAAACACTGTCAAGCCGGTGCTGTGCTCGATTGGATCACCGACCGCCCACGCAAGCTCGCCCGGGACTGGAAGCGTTGGCTGCTCGGAAGCGGAAGGGAAGCCATCCTTCTGGGCAAACAGACCGACGAGCGTTGACATAACGCAGCCACAGAAAGGGGTTCTTCAAGAATCCGGGCAGTCAGTCAGAGTACAGCGGCTGCACATGTGCCGGGATAGATCGGCGGCAGTCCGCAACGCAACCGTGTCATTCCCGGGTGCCGCCAAGAACCTGCAAACATTTCCACGGTGGAATCAATTGACGTTGACGGGCCCCATTGTTTGTGATACATTTAACGAGATTTGAACCGAGGGTATTTTCCAAGGGGTAGGCAGCCCCGCAGACCACAGCGCTGGTGCATTTCAACCCGCCGAAGCCGGCTCTTATGCCCAGAAGGCCGTGAGAAGGGTGGATGTCTTAAGTCCGGCACGTCTGCCGCTCTGGATGCACACCACCACCCATGAAGTCTCGGAGAAATGGATCGCAGGCCTGCCCATGGCACCCACAGGAATTAGAACAGATAGATGGAGGAAATGACAATGACGCATAACATTTTGGATGTTTCGTCCGTGAGCAGGCGTTTTGGCTCCACGAAGGCCGTGGACAACGTGAGCTTTTCTGTACGGCGGGGAGAAATCATGGGGCTTCTCGGGCCTAACGGCGCGGGCAAAACCACCGCGATTCGCATGATCATGGGTATCCTCGAACCGGATCAGGGAACCATCCGCTTCCAGCTCAATGGATCCAGCGGCCGAGTCAACAAAAAGCGCATCGGTTATCTACCCGAAGAACGGGGTCTCTATTACGAGGCCAAAGTACTGGATAACCTGCTGTATTTGGCCGGCCTGAAGGGATACACCGGGCCGGAGGCCAAAAAGGAAGCCTTGGCTTGGCTGCAGCGGCTGGATTTGACAGATTGGGCCCACCAAAAATTGGAGAAGCTGTCCAAGGGCATGCAGCAGAAAGTCCAGTTCACCGCAGCACTGCTTCACCGTCCCGACTTGATTATGCTGGATGAACCATTTTCCGGCTTGGATCCGATTAACCAGAACTTTTTCAAGGAGCTGATCCAAGAACTGCAGGCCCAAGGTGTCACCGTCCTGCTCAGTGCCCATCAGATGAGCGTGGTGGAAGAGCTCTGCGACTCTCTGGTCATGATCCATCAAGGACGCGTCGTTTTAAGCGGCACGCTGCAGCATATTAAGGACAACTACGAGGAAAAACTGCTGGACATCCGCTTCGGCGACTCTGCGGATAACGGTACGGTTGACCGGCTATTGGAGGCGCTTCCCGGTTCGTCCCTGGCACACCGCCAGGGCCAGCGGCTGACCCTGCGCTGCCGGGGACCAGTGCCGGCAGCGGAGTTGGTTTCTACAGCCTCACGGTTCCTGAATATCCAGGAATGCGCTGTGAAAAAACCGCCGCTCCACGATATTTTCGTCGAAACCGTGAAAAGACAGGGGGGAGACATCGATGCAAAGCAATTGGCCTAATGTCCTGCGGGTAGCCCGCTGGGAGTTTTCCAAGGGCGCTCGCAGTCCGATGTTTCTGTTCATGACCATCTTGGTACCGGCGATTATCGCTATTTCCGGCGGCGCCGGTTTCTTCGCCGAAAGAATGCAGAGCGAACGGGCTGTGGATCTAGCCGTCGTCGACGAAACGGGAAGCTTCGAGGATTATCTGCAGCCGGCCTTTCTTCCGGATGCAGTCCGGATTCAGACCTTGACCCGGCAGGAAGAGGAAGCCAGAGCTCTTCTCGATGCGGGTGACATCCATGCCTATGTACTGGTAAATGACGATGGCCTCCGGGATGGGCGCCTGCCACTCTTGGCCAGCGACCTGCGGCGGATCAGCCCCAACCAAATCCGCGACGCCCTGCGGGACCCCGTCAGTGTTTACCGATTGGACCAACTGGGAATGGACTCGGAGGCTGTGATGCAGGCGGTAGCGCCTTTGTCCATGCAGGTGCAGGAAATACGGGATGGTGAAGCGGCAGATCTGTCCATCGGAGGCATGCTGGTTCCCATGGCGGTGGCGGTCGTGCTGATCTTGTCCGCACTGCTCTCGGGCCAGGTTCTGATGTACGGCGTGATCCGGGAAAAGAGAAACCGGGTTGTGGAAATCCTTCTTTCTTCGGTATCATCCTTGGATCTGCTCCTGGGCAAAATCCTCGGTGTGGGAGGACTTAGCCTGCTGCAGATCGGTCTTTGGGTCGCGGTCGGCATCGCGGTAGGAAGCCGTTTTCTTGCCCTTGACGAAATCGGCCTCAACGCCGCTTCCCTGGTGCCGTCGCTACTGTTTTTCTTCTTTGGGTACTTCTTATTGGCTTCCATCTTTGCAGCGCTGGGAGCGGCCATGAAAGAAGCCGAGGAGAGCAGCCAAGCCCAGGGGCTCGTGGTTCTGATCCCCGTAGCGCCGCTCTTCGTCAGCGGCATGGTAGCGGCAAACCCCGATGCCCTCTGGGCCGTCATCGCCAGCCATATTCCGCCGTTTATCCCTACCATGGTTCTGCTGCGCATGGCTGTAATGGACGTACCCCTGTGGGAAATGGCCACGACGTTAACCGCCCTGATTCTATCGATTATCGCCTTCGTCTACGTTGGTGCGAGGATCTTTGAAAGCGGTATTCTGCAGTACCATCGGGCGCTGGGCCTCAAAGACATGGGAGCTGTTCTCCGCCGGCGCTCCTAGGGTGGGCGCATGTCGGGAATGAATGCCGGGGAATATGGTCCCTGTGCAGGATAAAAGCCACCGCGTCCTTTGCAGGAGGCGGTGGCTTTCTTGTATAAACTGCCGCAAGAACCTTGACCTTGTATGGAGCGGCTAGACCACGTAGCGTCGCCAGTAAAACAGGGAATAAATGCATTCGCGGTACATTTGCATGCGGCTTCGGACACCGGGACCAAAGCCGAGTTTCTCTTCTTTCGTATAATGGGTGAGGCCGTGCAAGAGAGGTTGTCGGACAGGCAGCCGCCGCGCCTGTGCATATTTGCTGAGGAAGATCTCCACACCAAAGCGGGACCAAGCAAGGGAGGGAAGTGAATCCACAAAATGGCCGGCCAGTCCCCGCTGGCCATTGAGAATGCCAAACCAGCGCTGTGCCATATTCACCTGGGGTTTAGCTCCCACAAGCATGCCCACCGTCATCGCCATATCGCGATCACGATAGAGGGGCTCCAAGAGCTGATCGATGTGGTCGTGTTCCAATCCGATGAGATCGGCGTCCAAAAACACCCAATACGGTGTGGGACCCAGGTGTTCAATACCAGTCTGAATCGCAGCGCCTTTGCCCATGTTGGCTGGATGCTGCACCACCTCTATGGGAAACTTTGCCGCCGCTGCACCCGTACCGTCGGTGGAACCGTCGTCAATGACCACGATCCGCTTTTTCTGCGGATAGGAGCACAGAGACTCCAATACCGCCCCGATACGTGGTTCTTCGTTCAGCGCTGGCATCAGAAAGTGAACCTGGGCGGCCATCACAGTCACCTCACGAATTCATAGATTGCTTCATTCTCATTATACCGAAATGAGACGTACCCGTTGCCGAATCCAGTTAAAGCCCGTGTAAAAAAATGGTTTACTGTTCTGTCAGCATCGGTTCCTGCCAGGACCGATACGGTGGACCGGAAGCAGAACTTTATGAATATGCTCCAGGCGGAGATAGCCTCTGCCTGTCAATCAAAGAAGTCTTCCGGAGCAGACGGCCGCACCGACTTTCCTGGTTTGGCCAAGAGGTTTCGCCAGGCGCCAAAAGACGATGCTGTCTCCACAGTGCCAACGGCCGATCCCTGTTCAAACTGCCATCATAGATGGCATTTGAAAGTTTGAGGCATAGAAGGAAACCAAAGGTTTCGTTTGGACACAGACAACCTCCAAAGGACAAGCGTCCTTCGGAGGCTGTCTAGACAGTGTACACTCAAGCGTAAACGGGGAAGATCGTCTGCGAGGCGATGTCCACCAAGCCCTTATCGGTCATGCGCACAGCAGGGATGACCGGCAGGGCAAGAATCAGGAAAGCCATCAGCGGATCGTCCTGTACAATACCGGCACTACGGAGCACACCCTGCAGTGTGTCCAGTTTGGGTGCTAGCTCATCGGCAGACAGTTTTGACATCAGACCGCCCACGGGAAGTTCCAGCAGGGCCTGGACAGCTCCCTCTCGACAGTAGACCACTCCGCCTCCGCATTCGACCAGCGTCTCGGCGGCCACCTTCATATCACGGTGCGAACGCCCAACCACCAGCATATTGTGACTGTCGTGGGAGACTGTGGTGGCTAAGGCACCGTCGGTCAACCCAATACCGCGGATGACAGAACGTCCTACGCCCCCGTGCTGCCCATGCCGTTCCAGGACGGCAATCCACGCGGTATCCTGGCCCTCCGGCAATGCTAACTCGCCGTTTCGCACCGGCAGGTTGATCACAGCATGTTCGGTGAGCAGAGGTATTTCACTTACCTGCATGCCGTTGACGGCAGCATAGTCCCCATCGCCCGGCGGTGCCGGAATGCGGAAGAGTGTTTCCGAAATCGGCGCTGTTTTTACCGTATGGCGTTCTTCGATGGCGAAGGAACGGCGAGAGAACGGAGAGATAACGCGGCCTGCATCGGCTGTCAGCACGCCGTTCACATACACCTTGTGCGGCCGGCACTCTTCCAGTGAATCCATCAGCGAAAAGTGGGCTTTCATGCCGGGAGCGGCGGCGCCTTGGTCCCAGAGGCGAAACCGAAGGGCTCCATGCAGGGAGGCGATCCGGATGGCCCGGGGAGCAGGAATACCTTCGGCGATCGCGTGCCGGACCACTTCGTTCATATGCCCCCGTCGGAGCAGATCGTTCGGAAGCACATCGTCGGTGCAGAACACAATGTTCGGCGGCAGCGTCTGCAGATCCTTCAGTACGTCGGCCAACAGTGACAGGTTCTCCGAATGGCTGCTGCGGCGCGCCTCAACTACCATGCCCGCCCGCAGCTTCTCTAACACTTCTTCGCGGGTGACCGTTTCATGATCCGAGTTCGGCCCTTCCACCAGATAGGCTGAGAGATCGCGGCCCTGTACCATGGGAGCATGACCAGAGATCACCGTATCCGCCCGGGCCGCAGCCTCCAAGATGGAAGTCATTCGCTCTGAACGCCCGATGACACCGGGAAAATCCATTACTTCTGCCAGCCCCACCACGTTCGGTTCCTGCAGCAGCTGTGCCACATCTTCAGCATCAAAGGATGCACCCGAAGTTTCGATGCCCGGAACGGCCGGAACGGAAGACGGCACTTCCACCAATACTTCCATGGGCACTTCGGCACCGGCCGCCGCCATATAGCGTACGGCCTCGGTTCCCAAGACATTACCGAACTCGTGCGGATCGATAATGACCGTGGTGGTACCGTGGGGAAGAGCTGCCTCTGCGAAGTTGACGGGCGTCATCATCGTACTTTCGATGTGAAGATGACAATCCACGAACCCGGGAACCAGAAAGCTGCCGTTTCCATCCACATACCTTTCTGCGTCCATGTCCTCTGTTTCCGCTAGAGCCATGTGTGCAAAGCGCCCGTCGTGGATCGCCACATCCATAGGAAGAATTTCTTCCGTATAAACATTGACCACCTGCACATTGCGCAGCACTAGATCAAACGGCACCTTGCCGCGAATGGCTGCATTGATCGTTGATGTCATGCTTTCACCTCTGCCGAATGGTATCGTCTTAATGCAATAAAACGTTCAAAAGTCAGTTTAATGCAAAGGCCCCCAAAATGCAATGCCTGTGTTCGTCCTAGCGCCGATTGTCTCGTCATGGGTTCGCAGCTCTTTTACGGATTTTGCTCCGCACCCGCTTCCTGGAGATGATCCAACAGATGATGATTGAACCATGCAGGTGCCGTTTCCATGGGGCAGTGGGCAGCCTTTGGCTCCACGATTAAGCGGGCCCGGGGAAGCTCGGAGAGCATGTCTCTGGCTTCCTCCACGGGCACCCAAGTATCTTCCGCTCCCCAAAGCAGCAGTGCCGGCTGCCGCAGGGACCCCAGGTACTGCGATACAGGTTCTCCGCGGCTGGCGGTAATGTCCAAAAGCATGTGTTCAGTTCCCGGAGCCTGGAGGGGAGTGAGGTATCCTTTCAATTCGGCGGAGTTGGGTACTCGCCCGTAGGCTGACTCCAAGGCCGAGGCCAGTCTGTTCTCGGTGAGAAGAAAGACCCGCACCACCCACGCCACGACCGAGCGTATGACCGGCAGGGAAGCGAAGAAGCTGGCAGCACCGGGCGGGCGCTGGTAGACAGCCCCGGCGGCATAGGATAAGGTAGCGGTACAGTCGGAGTCGAAATGGGCCATGGCAGTAATAGTGCCCCCACCCATGGAATGGCCGACCAGATGCCAGCATCCGTCCTTATCGTCCGCATCTGCAATCCGATCCAAAAGCCTCCAAAGCAGCCGGGCTCGATTCTGCTGGGAGTGGTCGAGGCCGCGCTGGCGGTCGCTATAGCCAAAGCCGGGCAGATCCACAGCGGCCACGCGATAGCCCTGTTCCTGCAGAAATGGGGCGGTATAGCGCCAGGAAAACGTCGACCCGCCCAATCCGTGCACCAAAAGCACCTGTCCCTGCGGTTCCTCTTCGGGTTCCCACAATCGATAGTGGAGCATCACACCGTCCACCACTTGGAACTGGCTTTCGGCAAAGGGAGGTGCAAAGGCACTTCCATCGGCGACAAGCAACAGCAGCATCGACACCCAGACAACAATCTTAATGGCCAAGAACGGCTTACACATGGCACAGTACTCCTCCCAAGCCCTTTTTGCTTAGTGTAACCAAATGGGAGGGAATCCGCAATGGAGCAGGGAAAATATCTTTATCATGTTCTCTGTTAGGATGCGGTGGAAGCTATGAAGAAACGACTACAATCCTTGGCTCTGCTGGCCGGATTGGCAGGGCTGGCCTATGGCCTGACCCTGCTGGGGCTGGAGCGGGGCCACCTACAGCCAGCGGCCGCCGCTGCCTTGATCGCGGCCGCCATTCTCAGCCTTTGGTTTCGCAAAACCAGACGCTTTCTGGCCACCTTGATCCTCGGCATGGCCTGGTTTTTCGCGTCAGAACAGATGCAGGCCTTAGGGCTGCAGACCTTAGAGGGCCAGGGCCTGTGGGCCGCTGTCTTTATGCTGCTGCCGGCCAATTGGCTGCTGCTTTTGATCCTTCCGGAGCGCAAAATCGCCTCGGTGGGCAGTGTATCCTTCATGGCATTTGCCATGATGCAGTTCTCCATATTCAGCGTTCTCGGGCCCTTCTGGTCCTTGGACATGCCCCCCGCACAGAGTATACCAGGGTCGGACATTCTCACGTACGGCACCCATGCGGTACCGGCCCCGGCAGTTTTGGTCCTTTTCCTCAGTGCTGTGCCGCTCTTCTTTCGGGAGGTGCTGCAGCCCTCCTTTCTGCACCGAACCTTTGTCGGCCTTTGGCTGCTGCTCGTAATGCTCTATTTCCAAGGGGCGAGCCCATACCATGGTCTGTCCCTGGCCATACTCAGCGGAATTTGGATCTCCTTTTCCATCGTCATGGAATCCTATCAGATGAGTTACATGGACGAGCTGACAGAGATCCCGGGCAGAAGGGCACTGAGGGAGGATCTGCAGCGCTGCGGCCCTGCATTTGCAGCGGCCATGGTGGATATTGATCATTTCAAGAAATTCAACGACACCCACGGACATGACGTGGGCGACGATGTTCTGCGCCTGGTGGCATCGATGCTGCTCAAAACCGACGGGGCCCAGGCTTACCGCTACGGAGGCGAAGAGTTTACACTGTTGTTTGCCGGGCGCGAGCTGAAGGCAGTGCGGGAGCCGCTGGAAGCGGTGCGCGAGGCCATTGAAAAACGCACCTTTGTTGTCCGGGGCAGCCAAAGGGCGCTGAAAGTCACCGTAAGCATCGGTGCAGCAGGCCGCAGCGGGGAGCATCCCGACCCCATGGATGTCCTGAAAGCCGCCGATCAAGCCCTGTACAAGGCTAAGGAGCGGGGCCGCAATATGGTGGTCCTGGCCGGTGATAGAAGACGCCGCAGTAAAACCTCCAACAAGGAAAAGAAGCGGCCGCAGCGAATAAAGAAAAAATAGGAACGGGTTCAGCAGATGAAAGGCAAAAAGAATCCCGGAGAGGCAATCCGCTGGCTTGCAAGGCCCGGGGAGGAGATGGTGGGGGATCGATTGGGCTGCACCCCATGCCATGGATAACGGTAAAACCCCTCAATGGGGTCCCAAGCACTCGCCGCCCATGGACGGCCGACAGCGCAGGGGAATCACAAACAGTGAACCCGGTTAATGTTATGGATAAAGGCAGGGATAAGACACAACGAAAGAGAATAATTATTGATATCTCACCCTGAAAGGTGGTCTACCATGACACGAAAGCTTACGCTTCTATTCTTAATTTTTCTGCTCTCCTTCGCTCCCGCAGCGGCTGAGGATGCCGATGTGGAATGGGGAGGAACACTTGTGGCCGCTAACGCGCTGACACTGCCGCACCTTGACCCCGACAAGACAACGGACTCTAGTGTGGGACAGATCATGTGGCATATCTATGAGGGGCTTTTTGAACTGGATGAGGAATATCGCCCCGTACCGCATTTGGCTGCCGACTACGATCTCAGTGACGACGGTACCGTGTACGCCTTTGAGCTGCGGGAAGATGTGGTGTTCCACAATGGAGAATCTATGACCGCAGCTGACGTTGAAGCTTCCTTCCATCGCTACCTTGAGAACAACGGCGGCGGCCAGACCATAGCGCCCTACGTGGAAGAAGCCTATCAAGATGGAGATTACACCTTTGTTGTTGAATTTTCGCAGCCGTATGCACCGTTTCTGTTCTTTCTCAGTTCTGTGGTGGCCAATCAGAAATTCGTGGTCCGGCCGGCGGAAATCATTGAAGAGTTTGGTGACGACGTGATCACCGAACACGTGGGTACCGGACCTTTCCAGTTCGACAGCTGGCAGCCGGATCAATATGTGCGGATGACACGCTTTGACGACTATGCAGCCCACAGCGGCCCCTACTTTGGCTATTCAGGTGAAAAACAGGCCTATGTCGATATGTTGGAATTCCGCATTATCCGGGAACAATCGGTCCGGACAGCCGGCGTCCGTTCCGGTGAGTACCATTTCGCCGACCAAGCACCCCGGGATCAATACTCCATCTTCCAAAGCGATGCCGGGATTGAACCTTGGGTTGTGAGTCCGTACCGCCAGAGTTTCCTGATTGTTAATATGGGCCATGAGCCCTTCGATAATCTCCAGGTGCGGAGGGCTCTGCAGCTGGCCATCGATCCGGAAGAGATGGGTCTGGCGGTGGTAGGCGATCCGGATTTCTGGCAGCTCAACCCATCGCTGTTCCCGGAAGGCCATCTCTGGCATGTGGAAGATGCCGGTGAAGACATCTATGCGCAGCCGGATCCGGAACAGGCTGAGGCACTGCTGGCTGAAGCAGGATATGACGGGAAGCCGATCATCATCCTCAACAGCCGCGAAGATGAAATCGAATCCCGGGGGGCACTCACGCTCCAGAGCCAACTCGAAGCTGTAGGTTTCAATGTGGAGGTCCGGTTGCTGGATCGGGCTACCGTTGTGGAACAGCGTTCCCGGGAAGATGGCTATCATCTGCACTTCTCGCAGTTTCTATCCCCTGATCCCGACCCGCAGGTGTATCAGGCGTGGATGGGCACAGACAAATGGATTGGAAACTGGGACGATGAAGATTCCCGGAAAATGGACGCCATTTTCGAGGAAATGCTGATCACCACCGACCTGGAAGAACGCTACGAAGTGGTCCGCAATTGGCAGCACGCATTCTACGATTTGGTGCCGTATGTCAAGCTGTACGATTTCAACCAGCTGCGTCTGACCACACCGACAGTCCAAGGATACAGTAACTTCGTCCATCCCACATTCTTCAACGTGTGGCTGGCTGAATAACAGGAGCTGTGATGATGGGGCAATATGTGTTGAAGCGGTTGTTAGCGGCCATTCCCGTTTTGGCGGTGGTGGCCGTCACCGCCTTTTTTATTACGAATGTCACGCCGGGCGACCCTGTGCGGCTGATCGTGGGCGATTTTGCCACGGAGGCCGAGGTTGCCCAGATGCGGGCGAAACTTGGGCTTGACCAACCGCTGCCCATACGATTTGGGCTCTGGCTCCAGCGTGTGGTGCGCGGCGATCTGGGCACTTCACTGTTTCTGCAGATGCCCGTGACCCATGCCCTGGTCCAGCGCTTGGAGCCCACCATTCTGCTGGCACTGAGCGGCCAGTTTTTGGGTGTGCTTCTAGGGATTCCCCTAGGCACCGCCGCTGCCATGCATCACCGCAAGCTGATCGATGCCGGTGCCATCGTTGCCTCCTTAGCCGGGATTTCCATACCGAGCTTTCTCATGGCCACCCTGCTGGTATCGGTCTTTGGCGTCCAGATGGGATGGTTTCCCGTGGCGGGCTACCGATCCTTCAGCGAAGTGGGATTCGGAGCCGTGTATTATCTGGTGCTCCCGGCGCTCACCCTGGGTCTGATGCAGATGGCCATATTGGCCAGGATGACCCGCAGCGCCGTTTTGGAAGTTCTCCATCAAGATTTCGTGCGCACCGCCCGCGCCAAAGGTGTGCCGCGAACCTCGGTGATGCTCAAACACGTTCTGCGCAACGCAGCTGTCCCCATTGTGACCGTATTCGGATTGAGTTTCGCAGCTCTTTTGGGAGGCACTTGGATTGTGGAGTCGGTATTTGCCATTCCCGGAACGGGATCCCTGGCTGTCACGGCCATTCTGCGGCGGGACTACCCTGTCATTCAGGGAACAATCCTATTCGCTGCCGGCATCTATGTATTCATCAACCTCATCATCGATATTTCCTATGCAGCCTTTGATCCCAGGTTACGAGACAGGTAGGCGGTGAATTGTGACCCGAAACACGAACAAAATCGAGTTCTTGCTGTTGTCGTTCATACTGCTGTTTATGCTGTTTGCTCCGTTTCTTGCCGATCAAAATCCCAGGGACATAGCACCGCAGAAACGGCTGCAGCCTCCTTCTAGCCAACATTGGATGGGAACCGATGAGTTCGGCCGGGACGTCTTCAGCAGGACAGCCCACGGCGGACGCACATCACTGTTAATTGGCTTGGCAGTCATATCCATCACCATCCTTGTGGGTACCAGTGTCGGCGCCCTGTGCGGGTGGAACCGCAGCATCGACCCGTATATTATGCGGATATTCGACGGCTGGATGGCATTTCCGGAAATTATCCTCGCTATCTCTCTGGCCGCGGTCTGGGGAGCAGGGCAGTACGTGATCATCTTCGCCATAGCCTTTGCCTATACGCCCCGTATGGCCAGGGTGGCCCGGGGAGCCGTCCTCAATGTCAAGTCACGGGATTTTGTCGAGGCCGTTCGAGCTTTGGGGGCTAAGGATCTCTACGCCCTGCTCCGGCATGTACTTCCAAACTCCTTGGCGCCGGTGGTTGTCCAGGCCACGTATATGTTTGCCGCCGCCATACTGGCAGAAGCCGCCCTGAGCTTTCTCGGCGTGGGTATTCAGCCGCCGGCTCCCAGTTGGGGAGGGATGATCAGCGAAGCTCGAGACTACATTCCGGTAGCGCCGTGGCTCGTACTGTTTCCCGGCGGGGCCATGTTCATAGCCGTCCTGGCCCTGAACCTTATGGGAGATAAGCTCCAGGACTGGCTTGATCCATATCAGGAGGGTTGAACCGTGTCGAGAACCAGCGATTATGTACGGGTAAGTATGGTGGCCGCACTAGTCATAGTTGTCGGCCTTGCGGTGGTTCCGCTGATGCAGTTCGTCCCTGCACCGGTGTTCAAGGTTGTCTGGATCGCCCCGTTGTACAGCATGGCTGCCTTTGTCCTGCTGCAGAGGGTGTCGCTCCCCGGTACGATCCTATTTTTCGGCGTGCTTTTGGGCGCCATTCTCACCATGTTCATGCCCTACATCTTTTTTGTCTCCATCAGCGGCGGCCTCGGAGCACAGCTGTCCGGCCTGCTGCTTAAGCGATTGGGATTCGACCAGAGGACCGTGTCGTCGGCGCGGGCCGCGTTGTTTCCCGTGTTTCAACTGCCACTGATGTACATCTTGGTCATGCCTTTGAATTCGGCCAATGCCTGGCTGCTGTTGGCTGTCCTAACATTCGTGGTCTGTTTAACCAGCCTTGCAGGCTTGGTATTTGGCCGTGCTATCAACCGCCGCCTTTCTACGGAGATGGAAAGCCGGGCTGAGATGGGGGAAGACAGGCATGAAGCACAGTAAAAAACGATTGGAGTGATGTGGTTTGCTGAGTAATTTGCAGTACTTACCCATGTTCGGATGGCTTGGCATCGTTGCAGTCATTGGATTCTGGATTGCTGCCATTGTCATGCAGGTAGCCCGGAAAAAACGCAAGCCCAAGCTGCGGAAATGGCATGTGTATATTGCCGGCTTGTCCTTAATCATTGCAACGGTCCACGGACTTTGGGCTTTAAGCCTTTGGTTGTAGACAAACAAAAAGCGAAGGCCGATGGCAGAATAACCACTGCCGTCGGCCTTCGCTTGTCATGATCTGTCTTTTCCTTGTGTGAAACTGCCGGTGGTTCGCGCCTTACTCGCCCGCTGGCGGCGTAAAGCTGCGGCCGGCCAGTTCTTTGTCTAAGAACAGCAATCCGGGGCCGGCACCGCCGGAAAGCCGAATCTTATCGAGGATGCCGGACATCGTTGCCTCTTCTTCCACCTGTTCATCCACGAACCACTGCAGGAAGCTCATGGTCGGATGGTGGTTTTCATTCTTGGCCACATCCAAGAGCTTATGGATTCTGGCAGTGACAAACTGCTCATGTTTCAGAGCCAGCTGAAACACTTCTTCCACCGACGAGAAGTCTCTTTTCGGATCTTCATAGCCGGTGATTTCCACCTTCCCGCCCAGATCATTGATGAAGTGGAAGAACTTCATGGCATGAAACCGCTCTTCTTCGGCTTGAACAATAAAAAAGTTCGTAAACCCGTCCAAACCCTGTTCAGCGAAATACGCGGCCATGGCCAGATAATAGTTAGCGGATGCAAATTCGTGTTTGATTTGTTCGTTCAGTTCAGCCAGCATTTCTTTGGATAGCATGGTATCCCTCCACTGTTGTTTTTCTCAGTATAGCACGTTTGCGTCGGCACAGCAACACTTGTTAGGAATAATTATCGATTGTTTCCCGAGTCCTGCTCTGTTCTGCCCGTCGAATCGGTTGAGCTTGTCTGTTCCGTCTGCCCATCAATGATCTGCATCTGGTCACCGCCGTACTCAATCCCGGCCCGCTCGCCTTGGGTCTCCAACAGATACTGCCGCTGGCGCTTATCATAGAGACGCAGGGTCACCTTTCCCTGCAGCGTTTCCCACACCATGGGAACCATCTCCCCGCCCCGGGGGCCTCGGCAGAGTATGAACGTGTCCGGATCGCTTTGCGTTGTGATTTCCACCCAGTAGCGCCGGTTTTCCAGCTCCATTCTCACATCGGGCTGTAAGGAGCGGATTGTCAGTCGCGAACGGTTCATGGTGGTAAAGGCAAAGAACTGCTCCCCATGGTAGAGGCCGACGAGATGGCCTCGGAAACTGCCCGGCCCGAAGGGAATGTGTCCGATGGAGCAGCTCAGGGAGGCTGCGCGCTCGTCAAAGGCATTGCACTGCACCCAGATCCACGAATAGGGGAAGGCCTTCCCCCAGTTCTTTTCCACGTAGACGCGACCGCCTTCAAAGTTGACCGCTTCTCCGTTAATCGACAGGGCCCCGGATAGTTCGGCATCCATGAGGCACACCTGGCTGTAACACTGCAGCCCGGGTATGTAGTTGTAAGCGCCCATACTGCCGGGAAAAAGACGCGAACTCCTCCAGGCCCTTTGACCGGCGAAATCAACTCCGCCGAATAAGCGCGTCTGCTGCGATGATGCCTGCAGCCGGATCGAATCCAGCGAAAAGCTGTTTGCACCCAGTTCCACCTTAAAGGGCCTGTCCGCAGCTTGGAAACGTTCGGGCGGCATTTTGATATAGTCATAGGAGATATGGTCGCCATCGAGGACCTGCAGGAAGCTGTGATGTTCGGCGTCCGTCTGGCCCCAGAAAATCCCTGGAATCAGGGCAATCACGCGCTTTTTGTCTGCTGTGGCCAGTTTGAAATACCAGCCTTCAAAGAAACCGCGCATGGTCCCGCGGCCGTGGTAACGATCGGGATGGCGCATATTTCTGAACATGGGCGGGCCCCTTTCTCATCCTTACAGTATTCACAGTATTCGCCGCCGGCAGCCCTAATCCTCGCGCTTTTGAAAGCTGGGAATACATGCCATTTTCGCCGAGAAGGGCAGGGAATAGTCGCTGCAGCTCGAAAGAAAGTAATTAACAGAACAAATGGTGAGGTGGGGTTTTGTGAATACACCCAATTTCCTGCGCATGTTCGATGTGTTGGTTGAAGACGCACCCTTTGGAATATCTGTAGGCACGCCCAATGGACAGGTAGTCTGCTACAATAGGGCAATGGAGGGACTTTCCGGCTACACGCGCCAGGAGGTCAATGAAGCCGGATGGTTCCAGCTGGTCTTCCCGGACGCGGAGGAGCGAGAGCGGGCCGTCGAACAGGCCAAGCGCGCCCTAAGCGGTGCCATCAACTATGCAGAAGCGGTAATCACCTGTAAGAATGGAGATAGAAAGCGTATCTGCATTTTTTTGACAGACACGACCATCGAACACCGCAAGTACAATTTCGGAATTATGATGCCTCTAGAGCAGGCAGCCGAAGAAGGCGAACACGCCTATGGAATCTACCGGAAGCTTTGGGCCGAAGTGCACTCCTTGAATTGACATGGGTCACAACCGGGGTTGCAGCGGGCAAACGCCGCGGGCGAAAATCGCGGCAGGGTGCTAAAGATTGCTGCATGGATGTCGATATGCCTAATAGGCAGGACCCATACGGCAAGTAAGGAGTGACGCCCTATGCGAATTGGCGGAATTGCTTCCGGCATCGATACCGAGCAGATGGTGAACGAGCTTATGCAGGCCGAGCGCCAGCCGCTCGAGCGGGTATATCATCGCAAAGTGCAGGCGGAATGGCAGCGGGAGGGCTATCGGGAAGTAAATACGATGGTCCGGCGCCTGCAGGAGAAAGCATTCGATATGCGCCTGCAGGGCAACTACGCAGCCTGGAAGGCCCGTTCCAGCCAGGAATCGGTGGTCTCGGCGCAGGCCACGGGCCGGGCCGGAGAAGCAGTGTACGACGTCGACGTTAAACAACAGGCCGACACCGCTTCCTGGTGGTCCAGTGTGGCTGGCAACGACCTGCAGGCAGGCACGCTGCGGCTGCGAACCGACAGCGAAGGCGATTATGTCGAGATTGGCGTCGACGCAGATGACGAGATCGGGGATGTATTGGCAAAGATCAGCGGCCACGCAGACCTGAACCTGCAGGTGTTCCATGACGAAGACGCCGGTGTATCGTTCACGACCCGAAATACCGGTGAACAGGCAGTCATCGACTTCGATGCCTCCCATGAAGAAACCAAGGACATAATGAATTCGATCTTTGGTTCCGATTGGAACAACGGGGAGGAGAACGGTGTTCTAGCCACCGGCCGCAACGCCGAACTGACGGTAAACGGCCTCGACATAGAACGCGAATCAAACGAATTTGAAATCGACGGCGTCCTGCTGACGCTGCACCGTGCAGGAGAAGCCCGGGTTACGGTCGATGCCGACACCGACGCAGTGTACGAACGCGTTGCCGGATTCATTGAAAAATACAATGAAATGGCCCTTGACATACAGGAACGTCTGAACGAACCTTTGCACAGCGATTTTCACCCCTTAACCGACGAGCAAAAGCGGGAAATGTCCGATCGCGAAATTGAAATGTGGGAAGAGAAAGCCCAAAGCGGCATGCTGCGTAATGATCGAATTTTGAGCGGCATGCTCAGCAACCTGCGCCTGGCCTTTGGGTCTCCGGTGGAAGGCGTCGAAGGCGACAAGCAGATGCTCTCAGAGATTGGCATTTCCACGGGTAGTTGGCAGGAACGGGGCTATCTCCACGTAGACGAAGACCAGCTCAGAGATGCTATTCGTACCGACCCAGACGGTGTCATGGAACTGTTCACCAAGCAGCCGGAAGAAGAAGGGGATCAGGCATCCATGGGCATAGCCCGCCGGTTGGACAGCGCTCTGCGGACCGGGATGCAGCAGATTACGCAGCAAGCCGGCCGGGAGACCAGCCTCTATGATCAGAGCTTTCTCGGAAACCAGATCCGCCGTTATGAAGAACGCATGGATGTGATGGAAGAACGTCTTCAGCGAACAGAGGAGCGCTACTGGAGTCAATTTACAGCCATGGAACGCATGGTCGCCGACATGAACGCACAAGCCAACTGGCTTGATCAGCAGCTGATGGGGATGATGGGTTAAGTGGATGAAAACAAACAAAGCAGAGAAGTGAAAAGACGCTTGGAAGCCATGCTGGAATGCGCCCGTGAGCAGGGAGTGCTTCTGGGAAAGGAGCATTTCGGCGACAATCCGTCACTGCATGCCTTTCAGGAACTGCTCACCCAGCGGCAAGAGTTGGCAGCGGAAATCGATGAGCTCCAGCAGAACCAGTTCTTGGACAAAGAACTGCAGCCGCTATTGGAGCAGATCCAGCAGTGCGACCGGCAAAACCAAGGGCAGATGCGTGGACACTGCCAAAGTGTGCGCCAAGATATTCAGAAATTGAAAGCCGGGCGACAGCAGAACCAGGCCTACACCGGCCGCAGGCCCTCTGCTGAAGGCGCGTTTGTCGATAAAAAGATAGAGTAGGGCTGCCTTGGCGGGCAGTCCTATTTTTCGCAGGCCCTTTGGGCCATGCCCAGGGGGCCTAAGCCCCTGGACACAATAATCGGCTGTCATTGCCGGAAGGAATTCTTTATTTACGTGTTTAATCAATTACTATACGAAGTATGATTCTACTTTGTACCACTCTACCCTTTGGAGGGAGTACACGATGCAAAGAAGAAAGTTAGGTAAATGCGGAACACGAACATCACTGTTGGGCTTTGGCTGTATGCGCCTGCCTAAGGTGGACGGCCCCGCAACGGGCCGGAAGTTCGGGGAGATCGATGAAAAAGAGGCTGTCAGCCAAATTCGGGCTGCTATCGACAAGGGTGTCACCTACATGGATACAGCCCATGGCTACCACGGCCAGAAGAGCGAACTGCTGGTGGGAGAGGCACTGCGGGACGGCTACCGGGAACAGGTCCAGTTAGCCACGAAGCTGCCCTGCTGGGAAGTGAATTCTCGAGATGATTTCGAAGCCATCTTTTCCGAGCAACTAGAAAAACTGCAGACAGACCATGTGGATGTCTATCTGCTCCATGCACTGAACGAGGACAACTGGAGCAAGATGAAAGAGTTTGATGTGTTTCCTTTCTTGAAACAGATCAAAGCCGACGGACGCGCTAAGTGCATCGGTTTTTCCTTCCACGATGAACTGCCCCTGTTCAAAGAAATCGTAGATAGTTTCGATTGGGATGTCTGTCAAATCCAGCTCAATTACATGGACACAGACTTTCAAGCCGGTGTCGAAGGCATGCGCTATGCCGCAGAGCGGGGACTGGGCATCATTATCATGGAACCCCTTCGGGGCGGCAAACTGGCCAAGAACGTTCCCAGCGAAGTTCAGGCCATCTGGAACCAAGCACCGGTGCAGCGCAGTGCAGCTGCATGGGCTCTGCGTTGGTTGGGAGACTTCGAAGAAGTGGGTGTGGTGTTAAGCGGGATGAACCGCATGGAAGAAATAGACGAAAACATCCGGGCCCTGGACAATGCAGTTCCCGGCTGTATAACCGGCGAAGAGCGACAGTTGATCGAAAAAGCTAAGCAGTTCTATCTGGACCGCACCGCAGTGGACTGTACCGAGTGCGAATACTGCTTGCCCTGTCCGGTCGGTGTGGCGATCCCCCGCATCTTCCACCTCTATAATGAAGCGTCAATCTACGGCACCCTGGCAGAATCCAAAGGTGCTTACAGCCGCCTGCAGCAGGACAGTAAAGATGCCACAACCTGCATCGAATGCGGCCAGTGTGAAACCAAGTGCCCCCAGAACCTTAAGGTCATACAGGATCTGAAGGACGCCCATGCTGCCCTGACCTAAGCCCGTGCAAACAGCGGCAGCGGCGAAGATCCATTGTTCGGTCCAGAGCACCTGCATGCCATGTGTAAGGTCGGGCTGATCCTCCCAAAGCCTGTCTGGCCGCTTTTCGCACTTGATGCCCTCAAGCAGGCACCGACCCTGTGAATTCATTGGCGGTGCCTGCCGGGATCTGATATAATGGAATTGAAAGATCCGGTGGTGGTTTGCATGCATGCCGTGCTCCGAAGCGGCTGTTCTTGACGGACCACAACCATAGAGGGAGGAGCTCTGCTTCAACCCCGTACCTTCTATAAGCTGCCGCAGCAGGAGCCTTATGGGTATGAGCGGCTCCTGGGAAGCACTCGGGCAAAAAAGACAAGCAGGTGCGCTTTCTCCCTGGTCCATTGTGTCCTGGCCGTGCTGGGGAGGAGGAGGTTTTCGTGGATTGGACTGTTATCGGAAGCCAGCTTGCGTTGGGAACTCTCTTAGGACTGCTGATCGGATACGCCATCAAGAAGATCGTGAAAGTAGTCATGATCATTCTAGGGCTCTTAGCCATTGTCTTTCTCGCTGCCCAGCACTATGAGTTGATCACCATCAATTGGGAGACGATTGAGACAGCCTATAACCAATACATGCAATCTGTCAGTGGTTTTCGGGGACTTATGGAAGACGTCATCGCATTCTTTAAACCCAACATCGCGGCGGCTGGCAGTTTCACCGCCGGATTCGTCGTAGGTTTGAAGTGGGGATAAAAAAACAGCCGTGATACGGCTGTTTTTTTGTCTTCTTCTGCACCCCAGCGCTGCCACACTTTACTCTTCTGGGCCCTGGACCAGCAGCTCTACGGGTCTGTAATCCGAAGCAGCTGCAGCTCGCCACTGCGGCTGATCAAGGCCGCCATTTGGGGGTTGCCGGAAAATACATAGACCTTCTCAGGGCCACCGTAGACGGTGTGCTGCCAACGGGTTTCGCCACTGTCGGGATGGATCGCCTTCAGTGAAGACTGGCCGGCCAAGAGCACCCAGTCCTCCGTCTGCACACTGGCAGCGGCGAGAAAGTGCAGGTCATATTCTAGTATCCATTTGAGCTCACCGCTGCTGCGATCCAGGGCGGCCACCGATACCCGGTCCGCCGCAATCGGTACCGCAGCCAGGACACAGCAGTCAAAGGCAAAAACAACCCCCCGCCCGGCACGGCGCCCCCAGGGCAGAGCTGTACTGAAGTGCTTGTCGCCCTGCCCGTCGTAAGCAGCCAACGACCACTTGCTTCCGTTACGAAGCAGTGCATACACCTGGTTGTCAAACACTATCGGCAGTGCTTCCAGCTGGCCGCTGTGGGTGATCTCCGCTTGCATCCGTCCACTGTCACAGTGCAAGAGATACGTTTTGCCAGCAGCATAGACCAGGGACCCGGCTTCGGAAAACTGTACGTGTTCGATGCGGCTGGGAAACTGCGTCTGCCAAGTAATATTCAACTCCGGATCATAGGCTGTGAGAAGCCCTCGGTCATTGGCATGGACAAACCCGCATCGGCCGGCGTACACGGTACCCGGTTCCCAACGGAAGCGGTCGGTAGATGCAAGCTCCAGATGGCCTTTTTTGAACAGATAATCGGATCTGTCGATGGAGCTGACCCATCCTTCCATGCTGTCTAGACGCAGCCAGAAATCCTGCCATAGAACAGCTTGGTCATAGCTCGGCTGCGACAGCAGTGAACTGCGCAGTTTCTGTTCTGCGCCGCTGCCCACATCCACCGCCAGCAGATGCGTTTCTGCTGCCGCGAGCAGCGTCTCCGCCCCATTCCGCAGATGGAGATCGTAGATTTTCTCGTCCACAGTCCGAGAATATAGCAGTTCAGGGCCCGCATGCACGGATACGGCCGCTGCGGCAAGGACCCCCCATGCTATGATCGTGGACCGCAGCCATATTGGGAGCTTCGGCAACGCTATGCACCTCCTGTGATCTAGTATTTGGCAACGGGATGGCAGATGGAAACTTGTGTTCGTTATGGGAAGGAAATAGGCCTGCAGCAGAGAATTATGGAACACAAGCAAGGACAGAATCGAAAGCATTCCTATGGATGGTGCTCCTATGTTGAACGTGAAACGACGGCAAAACCTGCTTTTGTTCGGGCTTTTCACCGCAGCCATCGCCGCTGGTGTCAATCCGGTCCCGATCTTTCCCGGTGTTCCGCTCCTGCTGGCTGGCAGCGCCTGGCTTCTGATCCTGCTGCGGTTTGGCCTTTGGGCTGGACTCGCGGGCGCAGTGGTGTCTGGTTTGTTCACTGTCTTTGTTTGGAATCATGCTTGGCTGACGGTGACCATGGCCGCAGAAGCCCTTGTCATTGGCGGTGTCCTGTACCGCTGGCCCCGTACGCCGCTTCTGGCGGCTGCGGGCTTATTCTGGTTCATTCTGGCCCCGCCTGTGTTTTACCTGGTCTATGTTCGGATTTTGTCCTTTGGCCTGTCTGCGCTGGTGCTGTTCTACTTAATCCAGAGCATCAGCGGACTGATCAATGCCGGCATCGCCGGCGGACTGCATGCATTGTGGAAAAAGGCTGCTGGCGAAAATGGGCTTCCCCGGGGAGAACAGCTGCGGGCCCTGTTCTCGGCGCTATTTCCCCTGCCCTTGATCGTCGTCCTGGCGGCGGGGCTGTTCATCACCGCACTGCATGCCTGGAACTTTGTGGACACAGTGGAAGGCCAAGTGGATATGCGTTTGGAAACAGCAGCCCGCTATGCTTCGGAACAGGTCACAACCGATTATGGAGAGATCCAATCTCTCCTGACGCAGCATGCAGTCAATCACGAACCGGAGAACAGTCTCAAGGACAGCTTGGAGGGGCTGCCCAGTTTTCGTCAGTTTCTCCGTATCGACGCCATACTGGCCGATGATGACGAGCCTTACATACACTTCTTCTCCGGCAATCAGGAACCAGCCTCCCACAAGCCGTGGAACAAGGCAGCCCGGAAGCATGAACTGCTTCCCATTATCCTCTCGCTTCCGGAAGACTCCCGTTCCGAAACGGTGTTTGTGCATGAAGACGTGATTCTGCAGGGTCAAGTGCGGACCGTATTGGATAGGGATCTCCAATACCGATTCGCCTTTGGCGATCAAGCTCCCGAGAACCCTTCCGATTACCAAGCCATCGACGGCCTTTTCGGACGCCTGCGGAACCTGGAACAGACGGTTCTCGAAGAGAACCCTGTCTACCGCTCCGGTTCCATGGGCATTCCGGAAACGCCCAACTGGCAGGTCATCGTGGAAATGCCAATGGACTACTATCGTCAGGAACTCTTCCAGCTGTACATGGGCAATTTCGGACTGATATGGCTGTTTGCTCTGCTCAGCGCCGCCGGCGCTTGGCTGGTGTATTGCTGGATATTGCTGCCCGTAGGACATCTTCAGGTCCGGGCAGAAGGGATGGGGACGCACAATCAAGGTTCTGCCGATGATATATCCCTTCCCTGGCCGGGATCGCCGTTTCGGGCGGTACGGCGTCTGATCACCAACGTCCAATCCTTAGCGCAGATACTGCAGCAGACGCAGGAAGAAAAGGAAAGCGCCCAATCCCAGCTTTCGTTCATGGACACCCACGACCCGCTGACCATGCTGCCGAACCGCCGCTCCGGCCGGCAGACGCTAGAGCGCGCCATCGCCAGCAGCCGGGCCGAGGCCAAGCCCTATCCCGTGGGACTCCTGCTCATGGATCTGGACTCGTTTAAAGACGTCCATGCAGCGTGGGGTTATGCTGCGGGCGACGACGTTCTCAAGGCAGCGGCCCATCGCATCAAACGAGAAACCGCTCCCAAGGGGACACTGTTTCGATACGGCGGGGACACTTTTGCACTGGTCGTGCCGCGTTTTCGCGGAGCCAAGCATCTGCGCAGACTGGCCGGCCGCATCTGCCAAGCCATGCACGAGCCGCTGGCCGTGAACGGCAGCGAATTCGAAGTTAAGCTCAGTATAGGTATCAGTACTTACCCCCAGCACGGCTCCAGCAGTGAAGTGCTTCTGAAGAAGGCCGATCTGGCTCTGCGCCAAGCCAAGGGGAGCGGGCCCGGGCACATCGTATTCTTTGAGCCCACTGCGGCTGAACGGCCGGCCAGCGGGGTCCAATTCAACAGCGAAATGCAGCGGGCTGTGGAAAGGGAAGAGTTGGTCCCGTATTTCCAACCGCTGATCGATGCCCGCAGCAAAAAGTGCATCGGAGCTGAAGTTCTGCTCCGCTGGCAGCACCCCCGCTGGGGAACGATCCTTCCTGCCGACTTCGTACCTTTGGCCGACCGGCATGGCCAGATCGCCGTCATTGGACGGTGGCTGTCGGAGCAGGCCTGCCGGTGTCTGCAGCAGTGGCAGGGACCGGAACTAGGCCGCTTGTTCCTCTCAATCAATGTTTCCGAAAGCCAGCTGCAACCGTGGTTCGTCGAAGATTTGAAGAGGACACTGCAGGAAACAGGAGCCGAACCGCACCGGCTGCAGCTGGAGATCGGGGAAAGCACCGCGGTCAGCCAGCAAGTACGGGTAGGTCAGACTATACAAAGACTGCAGTCCATGGGTGTTGCCACAGTCATTGACAACTTTGGAACGGGCCAAGCTTCCTTGGCATGCCTGCAGACACTTTCACTGTACGGTCTCAAGGTCGACCGGCTATTCGTGGCCCAAAGCCAAAGAAGCACCCGCGACGCCCAAATTCTAGAGGGGACAGCGGCCCTGGCCAAAAGCCTGCATCTGCATGTAACAGCCGAAGGCGTCGAGACCCGGGAACAGGCAGAACTGGTCCATCGGCTCGGCTATGACAGTCTCCAGGGCTTTTACTATGCCCAACCGATGCCGGCCGAACGCTTTCAGCGCTGGGTCCGGGAGTGGAACCATGATTGACATCCTCCCGATGCCAGCAGCCAGGGGAGTATGTCAAAGGTCATGCTCGTCTTCTTCTAGCCGCCCCTGACGCTGGAGAATGGTTGTCAGCCGCTGGGATTCCCTGATCTGCCGCTGCACTTGGTGTTCTGCTTGTATTCCCTGCACAAGGGATATCGACATGACAATCAACAGAACGCTCAAGGGCAGACCGGTACTGACCACCGCAGCCTGCAGGGCTTCTAGTGCTTCTTCGCCGCCGATAACCAGCAAAACGGCGGCAATCAGCCCTTCAATGACGGCCCAGAAAACCCGCTGCTGTTTGGGGGCGTTGTGCTTTCCGCCGGATGTGATCTTATCGATGACCAGCGAGCCGGAGTCGGAGGAAGTGATGAAATAGGACATCACCAAGGCGATGACAACGACGAAGAGAAGATTGCTCAAAACACCGGCCAAAAACGGCAGTGTAAGAGAATCGATGAGTTCGAACAGCGCACCGGGAAGGTTGCCTTCCACCACGGCAAATAGGCCGCCGTCCAACCTCTGATCCATGAATATGGCCGTGCCGCCAAACACGGACAGCCAGACAAAGGAAAGCAGAGAAGGAATCACGAGAACGCCGAGTACGAACTCACGGATGGTCCGCCCTCTGGATATGCGGGCGATGAATGTTCCCACAAAAGGCGACCAGGAAATCCACCAGGCCAGATAGAAGACAGACCACTCTCCCTGCCAGCCATTCCCGTTTTGGCTGACATACAGGGCCGATTCCACAAATTGGTTGAGGTACACACCGAGTGCGTTGGAAAAGAGGCGCAGCAGATAAAGGGTTGGACCGAGCAGCAGGATCAGTACCATGAAGAGGCCAGCCAGTTTTATGTTAACCTGCGACAGGATCCGAATGCCTTTGTCAATGCCGGACAGTACCGAAACGATGGCCAGCATGGTAATGCCGGCAATCAGTACAACCTGGGCGGCCACACTGAACTCAATGCCCAGCATGTGGTGAAGGCCGCTGTTGATCTGCTGGATACCCAGGCCTAAAGATGTGGCTAGGCCGAACAGCGTGGCCAGTACGGCAAAGGTGTCAATAAGGTCACCGGGGATGCCATAAATGCGGTCTTTCAGCAAGGGATAGAAGGCGGAGCGCAGCGACAAGGGCAGCTTTTGATTGTATGCAAAGAACGCCAAGGACAGGGCCAGCAATGCATAGATAGCCCACGGGTGGAAGCCCCAATGGAAGAAGGTAGCCGCCAGGGCTGCGTGTATTCCATCGGCACCGGTGAAAATGGGGGGTGTTTGCACGAAATGATAGAGCGGTTCGCCCACGGCCCAGAACATAAGCCCGATTCCCATACCCGCGGACAACAGCATCGAATACCAGGCCAGATTGGAGAACTCAGGACGGCTGTCCACACCGCCGATGCGGACACTGCCTAACTGGGACAGGGCCAGATAGAGACAGACCAGGATGTAAAAGTTGCTGCCCATGATAAACAGCCAGTCAAAGGACTCCGTGATATTGGCCCGCAGCGATGTGAACATCTCGAAAGCTCGTTCTGCATCCAGCAGCGCATAGGCCGAGAACAAAAGCACAAATGCGGACGCAGCAAGGAACACCACCGGGTTGAGATCGAAGCCGAACCTTGTGTAGTTTCTGCTAAAAAGCCGTTGGTTGACGTCCTGTTTTGTGGCATGCCGTTCCATGTGGAGCGTCTCCTTTCCTCTGCTTTGTTTCGGCCGTGGTCCCGCCGGGCGTCGAGCCCGATATGGTAGGGAGGGGAGCGTGTCTCCTAAAACCCCTGCCCCAAGCCAGCCGAACCGGGACATCGGGATAAGGGAGGTTCGCGCTGGAGCCGATAATAATAGTATTTCCGGGCAAAAGCCTGGGCTCCTCCCGCAGGATGCGGGAAATCGCGCTGGCCGCCTCGGCGAAGATCGCCACGTGATTTCTTCTTCCCGACGTGTTAAACTAGACATAATCGGCAAAAACCAATGCACCCACAAGGCAGGTGGATATCTTGACAAAACGTTTGCTTGTGGTCGGCGGAGTGGCAGCCGGAGCCAGTGCTGCTGCCAAGGCCCGCCGAACCAATGAAGACGTGGAAATCGTGATCTACGAAAAGGGGCCGTATGTGTCCTATGGAAACTGCGGCATTCCCTACTATATCGGCGGTGAGATCCCATCCCGGGATGATCTGTTTCTAGTCACCGAACAGCGGTTTTGGGATCGGCTCCGCATTGATGTACGAGTGAACCATGAAGTAACGGAGATAAAGCCCGATCAGTCCACGGTTCAGGTGGCGGGTCCCGACGGCAGTTTTGAAGACCACTATGACCGATTGATTTTGGCGACTGGTGCTGTTCCCCTGCGGCCGCCGATTCCCGGAATTGACAGCCGCGGCATTCACACCCTCTGGACAATCCCCGACGGTGATGCCATTCTCGATATGGTGAAGACGTTGTCCAAAGACGACCCCGTCTGCGTGGTCGGCGGAGGCTTCATTGGACTGGAAATCGCTGAAAACCTGCATCGCCGCGGCTTTCAGATCACACTGGTAGAGAAGATGGATCAGGTTATGCCGCCCTTGGACAGGGAAATGGCCTATTTTGCTTCCGAACACATGCGCTCTAAGGGAATTCGGGTCATTCTCTCTGACGGAGTGTCCTCCTTTGAAGGCCGCGATGGAACGGTAGAGTCTGTTGTACTGGAAAGCGGGGAAGAAATAGCTGCAGCCTTGGTGGTACTCAGTATCGGTGTGCGCCCGGAAACGTCCCTGGCTGAAAAAGCCCAGCTGCACATTGGTCCCAACAACGGCGTCGAGGTCGATTCCTATATGCGCACCTCCGACCCGCATATCTATGCAGCCGGCGACATGGTGGAAACCAATCACTGCAGCGGACGCTGTCCCGTCCGTATTCCCCTGGCCGGACCGGCCAACAAGCAGGGCAGCATAGCCGGACACAACGCAGCAGCCGATCTCCACCCGGAGGAACCTGCCAAGGAGGCGTTCCGCGGCGTTCTGGGAACTTCGATTGTCCGGGTCTTCGATCTGACCGTGGCGGCCACCGGGCTCAATGAAAGAGCGGCTGCGGCATTGGATTATGCTGTTCAGGTCAGCCATACGATTTCGGGACACCATGCCGATTATTATCCCGGCGCCCAGGACATGATCATCAAACTGATCGCCGATGCCAACAGCGGACGGCTGCTAGGCGGACAGGCTGTGGGTTTTGCAGGCGTGGACAAACGCATCGATGTCCTGGCCACGGCCTTGATGGCCGACATGACGCCGTATGATCTGGAGCAGTTGGATCTGGCATATGCCCCGCCTTACTCTGCGGCTAAAGACCCGATCATTGTCGCAGGCATGGTGGCGGCCAATGTCATGAGAGGGCAGTACCGCCTGCTGACACTAGACGACCTGGAAGATGGTCTCGACGGCTGCCAGATCATCGATGTGCGCAGACCCGACGAGTTCGAACAGGGGCACCTGCCCGGCGCGGTCAATTACCCCATCGATGAATTCCGTTCCCACATCGGGGCGTTGGATGACCAGAAGCCGATTCTTTTGTACTGTGCCGTAGGCCAACGGGCCTACACAGCCTATCGCATTCTGCAGAACCACGGCTTCTCGAACCTTTACAGCCTAAGCGGCGGCTACGAACTGTGGTCAGGAACCTTGGGTGACTCCGGCCGCAGTGAAAACGGTTAACCCGGTGAGACCGGGGTGCCGGCGACAAAGAACGGCCATCCTGTGTCCTTGGCCGATACCGGAATCAGAGAGGAGCCTATTGTACCATGAAGGACGGAGGCCATCCCATTGCCCTGTTTAATGGCCCAATCATAACCTCCAATGGCCTATTTCGCGTCGGTGACATATCCGTGGAAGAGGCAAAAGCGCTGGTGGAAAACAACGGTTTCATTTCGGCCATAGGACATGAAGCCGCCGCATCTGTGCTTTCCGCTGTCTTGGGCGTCCGGGCTGTGATGAACCGCATTCAATTCCACCAGGCTGTGGGCCAGAAGGCCGTTGCCCTAAAGTTGCGGCAGCGCCCGCCAGAGGGCATTGTTTTGGACGAGGATGAAATGCAAATCATCGGTTACAGCCTCAAACTCATTGAACGGCTCGAATAACACTAACATCGAAGATCGCTCTGGGAGGTGGAGTGTGTGGCAGATTTCGGACAAAGGCTGCGGGCACTGCGCCAGAGCCATGGCTACGGCCAAAGGCAGCTGGCAGAGAAACTTAATGTGGCTCAGACTACCATTGCCAACTACGAAGCGAATTCGCGCTTTCCCGGACCGGACACATTGAGGCAGCTGGCCGACGTGTTTCTTGTTTCCATCGACTTCCTCATGGGGCGAGAAGGTTGGGGGCAGGAAGGCGGGAGTCCATGGAATGAGTCATTCCGTCCCGACGAGCCTAAGAAGCTGGAACTGGCCATTCAAAACGGGCAGGTAAACGAAGCCATGGGCTTTCTCCAGGAACAGCTGGATGCATCCGGCAACCTGGATCAGGTCTTTGATTATTACGTTGCCCCGCTGATGGAATCCATGTTCAGACGCTGGCAGGACGGAAAGGTTCCTGAAGCAGCTGCCATGCAGTTCTTCGATCATATGCGGATCATCACCCATCATATCCCGTCGCTGTTTCCCTCGCAGAGACAGGCATACGGGCGGGATGGGTTTGCCGTCCTGGCGCCGGACAACGAACATGACATTGGACTGCGCTTGGTGTCGGATCGGTTGAAGACCGCGGGCTGGAACATGTTTTTCTTAGGCAGCGGCCACACCCCGCAGCGGATAAAGGAATTTTCCGCCGAAGGTATGCCGCGGCTGTTGTGCATCGGCGCCGCCTTAGATACCCATGTGGAAGCGGCCGAACGTATGATTGCGGCCGTGAGGTCTTTGGGCGCCGCAGCCCCTGTGATTCTGGTCGGTGGACCTGCGTTTCGCAGCCAGCCGAAATTGGCCAAGGACATCGGGGCTGACGGTTCGGCGTCCCATGCCGGCGAAGTGCCCGGGCTAGCCGAACGCTTGCTCAAGCAAAGGCAGAAGGCAGAGGCCCCGCCTAGCCGCCACTAGAAAAGGACTGATGGCATTGTTAGGGTTGAAAAAAGCAGATGTGGTGCTGATCATTCTCTTGGCCTCCGTGGCCGGAACAGCCATTGTCAGTATGCCGCGGCTGTTCGGTGATAACGGCCAGGGCCGGCGGGAAGCTGTGGTGACCGTGGACCGGCAAGAAGTGTTCCGCCGCGAAATTCCCCGGGATCACCAGGAGCAGCACCAGTTCACCTTTACCGTCAAGGGACAGGAGTACGAGGGCACCCTCACATTGGACAGGGGTGAAGTGTTTCTGCACCGCCTGCAGCGGGATATCGTGCCTCTGCCGATTCACCGGGATATGGGGCCAATCAGCCAAACATACCAGACCATTGCTGCGGTTCCCGCGAGATTGCTGGTGAGAATCGAATCCCTTGGGGAAGAAGCCCTGGAGTTTGACGTGGTAGCACACTGAGAACGTCCAACCAATCAGGCGCGCGGTTCGGCCTTGCAACACAAAACTCCAGGGACAGTCTCCCTGGAGTTTTATACTTTTACTTGTCACTGCTGTTCGGGTACGGGCCATGTCACCGTGCTTCCGGGAAAAATAACCTAAGAATAAAGCCGTTCTTTGACTGCGTTGACAACCGACTCCGAACTATGATTCTCGATCAAATTCCAAAAATTCCCACTGTGATCCGTTGTAATAAACTCGGAAATAATCTTGTTTCCATGCCCATTCCACACCGTAAGCTTCATGCGGCCGCCTTTATCACGGATGCGCACAAAGAAGTCGTCCACCTGAAACATCGTGTTCATTGTTATCACCCCTCAGCGCTTCTTTCTTCTTCACTTCCACACATGACATCGAATTCCTCCCTGGATATCCATTTCTTCGCCCGCTGCTGCGAAAATTTCGTTATGCAAACTGGTTGCAGGAGATGAAAGGCAACCAGTGCCGAGGAAAGCTGGGCCAGATTTCCCCCACGAAAAGGATTCCGTGGGTGGGAGGACGAAATTACACGGCGACAGCCAAAATTACCGCCCCAGAAAGGATGGTATGTACGTGACGAAACCTATTGCACTGCAGCTGTACTCACTCCGGGAGGCAGCTGCCGACGACTTGTTGTCAGTATTGAAAACCGTATCCGACTTGGGTTATGAAGGGGTAGAGTTCGCAGGATACCAGGGAGTTGACGTGGGGGCCATTGACAAGGCACTCAAGGAGTATGGGCTGACCCCCGTGAGTTCACACGTGCCCTATCCGATGCTGCGGGACTCGCTAGACGGAGTGATCCGCGATGCCAAGGCTTTGAACCTGCCCTATGTGGTCTGCCCCGCAGCACCGCGGGCAGAGTTGACCACGGCCGCCGATTGGAAACAGTTTGCCCAGAGCCTGACAGAGATCGGCCGCACACTGAAGGGCGAAGGTATCCAGTTCGGTTATCACAATCATTCCTTTGAATTTGTTCAGGAAGACGGTGAATACTTCCTCGACACATTGTTCCAAGAGGCCGATCCGGAATATGTCTTCGCGCAGCTGGATCTAGGCTGGGTGCTCCATGGAGGGGTCGATCCCATTTCGTACATGAAGAAATACGCCGGGCGCTGCCCATTGGTGCACGTAAAAGATTTCAACAGCAGCAAAGAACAGACCGATGTGGGAGAAGGGAATCTGGACTTGGATGCGGTGGTTCAATCGCTAGAGCCCGTCGGTGTACAATGGATGATCATCGAAACCGAAGAGTACAAAATCTCCCCTGTGGACAGCGTCACCGTTGGACTGAAGAACCTGCGGGCTGCCAAGGAACGCAATCGCTAATATCGTCTGGGAACCGGGGACGAGCGCCATCCGCGCCGCCCCCGGTTTTACGCGCCGCTATCGAGAAACGCGGCGGCTGCATTGTGAAATCGGGGCCGAAAGGCAGTCATCGCCGGATTATCTCGAGTTGGGTGAACACGGTTGGTGAGCAGAATGAAGCCGCTGTCGGTGTCGGGATCCAACCACAGCGACGTTCCGGTAAAGCCGGTATGCCCAATGGCGCGCGCCGAAAGCAGATCACCGCCGGAACTGTGTGTTTGGCCGCGGGCGAGCCACCCTAGACTGCGGGCTTCATGGAAACCCGGCGTATGGTTGCGAAACAGGAGGCGAACCGTGGACGCGCTGAGCAGCGGATACCCCTCCCCCAAGATCCAGCGGGCAAACTTCCACAGATCGGCGGCAGTGGAGAAAAGACCGGCATTACCGCTGACACCGCCCATGGCCTGGGCGTTTTCGTCGTGTACAGTCCCGCGCAGGAATTGTTTCCGCCGGGGGCACCATTCCGTGTAGGGAATGCGATCATGCAGTGACTCGTCGGGGTTATACAGCGTTTCGTCCATATGCAGCGGCCCAAAGAGGTCCGTCTGCAGGAAGGCGTCCAGGCGTTGGTTGACGATCCATTCCACCAGCAGGCCGAGGATGATGAACCCTTTGCAGGAGTAAACGACCTCCCGTCCAGGCAGGTGCTGCAAAGGTTGGTCCAATATCCAGTGCCGCGCGTCCTGCCGGCTGCTGGCATGCTCATAAAGCGGCAGCCAGGCGTGCATTCCGCTGGTATGGGTCAAAAGCTGACGGATAGTAATGGCGCGTTTGTCCGCGGGAATCTGCGGCCAAAAATGGGCCAGAGGATCGTCCAGCCGAATCTGTCCCTGGTCCAACAGGAGCAGTACAGCCGAAGTGGTACCGACGACTTTTGTCAAAGAAGCCAGATCAAACAGTGCCCGTTCATGCGCGGGTTCGGCGTCGGGGAAGAAGCTCATCTCCCCGAAGGCTGCCGGGCCGTATACCCGATCGCCCCGGGCAAAACACGCCACAGCACAGCTGGCATGCCTGGCATCCACAAAGCCGTTCACTAGCGAAAACACGGGATTGTGCGCCTGCACGTAAGCACACCCCTTTCTTTGCTACTTCTTGGATCAGCGTCTGCTTGGAACGTACTTGTTCCGTCCCTATTTGTTGTTCTTGTCCAGTTTCGGGGTTCCTGCCCGTCGGGGTAAATCCTTGGCCGCTGACGGCCGAAATAATTTTGTGATATTTCTTTTTCTGTTGTAGATAACTTCCGTTTATGCTATAATTTCCTTGTCACGAAAGGACAGGGGCACCTTGGATGTGTCTGGCCAATGGGGGACGGGAGACCATAAAGGAGCGAGATCACTGCGCACATACGAACCAACAAACCAACGATTTGTGGCAAAGACAGTTCTGGGACCATACCAGCGCCATAAGCAGCGCCTACATGGAGACGCTGAAGTGTCCGGCCGCGAGCCCTCTCTTCCCAAAGCGCACAGTGCTGAGCTGCTGTCTCTGATCCGTCAAGCCTACGATCCCGATGGCGAGCCCGGGGAGCAGACCTTAAGCGAACTGTCCAACCGAGGTTGGGACACAAACCATCAACGCCTGGCGGTATCCATGACCTGGGAGCCGCTCTATGAATGGAAAAAACCCCGCAGCGCCAATTTCCCTGCGGTATCCGCCCTCCCCATGCACGAACAGGACGCCGTCCTAGAGTGGGGAGAACGGCACTGGTTGTTTCTGAAGTGGATAGAAGCCGACCGCAGTTTGGACGAACAACTGCAGACTCTGCAGCAGCAGATAGGCAACCTGAACAGCAGTCTCGATCCCACGGCGGGCGAGCTGCATACGGGAATCGGACGCTTTCACACCGGCCGCGACGGTACGCAGCAGTCGATTATGGAGGCGGTCAGCGCCATGCGCTGCCGACCGTGGATGCGCCTCAAAGAACCCTTTCTGTACTATGATGAGGATACCATGATCCGGTTTGTGCAGTCGATACCGTACAGCACCACATCGGAAGAGCATCTCAAAGCTGCCGAGATGTTAGCCCAGCAGAAGGACTGGTTCCAAACCGTACGCATTTTCTTCCTTCACAACCACCGGCTGCGCGACACAGGAGATCGGATGTTTTTGGCCGGAAATTCCGTCACATACCGCTTAAATCAAGTCACGTCCAATATTGGCCTCGATCCGCGCCGCTACAGTGACGCGGCCATCCTCCGCAGTGCCATGGTACTGCATTCTCTGCAGGCTGGTGAGACCATCTGACGGCCTATACAGCACAAAACGCCCCCTTGCCCAACTGCGCATCGGGGCGTTTCTTTCGATCAGCGGCTCAGGACAGAAGCTCCGCCGATGCAAAGAGCGCCGGCGCTCCCCCCGTGTGCCAGAAAAGTATCCGTTTACATTCACGGTACACGCCGGATCGAACACGGTCGATCAGTCCTGCCGCCGCTTTCCCCGTATATGTGGGATCCAGTAGAATTCCTTCTAAGCGGCTGAAAAGTTGAATCGCCTCGACCCCTTCGTCGGTTGGAATCGAGTAGCCGCCTCCGATGTAAGAATCGTCAATCAGCAGACTATCCCGACGGGGCAGGGGTGTGCCGTAGCTTGCTGCAGCGTCTTGGGCAATGGCCTGGATGATCTCTGCAAAGGGCTCGCCATCAACGGCAATTCCCTGCAGCCGTGTTCTCCAGCAGTAGGCTGCAGCCCCGATCCACAAACCGGCATAGGTCCCGCCCGAACCCACGGCCGCGACGGTTTCGTCAAAGAAGTCGGGCCGGTTCAGCTGGCCCATGAGTTCCTCGGCGGCCTTGACATAACCCAGACTGCCAAGGGCATTAGAGCCCCCCACGCCGATGGTGTAAGGACGCCGCCCTTGGTTCTTGAGTTCTTGGGCCAGTGCAGCCATGTGTGCTTCGCGGTCTTGGCCGGGATCGAGGAAATACAGTTCCGCCCCAAACTGGCGGTCAAGGAGCAAATTCCCCTGCAGGCTGCGATCCTTGCCTCGCAGGACAAGATGGCAGGCCAGACCCAATGAGGCGGCCGCCGCCGCTGTCATGCGTGCGTGATTGGATTGTATGCCCCCGACTGTAATCACGTCGGTGCAGTCCTTCTCTTGGGCATCGTGCAGCAAAAATTCCAGTTTGCGGGCTTTGTTACCGCCCAGGGCCAAACCCGTATTGTCGTCTCGTTTCACCCAAATCTCCGGCCCCCCAAAATACTCCGTCAGCCTTGGCAGGCGGTGCAGGGCCGTAGGCCCCTGTACCAAGGGCAAACGCTGCGGCAGTGCTTCCATGGCGCATCTCCTCCTATCGGTTGATCATGTCATCGGTTCTCGGCGGCAGCGCCTGCCTGCGGTCCGTCCGGTCATGAGCCCGCCATGCCGAGGGCCGGCGTCCGCCGCAGCCATACCCGTTCAGCTGTACCGCTCCATATACTGGCGTGCGCCGAATTTACGGCGTGTGCTTTCATAGCTCATATAACGGATCTTCCCAAAGACCGAACGCTCCGGCCCCCAAGCTCGATCAT